>NZ_OZ217340.1:172500-528412 GCF_965111685.1 Streptococcus oralis
AGAATTTTCTAAAGACTTACTCACCCTAGCTGAGGAGGGACTGGAGAAAAGAGATAAGCAAGAAAAGATTTATTTAGAGCCTTTGAAGAAAGAATTGGGACTATAATTTCTCTTATAAAGGGAGAATTTTCTGAAAAATCATGATATAATGGAAGAGACTATAGATAAAGGATAGAGATTCATGACATTAGTTTATCAATCAACGCGCGATGCGAATAATACAGTAACTGCCAGCCAAGCTATTTTGCAAGGTTTGGCGACGGATGGTGGTCTGTTTACACCACTTACTTATCCAAAGGTGGATTTGGATTTTGAAAAATTGCAAGATGCTTCTTACCAAGAAGTGGCTAAATTGGTTTTGTCAGCATTTTTAGATGACTTTACAGCAGAGGAGTTGGACTACTGTATCAGCAATGCCTACGATAGCAAGTTTGATACTCCAGCTATTGCACCATTGGTGAAGCTGGATGGACAATACAATTTGGAATTGTTCCATGGTTCAACGATTGCCTTTAAAGATATGGCCTTGTCTATCTTGCCATACTTTATGACGACAGCCGCTAAAAAGCATGGTTTGGAGAACAAAATTGTCATTTTGACAGCGACATCTGGTGATACTGGAAAAGCTGCTATGGCAGGGTTTGCGGATGTGCCTGGAACTGAAATTATCGTCTTTTATCCAAAGGATGGTGTCAGCAAGGTACAAGAGTTGCAAATGACTACTCAGACTGGCGACAATACTCATGTTATCGCTATTGATGGTAACTTTGACGATGCGCAAACCAACGTCAAACATATGTTTAACGATGTAGCTCTTCGTGAAAAGTTGGCTGCCAATAAACTTCAATTTTCATCAGCTAACTCTATGAATATTGGTCGTTTGGTACCACAGATTGTGTATTATGTTTATGCTTACGCTCAATTGGTTAAGACTGGTGAGATTGTATCTGGTGAAAAGGTCAATTTTACAGTACCAACAGGAAACTTTGGAAATATCTTGGCTGCCTTTTATGCCAAGCAAATTGGTCTGCCAGTTGGCAAATTGATCTGTGCTTCAAATGACAATAATGTTTTAACTGACTTCTTTAAAACACGTGTTTACGACAAGAAGCGTGAGTTTAAGGTGACGACTAGCCCATCTATGGATATCTTGGTGTCTTCAAACTTGGAGCGCTTAATTTTCCATCTTTTGGGGAATGATGCGGTTAAGACAGCTGAACTCATGAATGCCTTGAGTACACAAGGACAATATGGATTGACAGACTTTGATGCAGCGATTCTGGAACTCTTTGCAGCTGAGTATGCGACGGAGGAAGAAACAGCAGCAGAAATCAAGCGTGTTTATGAGTCAGATTCTTATATTGAGGATCCACATACGGCGGTTGCCTCAGCAGTTTATAAAAAATACCAAGCGGCTACTGGCGATGTAACCAAGACCGTGATTGTTTCAACAGCTAGTCCATACAAGTTCCCAGTGGTTGCAGTAGAAGCTGTAACAGGAAAAGCAGGTTTGACAGATTTTGAAGCCTTGGCTCAATTACATGAAATCTCAGGAGTGGCAGTGCCACCAGCAGTTGATGGCCTTGAAACAGCTCCAGTTCGTCATAAAACAACAGTGGCAGCTGCTGACATGCAAGCAGCGGTTGAGGCTTATCTAGGACTTTAAGACAGAGGGAGTAAACTCGGTTGGGAAACCAACTGAGTTTCTTTTCATCAGGAGGAAGGATTGTTTAAGAAAAATAAAGACATTCTTAATATTGCATTGCCAGCTATGGGCGAAAACTTTTTGCAGATGCTCATGGGTATGGTGGACAGTTATCTGGTTGCTCACTTGGGCTTAATCGCTATTTCAGGTGTTTCAGTGGCTAGCAATATTATCACGATTTACCAGGCGATTTTTATCGCTCTGGGAGCTGCTATTTCCAGCGTTATTTCAAAAAGTTTGGGGCAGAAAGATCAGTCCAAGTTGGCTTATCACGTGACAGAGGCTCTCAAGATAACCCTATTGCTGAGTGCATTTTTAGGCGCCTTATCGCTCTTTGCTGGGCAAGAGATGATAGGACTCTTGGGAACTGAGCAGGCTGTGGCCGAAAGTGGAGGTCTCTATCTTTCTTTAGTGGGTGGTTCGATTGTTCTTTTGGGGTTGATGACGAGTCTAGGTGCCTTGATTCGTGCAACGCATAATCCGCGTCTGCCTCTCTATGTTAGTTTTTTATCCAATGCCTTGAATATTCTTTTTTCAAGTCTAGCTATTTTTGTCCTTGATATGGGGATAGCGGGTGTTGCTTGGGGGACTATTCTGTCTCGCTTGGTTGGTCTTTTGATTTTATGGTCGCAATTAAAGCTGCCTTTTGAGAAACCGACTTTTGGACTGGATAAAGACTTACTGACCTTGGCTTTGCCAGCGGCAGGGGAACGTCTCATGATGCGGGCTGGAGACGTCGTCATCATTGCCTTGGTTGTTTCTTTTGGGACGGAGGCAGTAGCGGGGAATGCAGTCGGAGAAGTCCTGACCCAGTTTAACTATATGCCTGCCTTTGGCGTCGCTACGGCGACGGTCATGCAGGTGGCTCGAGCAGTTGGAGAGGATAATTGGGAAAGAGTCACTAGTTTGAGCAAACAAACCTTTTGGCTTTCTCTGCTTCTCATGTTGCCCTTAACTCTCAGTATCTATGCCTTAGGGACACCACTGACTCATCTCTATACGACGGATCCTATAGCAGTCGAGGCGAGTGTTTTGGTGGCACTGTTCTCTCTACTAGGAACTCCTATGACGATAGGAACAGTCATCTATACTGCAGTTTGGCAGGGTTTGGGGAATGCTCGCCTTCCCTTTTATGCAACAAGTATAGGAATGTGGTGTATCCGCATTGGAGCAGGATATCTGATGGGGATTGTTCTTGGTTGGAGCTTGCCTGGTATTTGGGCTGGAACCCTTTTGGATAATGGTTTTCGCTGGCTATTTCTACGTTACCGTTACCAACGTTATATGATGTTGAAAGGATAGGAGATGCAAAAAATAGCCTTTATTTGGGATTTAGACGGGACTTTATTGGACTCTTACGAAGCGATTTTGTCAGGAATTGAGGAGACCTTTGCTCAGTTTTCTATTCCTTATGATAAGGAGAAAGTGAGAGAGTTTATCCTCAGGTATTCTGTGCAGGATTTGCTGGAGCAGGTGGCAGAAGAGAGAAAACTGGATGCGGAAGTGCTCAATCAGGTACGTGCCCAGAGCTTGTCTGAGAAAAATGCCCAGGTAGTTTTGATGCCAGGTGCGCGTGAAGTGCTAGCTTGGGCAGACCAAGCAGGGATTCAGCAGTTTGTCTATACTCATAAGGGGGACAATGCTCTTACTATTTTAAGAGACTTGGGGTTGGAGTTCTATTTTACAGAGATTTTAACCAGTCAAAGTGGCTTTGCGCGCAAGCCTAATCCACAAGCGGCTAACTATCTGCTAGACAAGTATCAGCTGGATCCTGATAACACCTATTATATAGGGGATCGGACTTTGGATGTGGAATTTGCCCAGAATAGCGGCCTTCAAAGCATTAACTTTTTAGAGTCATCTTATGAAGGGAATCAGAGGATTCAAGTACTAGCAGATATTCCTTATATTTTTGAGGATTAGGGGCGAGAAGATTGTGTCAATTTTATAACAGAAACCTAACAAACTATTTCAAGTAATCGAGTTTGTTACAAGGAATAGACAGTTCTGTTAAATAGGCCCGAGAGGGCTTTTTTTCTGCTTTTTTTGTGTTATGATAGACAGGTACTCATTTGAAAGGAATATGAACGAATGAAGAAAAGAATTATTTTAGCCTCAACAGTAGCCTTGTCTCTTGCTCCCGCATTAGGAGCTAAAGCTCAAGAAATCTCTTGGACAGCACGTAGCGTTGAGCAAATTCAAAATGACGTTACTAAAAACGAGAACAAAAACAGCTATACAGTTCAGTATGGTGATACCCTGAGCACGATTGCAGAAGCTTTGGGAGTAGATGTGACGGTTCTTGCTAATTTAAACAAAATCACTAATATGGACTTGATTTTCCCAGATACTGTCCTCACTACAACTCTCAATGAGGAAGAAGAAGTAACGGAAGTTGAAATCCAAACTCCTCAAACAGATGCTAGTGAAGAAGTGACGACTGCGACAGCTGATTTGACGACCAACCAAGTAACCGTCGATGAACAAACAGTTCAAGTAGAAGACCTTTCTCAACCAATTGAGGAAGCTCCAACTGCAACAGATACTGAAAAACCAGCAGAAGTAGCACCAAGTTCAGAAGTTTCTGAGACAGCGACAGTTGCTGAAGAGACACCATCTACAGAAACACCTGTAGCTGAAGAAACAGCAGCAACAACTCCAGCGGAAGCACCAGTAGCAGCAACAACTGAAACAACTAGTCCAGTTGAAGAAGCAGCTCCTCAAGCAGCGACTCCAGCTACGGAAGAAACGGTAGCAACAACTCCAGCAGAAGCACCAGTAGCAGCTGCGCCAGCAACTGAAACGCCTGCTGATACAAGAGGAACAAGTGCAACAGAAGAAACAGCAGCATCAACAGTAACTTCTGACACTGCAACTTCGACTTATCAAGCAGAGCAAAGCCAAGCTCCTTCAAGAACTTATTCAGCTCCAGCGGCTCCTGACTATGCAGGACTTGCTGTAGCTAAGTCTGAGAATGCTGGTCTTCAACCACAAACTGCAGCCTTTAAAGAAGAAATCGCCAACTTGTTTGGGATTACATCTTTTAGTGGCTACCGTCCTGGTGACAGTGGGGACCATGGTAAAGGTTTGGCCATCGACTTTATGGTTCCAGTGAGTTCAGCACTCGGAGATCAAATTGCAGAATATGCAGTCAAAAATATGGCTAGCCGTGGTATCAACTACATCATCTGGAAACAACGTTTCTACGCTCCATATGATAGTAAATATGGACCAGCCTATACTTGGAATCCAATGCCGGATCGTGGTAGTGTGACCGAAAACCACTATGACCATGTTCACGTTTCAATGAACTAATCATTAAAATGGAAGTTGGGAACTGATTGAGTTCCCGCTTCTTTTTTAATGTGATAGTTTCAGAATAAAAAGAACAAATATGAGGAAATGAGTAATATTTCAAGAGAATGTAAACAGATTACTTGATTTATCTTTTGCCTTATACTATATTTGATAAGTCAATCATTGATAAATCAATTTTAAAGGAGAAAGATTTATGGTAGCAATCCATGATTTACTGTATCAGTTACGATTAGCAGATCAGTCTATGGCACAATTATTTGAACGCCAATTGGGAATTAGTCTCACTCGTTATCAAATCTTATGTTTCTTAATCGATCAGTCACCGTGTAATCAAATAGCAGTTCAGGAGCGTTTGAAAATTGATCAGGCTGCCTTGACACGGCACTTTAAGATTTTGGAAAAGGAAGGTTTGGTTAAGCGACGTCGGAATCCTGAAAACCAGAGGGAGGTTTTGGTGGAAGTGACAGACTTTGCGAGAGAACAACTAGTAACCAACTCTCCTCAACAACATATAAAGGTAAAGAGTCAGATGGAAAGTGTACTTACAAAAGGAGAACGAGAAGAGTTCAGTCGCTTGTTAGAAAAGTTGATATCTGGTTTAGAAGAGATAGAAATTTAAGGAGAAGAATATGTCTATTTTTACAATTATTTTAGCAACTATCGTTGCTTTGGAGCATTTTTACATTTTTTATTTGGAAAGTGTGGCTACGCAATCAGACACTACTAGTCGCGTGTTTAATGTGGATCAGGAAGAATTGGCTCGTCCTTCGGTGAGTTCACTGTTTAAAAATCAAGGGATTTATAATGCTTTGATAGGGGCATTTCTCTTGTATGGAATCTATTTCTCACAAAGTTTGGAAATTGTTACCATCTTTGTTTTATTTGTGCTTGGTGCAGCGACCTATGGTTCTCTAACAGCAGACAAGAAGATTATTCTGAAGCAAGGTGGGCCCGCTATTTTGACTCTGCTGAGTATTTTGCTTTTGAAATAAGAAAACCAGCGTTTTGAACAACGCTGGTTTTTGTATGCTCTTATCCATTTCGACGTTTACGGGCTAGTAGGACTCTGTAAAAGAAGATGTGATTGTTTTGGATATAGGGAAGGATTGAAAAGCTAGCAATTCCAAAGGTGAGCCAGTTGAGGAAGTACCAAGGGAGTAGTTGTAGGTCGAGGACAAAGCGCTGGAATTTGTAACCTTTCATCAAGAAACGGCTAGTTTTCAGGATTTGACGGGGTTTAGCCTGTCCTAAATCCAGAGTGTCGCAGAGGAGGAATTCTACCTGTGAGTAGGCATAATGTTGCGGAACGTAGAGGATGTTCCCTACAATCATCAAGATGAGGCTCGCGAAAAAGTAGAGTCCAAAGGTCATAAGGAATTGCTCGGTTTCAAGCGACGAGAGATCTAATTTTGGAAATTCAGGATGTAAGGCGACAAATCTCCGAGCCAAGAGATTGCTATAAAAGAGGAAATAAACACCTACTAAGTTTGGGATACTCCATAAAAAGAGGTAGAAACGTTTGAGGAGTAGAGTGAGGAAGGTTTGTGAGAAGCGATCTTCAGCAAAGAGGGCTAGACTAGATTTTACGGAGAGTTCCGTATCAGGATTCTTGAGGAGTCTGAGTGTCGCAAAAGCAGCACCGGCTAGAAAAATCGTGCTCACAAAAGAAACCACTAGTGGGAAGAGATAGGCTTGGAGCACTTGTGCCAGCATGCTGAAAAAGGATTGCTCTAAAAAACTTTCCTGGAGACGAGCCAAGGGGTTGAGAAAGCCTGACAAGATGACCAACATACTAGGAAGGAGATAGACCAGAAGGAAGCGGGGATTTTCAGCCTGAAATTGCCTAGCCTGCAGACGAATGGTTTTTAAATCAATTTTTGGGTATTTCATTCTTTCATTATACCATAGTTCGTGACAGTTCCTGGTTTTTTTGATAAAATCATACAGTATGCCTTTGGGCACAAAGTATGAACTGGGACTGTCTTTCCCAGCTTCGGAGGTAGAAAATGTCAGATTCACCAATCAAATACCGTTTGATTAAGAAAGAGAAACACACGGGAGCTCGTCTGGGAGAAATCATCACCCCGCACGGTACTTTTCCAACGCCTATGTTTATGCCAGTTGGGACCCAAGCTACTGTCAAGACTCAGTCACCAGAGGAGTTGAAGGAGATGGGATCAGGAATTATCCTCTCTAATACTTATCATCTCTGGCTTCGCCCTGGAGATGAACTCATCGCACGCGCAGGTGGTCTCCACAAATTTATGAACTGGGACCAACCAATTTTGACAGATAGTGGTGGCTTCCAGGTTTATTCCCTAGCAGATAGCCGTAATATCACAGAAGAAGGAGTAACCTTTAAAAACCATCTCAATGGTTCCAAGATGTTCCTATCGCCAGAAAAAGCTATCTCCATTCAGAATAATCTAGGCTCAGACATCATGATGTCCTTTGATGAATGTCCTCAGTTTTACCAACCTTACGACTACGTTAAGAAATCAATCGAACGTACTAGTCGTTGGGCTGAGCGTGGTTTGAAGGCTCACCGTCGCCCACATGATCAAGGTTTGTTTGGAATTGTGCAGGGGGCAGGATTTGAAGACCTTCGCCGTCAGTCAGCTCACGACCTTGTCAGCATGGACTTCCCTGGCTACTCTATCGGTGGTTTAGCAGTGGGAGAAACCCACGAAGAAATGAATGCAGTCTTGGACTTCACAACTCAACTGCTACCTGAAAACAAACCTCGCTATTTGATGGGTGTCGGAGCGCCAGACAGCTTGATTGATGGGGTTATTCGTGGTGTGGATATGTTTGACTGTGTCTTGCCGACTCGTATCGCTCGTAACGGAACTTGTATGACCAGCCAAGGTCGTTTGGTTGTCAAGAATGCCCAATTCGCTGAAGACTTTACGCCACTGGATCCTGAGTGTGATTGCTACACATGTAAGAACTACACACGCGCCTACCTTCGCCACCTGCTCAAGGCTGACGAAACCTTTGGTATCCGCTTGACTAGCTACCACAACCTCTACTTCTTACTCAATCTGATGAAGCAAGTGCGTCAAGCCATCATGGATGATAATCTCTTGGAATTCCGTGAGTATTTTGTGGAAAAATATGGTTACAATAAGTCAGGGCGCAATTTCTAAAGTGTAAAAATAGAATGCCAAAATCCTAAGTTTTCTCTTAGGATTTTTCCTATTTTTTTGATAGAATAGGGAGTATAATGGAATGGAAATTAGGAGGTGTTTTACTTCCTAATTTAATGGAGAATAGACTCGTATGCGTATTAAATGGTTTTCCTTGATTAGGATTACAGGTTTACTTTTGGTGCTTTTGTACCACTTCTTTCAAACGATCTTTCCTGGAGGCTTCTTTGGGGTAGATGTCTTTTTCACTTTTTCAGGATTTTTGATCACCTCCCTCCTTTTAGAAGAATTTGGGAAGGCACGCCAGATCGATTTGCTGGGCTTTTTTAAGAGACGGTTTTACCGCATCGTGCCACCTGTGGTGCTGATGGTTTTGGTGACCATGCCTTTTACTTTCTTGGTTCGTCAAGACTATGTTGCTGGAATTGGTGGCCAGATTGCTGGAGTTCTCGGTTTTATGACCAACTTCTACGAAATGTTAACAGGGGGTAGTTATGAATCCCAGTTCATTCCGCATCTCTTTGTTCACAACTGGAGCCTAGCTGTTGAGGTTCACTACTATATCCTTTGGGGCTTAGCGGTTTGGTTCTTATCGAAACGTTCAAAATCTAGTAGTCAATTGAGAGGGACGGTCTTTCTCCTTTCTGCGGGAGCTTTTATCATTAGCTTTTTCTCCATGTTTATTGGTAGTCTAATGGCTAGTTCCTATTCATCTGTCTACTTTTCAAGTTTGACCCATGTCTATCCCTTCTTTTTAGGAAGCATTTTGGCGACAGTTGTGGGGGTTCGTCAGACGAGCGATTTAGTCAAGCAATTTGACCGGATGTGGGACCTTCGTCAAAATCTACTGGTCTTTGCTGCGGGGCTTTTGGTGTTAGTACTCTTGACTTTCTTTGTCAAGTTCACCTACCTGTTTGCGTACTTATTTGGCTTCTTGCTAGCAAGTTTAGCGGCAGTGACTATGATTTTTGCTGCGCGTGTCTTGCATGAGAAAACGCCTGAGATACAAGAACCTCGGATCATTACATTTTTAGCGGATACCAGCTACGCGGTTTATCTCTTCCACTGGCCTTTTTATATTATCTTTTCTCAGCTGATGAGTAATCTGCCTGCTGTTATTCTGACAATCATCTTTTCTTATTTCTTTGCTATCCTATCCTTCTATATTATTGAGCCGTTGATTGCCGGTAAATCCAATCCTTTAATACGGAAGATTAGTCGATTGCCTCATATTAAACCAATTAGTGCTGGTGCTGCTGGCATTCTTACCTTGCTTACCTTGATTATCATAGCTGTGGCTCCTCAGGTTGGAGCTTTTGAGACAGACTTGATGGTCAATGGTTTCAAACAAGCCCAGACCAATATAGGACAAACAAAGACTCTTGCTGAACAAGCTGAACTGAGTCGCCTAGGAATTTCTGAGGGAACAAGCCTAATAGGAGATTCGGTAGCCTTGCGTGCCAATACAGCCTTACAAGAGGCACTCCCTGAAGCGAATATCAATGCCCAGGTTAGCCGAACGACCAAGCAAGCCAATGACATCATGCTCAATAACAGTCAGAACAAGGCGCTGCTAAAAACAGTTGTCATTGCAACGGGAGTCAACAATCCTGAAGGTTACAAGAATGATTTGGACAGCATCGTGAACAATCTACCGAAAGGACACCATCTGATACTGGTGACACCTTATGAGGGAGACAAGAGCAAGGACACTTACACATCAGTGGAGCAGTATGCGGCTTATGCACGGGAATTAGCTGAAAAGAATCCTTACGTGAGCATCGCTGACTGGAATAAGGTTGCTAAGGAACATCCTGAAATCTGGGCTGGAACCGACCAAGTCCACTTTGGAAATGATAGCAACATGATTGAAGAAGGTGCTAAACTTTACGCAGAGACGATTGCAGCTGCTGTAAAGGCTGCTCAAGAACTGCCTGTAAAATCAAAATAAAATTAAAGAGTTGGAAAAATCCAGCTCTTTTAAAATATCTTTAGAAAATAGGTCTATACCATTTACAAATGAAAAAGAAAGGTTTATAATGTAATTGACATAATAAATTCTAGAATCAATCTATCAAGGAGGTTATCATTATGCCTAATTATATTAAAGCGGATCAGTTTTTCTACCCACACGGAGTTCGTCGTGGCGGGTACTTAGAACTTGTGGATGGCAAGTTTGGAAAACATGTAGAAGAGATTCCTGAAGGAGCTGAGGTGATTAACTATACAGGTTATAGCATTGCCCCAGGACTTGTGGATACCCACATTCATGGATTTGGTGGTGTGGATGTCATGGACAATAACATCGAAGGAACCCTTCATACCATGAGCGAAGGATTGCTTAGCACGGGTGTCACCAGCTTCCTGCCAACTACTTTGACCTCATCATATGAGCAATTGCTCGCGGTAACAGAAAATATCGGTGCCCGTTACCAGGAAGCAAGTGGAGCCAAGATTCGTGGGATCTATTTTGAAGGGCCTTATTTCACAGAGAAATACAAGGGGGCTCAAAACCCTGCCTATATGAAAGACCCTCGTATGGATGAGTTTCGTGCTTGGCAAAAAGCAGCCAATGGCTTGCTCAATAAAATCGCCCTTGCGCCAGAACGCGAAGGTGTAGAAGACTTTGTTCGTACGGTTACGAGGGAAGGTGTGACCGTTGCTCTTGGACACTCAAATGCGACTTTTGATGAAGCTAAAAAAGCAGTCGATGCTGGAGCAAGCGTTTGGGTACATGCCTACAATGGGATGCGTGGGTTGACTCACCGTGAGCTCGGTATGGTGGGAGCCATGTATGAATTGCCACATACTTATGCAGAATTGATTTGTGACGGTCACCATGTGGATCCAAAGGCTTGTGACATTTTGCTTAAGCAAAAAGGAACTGAAAATATCGCCCTTATCACAGACTGTATGACAGCTGGTGGCTTGGAAGACGGTGACTACATGTTGGGAGAATTCCCAGTAGTTGTTGCCAATGGAACTGCACGCCTCAAATCTACAGGCAATTTGGCAGGTTCTATCCTCAAACTCAAGGACGGTTTGAAGAATGTTGTCGAATGGGGCATTGCGAATCCGCATGAAGCAGTCATGATGGCCAGCATCAACCCAGCAAAATCTGTTCACATCGATGATGTCTGTGGTCAAATCCGTGAAGGTTACGATGCCGACTTTATCGTACTAGATAAAGATTTGGAATTGGTAGCAACCTATCTAGACGGTGTGAAACGTTATCAAGCCTAAGATGATAAAATAGGGGTCAATAAAAGGCTCCTATTTTTATGATAGGCTGAAAAGGTATTTAAAGAAGTCTTCCTAAAGGGAAAGGCAAGCAAAATCCTTTTCTTGTAATAAAAAATTAGATATAATATACGATACAAAGGAAGTAGTAAGAATGTATCGTGTTATAGAAATGTATGGGGATTTTGAACCGTGGTGGTTCATAGAAGGTTGGGAAGAAGATGTCATCATGAGTCAATCTTTTGACAAGTATTATGATGCTCTAAAATATTATAAATCATGCTGGTTTGAGCTGGAAAAGAAGAATCCTCTTTATAAGAGTCGGAGTGATTTGATGACTATTTTTTGGGATCCTGCTGATAAACGCTGGTGTGATGAGTGTGATGAGTATTTGCAGCAGTACCATTCTTTGGCACTTTTACAGGATGAGCAAGTCATTCCTGATGAAAAGCTACGTCCAGGCTACGAAAAACAAACAGGTCAAGAAAAACACCGTTCTTGCCGTATGAAATGGAGATAAAAAAGTAACTTTTTAAGTTGCTTTTTTTATTTTTTTGCGAATAGTTAGATAAGGAGGGCGGTATGGTACAAGAAATTGCACAGAAAATTATTGCGACTGCGAAAGAAAAGAAGGCTCAGGATATCTATTTTATCCCAAAGGAAAAGTCCTACGAGCTTCACATGCGGGTTGGAGACGAACGGTGTCTAGTTGACTCCTATGAGTTTGATGTTTTAGCTGCTGTGATTAGTCATTTTAAGTTTGTAGCGGGTATGAACGTAGGAGAGAAGAGGCGTAGTCAGCTGGGGTCTTGTGACTATCAGCATGGGGAGAAGGTGTCTTCTCTGCGTTTGTCTACCGTAGGAGATTATCGGGGATATGAGAGTTTGGTCATTCGTTTGTTGCACGATGAGGAGCAGGAACTGCATTTTTGGTTTCAGGATATGAACGAACTGGGCGAGCAGTACAGGCAACGGGGCCTCTATCTCTTTGCAGGTCCAGTCGGCAGTGGCAAGACGACCTTGATGCACGAATTAGCCAAGTCCCTCTTTAAGGGACAACAAGTTATGTCTATTGAAGATCCTGTCGAGATCAAGCAGGAAGACATGCTCCAATTGCAGTTAAATGAGGCGATTGGCTTGACCTATGAAAATCTGATCAAACTGTCTCTTCGGCATCGTCCTGACCTCTTGATTATCGGTGAAATTCGTGACAGCGAGACGGCGCGTGCAGTAGTTAGAGCCAGTTTGACAGGGGCGACAGTCTTTTCAACCATTCATGCTAAAAGTATCCGAGGTGTTTATGAGCGCCTTCTGGAGTTGGGTGTGACGGAGGAGGAACTAGCAGTTGTCCTACAAGGAGTCTGCTACCAGAGATTAATCGGGGGAGGAGGAATCGTTGACTTTGCAAACAAAGACTATCAAGAACACCAGCCAACTAGCTGGAATGAGCAGATTGATCAGCTTCTTAAAGATGGACATATCACAAGTCTTCAGGCTGAAACGGAAAAAATTAGCTACAGCTAAGCAGAAGAAAATCATCACCCTGTTTAACAACCTCTTCTCCAGTGGCTTTCATTTGGTGGAAATTATTTCTTTCTTGGGCAGAAGTGCCCTGCTGGAAAAGGACTATGTGACCCAGATGCACCAAGGCTTATCTCAGGGGAAATCTTTCTCAGAAATGATGAACAGCTTGGGTTTTTCAAGTGCCATCGTGACCCAATTATCCCTAGCTGAGGTTCATGGGAATCTTCATCTGAGTCTGGGGAAGATAGAAGAATATCTGGACAATCTGGCTAAGGTCAAGAAAAAATTAATCGAAGTGGCGACTTATCCCCTGATTTTGCTGGGATTTCTCCTGCTAATCATGCTGGGGTTGAGAAACTATTTGCTGCCTCAACTGGACAGTAGCAATATCGCCACTCAAATCATCGGCAATCTGCCACAAATTTTTCTGGGGCTAGTGTTGGTTTGCTCTCTGTCTCTACTTTTAGCCCTCACTTTCTACAAAAGAAGTTCCAAGATGCGGGTCTTCTCGATGTTGGCACGGATTCCCTTTCTGGGAATCTTTGTCCAGACTTATCTGACGGCCTATTACGCGCGTGAATGGGGCAATATGATTTCACAGGGGATGGAGCTGACGCAGATTTTTCAGATCATGCAGGAACAGGGTTCTCAGCTCTTTAAAGAAATCGGTCAAGAACTGGCTCAAGCCCTGCAAAATGGCCGCGAATTTTCTCAAACCATAGCGACCTATCCTTTCTTTAAAAAGGAGTTGAGTCTCATCATCGAGTATGGAGAAGTCAAGTCCAAGCTGGGGAGTGAGTTGGAAATCTATGCTGAAAAAACTTGGGAAGTCTTTTTTACCCGAGTCAACCGCACCATGAACTTAGTACAGCCACTGGTTTTTATCTTTGTGGCCCTGATTATCGTTTTACTTTATGCGGCAATGCTTATGCCCATGTATCAAAATATGGAGGTAAATTTTTAAAATGAAAAAATTCATGACAAAACTAAAAAAAGCTAAGGTTAAAGCTTTCACTTTGGTAGAAATGTTAGTGGTCTTGCTTATCATCAGTGTTCTTCTCTTGCTCTTTGTGCCCAATTTGACCAAGCAAAAGGATGCCGTAGATGATAAAGGAAAAGCTGCTGTTGTCAAGGTTGTGGAAAGCCAGGCAGAGCTCTATAGTTTGGACAAGAATGAAGATGCCAGCCTCAGCAAATTACAAGCGGACGGTCGTATTACAGCTGAGCAAGCTAAAGCTTATAAAGACTACCATGCAAAGCAAAAAACAAGTCAAACTGTTGCAGATTAAGGCCTTTACTATGCTGGAAAGTCTCTTGGTTTTGGGACTTGTGAGTATCCTTGCCTTGGGCTTGTCCGGCTCAGTTCAGTCCAGTTTTGCAGCGGTGGAGGAGCAGATTTTCTTTATGGAGTTTGAAGAACTCTATCGGGAAACTCAAAAACGCAGTCTAGCCAGTCAGCAAAAAACCAGTCTGAACTTAGATGGACAGACGATCAGCAATGGCAGTCAAAAATTGACCGTTCCCAAAAGAATTCAGGGACCATCAGGACAAAGCATTATATTTGACCGAGCTGGGGGCAATTCGTCCCTGGCTAAGGTTGAATTTCAAACCAGCAAAGGAGCGATTCGCTATCAATTATATCTAGGAAATGGAAAAATTAAACGCATTAAGGAAACAAAAGATTAAGGCAGTAATCTTACTAGAAGCAGTAGTTGCTCTAGCCGTGTTTGCCAGCATTGCGACTCTTCTTTTGGGACAAATCCAGAAAAATAGGCAGGAAGAGGCAGAAATCTTGCAAAAAGAGGAGGTATTACGAGTGGCTAAGATGGCCTTGCAGACAGGGCGAAATCAGATAAACATAAATGGAGTGGAGATTCAGGTGTTTGCTAGTGAAAAAGGAGTGGAGGTCTACCATGGTTCAGAGAAGTTACTCGACCTTAAAGAGCAGTAAGGTAAGAGCTTTCACTCTTTTAGAATCTCTGATTGCCCTTATCGTTATTAGCGGAGGCTTGCTCCTCTTTCAAGCCATGAGTCAGCTCCTCATTTCAGAAGTTCGTTACCAGCAACAAAGCGAGCAAAAGGAGTGGCTCTTGTTTGTGGATCAACTGGAGGCAGAGTTAGAGCGTTCGCAGTTTGAAAAGGTGGAAGGCAATCGCCTCTACATGAAACAGGATGGTAAGGATGTCTCTATAGGGAAGTCTAAATCGGATGATTTTCGAAAAACTGATACCAGCGGACGGGGCTACCAACCCATGGTTTACGGACTCAAATCAGCTCAAATTACAGAGGAAAATCAATTGGTTCGCTTTCGTTTCCAATTTCAAAAGGGTTTAGAAAGGGAGTTCATCTATCGTGTGGAAAAAGCAAAAAGTTAAGGCAGGCGTTCTTTTATATGCAGTCACCATGGCAGCCATTTTTAGCCTTTTGTTGCAGTTTTATTTGAATCGGCAAGTAGCTCATCACAAAGACTTTGCCCTAAACAAAGAAAAGTTGGCAGCTTTTGCCATGGCCAAGCGAAGTAAAGATAAGGTTGAACAAGAAAGTGGGGAACGAGTCTTTAACCTAGGAAAAGTCACTTATCAAAATACGAAAACAGGTTTTGCGACAAGTGTTCGTATGAATAAGGACAATTATGAATTTCTCTTTCTTCCGATGAAAACCCAAGAAAAGAAAACAGCTAAAAAGGAAGAGGTAGCGACTGATTCAAGCAATCAAGCAGGGAAGAAAAAATCAGAAGAAAAGCCTGATAAGAAAGCCAATTCCTAGGCAATTCAACTTCTTTGTGATACACTAAAAACATGAAACACGATTTTAATCACAAAGCAGAAACCTTTGATTCGCCCAAAAATATCTTTCTTGCAAACTTGGTTTGTCAGGCAGTTGAAAAACAGATTGATTTTCTATCAGACAAGGAAATACTGGACTTTGGTGGTGGGACGGGTCTGTTAGCTTTGCCTCTAGCTAAGCAAGCCAAGTCGGTTACCCTTGTAGACATCTCGGAGAAAATGCTGGAGCAAGCCCGTTTGAAAGCAGAGCAACAAGACATCAAGAATATCCAGTTTTTGGAACAGGATTTACTGGTGAATCCTTTGGAGCAACAATTTGACCTGATTGTTGTCAGTCGGGTTCTTCATCATATGCCTGATCTAGATGCGACTCTTGTCATGTTTCACTATCATCTTAGGGAGAATGGACAGGTACTCATTGCTGATTTTGTCAAGACAGATACCAACCATCATGGCTTTGAATTGCCTGAACTGGAAACCAAACTCGACCAGTTTGGTTTTTCGAGCATTGGCAGTCAGATTCTCTATAATGCTGAAGGTCTTTTTCTAGGAAATTACGCAGAGCTCTTTTTAACAGTAGCCCAAAAATCACTCGCTGACTAAAGCAGTGATTTTTTCTCTTCATATGGAAAAAATAGGGGAATTTTGATAAGATAGGAATATGGATTTTGAAAAAATTGAACAAGCTTATACGTATTTACTAGCGAATATCCAAGTCATCCAAAGTGATTTGGCGACCAACTTTTATGATGCCTTGGTAGAGCAAAATAGTATCTACCTAGATGGCGAGACCGAGCTAGAGCAGGTCAAGGAAAACAATCAAGCCCTTAAGCGCTTAGCACTTCGCAAGGAAGAGTGGCTCAAGACCTACCAGTTTCTCTTGATGAAGGCAGGACAAACGGAGCCTTTGCAGGCCAATCACCAGTTTACGCCGGATGCCATTACCCTCCTCTTGGTACTTATTGTGGAAGAGTTGCTTCATAAGGAGGAAATTAGCATCCTCGAAATGGGTTCTGGTATGGGGATTTTGGGAGCTACATTCTTGACTTCTCTTGCTAAAAAAGTGGATTACTTGGGAGTCGAAGTGGATGATTTGCTAATTGATCTGGCGGCTAGTATGGCAGATGTGATCGGTTTGCAGGCAGGATTTGTTCAAGGTGATGCCGTTCGCCCGCAAATGCTTAAAGAAAGCGATGTGGTCATCAGCGACTTGCCTGTCGGCTATTACCCAGACGACACTATCGCTTCACGCTATCAAGTGGCTTCCAGCCAAGAACATACCTATGCCCACCATTTGCTGATGGAACAAGGCCTCAAGTACCTCAAGTCAGATGGCTATGCTATTTTTCTGGCTCCGAGTGATTTGTTAACCAGCCCCCAAAGTGATTTATTAAAAGCTTGGCTCAAAGACGAAGTGAGTCTGGCTGCTATCATCGCTCTGCCAGAGGATATTTTCTCAACTGCAAGCCAAGCTAAAAGTATTTTTGTCTTACAGAAGAAAAGAGACAAGGAAATAGAACCCTTTGTCTATCCTCTAACAAGTCTGCAAAATCCCGCAGTACTATTGGATTTTAAAGAAAATTTTCAAAATTGGAGCAAAGGTACTGAAATATAAAAGAAATTTTGTTATAATAGATGAAAACGCTTAAAAAGAGGTATCATCTTATGACAAAAACAATTGCAATCAATGCTGGAAGTTCGAGTTTGAAATGGCAACTATACCAAATGCCAGAAGAAACTGTATTGGCGAAAGGCTTGATTGAACGTATTGGCTTGAAGGATTCGATCTCAACTGTAAAATTTGACGACCGTTCTGAAAAACAAATTCTTGATATTGAAGATCACACACAAGCCGTTAAAATTTTATTGGATGATTTGATTCGTTTCGATATCATCAAATCTTATGATGAGATTACAGGTGTTGGGCACCGCGTTGTAGCTGGTGGTGAATACTTTAAGGAATCAACGGTCGTTGAGGGGGATGTTTTAGAGAAAGTCGAAGTGTTGGGACTTTTAGCTCCTCTCCACAACCCAGCCAACGCAGCAGGAATTCGTGCATTCAAG
The DNA here is from genome assembly GCF_965111685.1 of Streptococcus oralis. Classification (GTDB taxonomy): domain Bacteria; phylum Bacillota; class Bacilli; order Lactobacillales; family Streptococcaceae; genus Streptococcus; species Streptococcus oralis_B. The sequence continues at coordinate 190,287 of NZ_OZ217340.1, forward strand.
GAATTGCTTCCGGATATCACTAGTGTTGTTGTATTTGATACTTCATTCCACACAACCATGCCAGAGAAGGCTTACCGCTATCCTCTACCAACTAAGTATTACACTGAGAACAAGGTTCGTAAATACGGAGCCCACGGGACAAGTCATCAGTTTGTAGCTGGAGAAGCAGCAAAACTTTTGGGACGTCCTCTAGAAGATTTGAAACTGATTACATGCCACATCGGTAATGGTGTTTCGATTACGGCAGTTAAGGGCGGTCGTTCGGTTGACACTTCTATGGGCTTCACACCACTTGGCGGAGTGATGATGGGAACTCGTACAGGAGATATTGACCCAGCTATCATCCCTTATTTGATGCAGTATACTGAGGACTTCAATACGCCAGAAGATATCAGTCGCATTCTCAATCGTGAATCAGGACTCATGGGCGTTTCAGGCCAGTCAAGTGATATGCGTGATATCGAAGCAGCTGTAGCAGAAGGTAACCACGATGCGAAATTGGCTTATGAAATCTATGTTGACCGTATCCAAAAACACATCGGTCAATACCTTGCTGTTCTAAACGGAGCAGACGCAATTATCTTTACAGCAGGTGTTGGTGAAAATGCAGTAAATTTCCGTCATGATGTTATTTCAGGCATCTCTTGGTTTGGATGTGATGTAGATTCAGAGAAGAATGTCTTTGGCGTAACGGGAGACATCTCAACTGACGCAGCGAAAATCCGTGTCTTGGTTATTCCAACAGATGAAGAATTGGTGATTGCACGCGATGTTGAGCGCTTGAAAAAATAAGTAAATACACGTAAAATTTGATTGTGAAAAGAAGTTGGGAAAGAGATTTTCCAGCTTTTTTTATGTGAAAAATGTCTAAAACCTTGCTGTTATTGGCTTTTTCAAAAAATATGGTATAATAGTAGTAATTTAATAGATGGAGTTGAGTTTTGAAGAAAAGCTTTCGTGTAAAAAGAGAGAAAGATTTTAAGGCGATTTTCAAGGACGGAACAAGTTTTGCCAATCGAAAATTTGTTGTCTACCAATTGGAAAACCAGCAAAACCACTTTCGAGTAGGACTATCCGTCAGCAAAAAGCTGGGGAATGCAGTTACCAGAAATCAGATCAAGAGACGAATCCGACATATCATACAAAATGCAAAGGGGAGTCTGGTAAATCATGTCGATTTTGTTGTGATTGCTCGAAAAGGGGTGGAAACCTTGGAATATGCAGAGATGGAGAAAAATCTACTCCACGTATTAAAGTTATCAAAGATTTACCAGGAAGGAAATGGGAGTGAAAAAGAAACTACAGTTGACTAGTTTGCTGGGTTTGTCCTTAGTTATCATGACAGCCTGTGCAACAAATGGTGCAGCTAGCGATATAACAGCAGACTCGACAGACTTTTGGAGCAAATTCGTCTATTTTTTTGCTGAAATTATCCGCTTTTTGTCCTTTGACATTAGTATCGGAGTGGGAATTATCCTCTTCACAATCTTGATCCGGACGATTTTATTGCCGGTCTTTCAGACACAGATGGTTGCCTCTAGAAAAATGCAAGAGGCTCAACCACGCATCAAGGCTTTGCGAGAGCAATATCCGGGTCGTGATATGGAAAGTAGAACCAATCTAGACCAAGAGATGCGGAAGGTCTATAAGGAATTGGGGATCAAGCATTCATCCTCTCTCTGGCCAATTTTAATACAAATGCCGGTTCTCTTGGCGCTCTTTCAAGCCTTGAGTCGAGTAGACTTTTTGAAAACAGGTCACTTTTTATGGATTAATTTAGGAGGAGTAGATACAAGTTTTGTCCTTCCGATTTTGGCGGCAGTCTTTACCTTCTTGAGTAGCTGGTTATCGAATAAAGCTTTGTCTGAAAAAAGTGGAGCTACGACAGGGATGATGTATGGTATGCCTGTATTGATTTTTATTTTTGCCATCTCCGCCCCAAGTGGTGTAGCCTTGTACTGGGCTGTATCCAATGCTTACCAAGTACTGCAAACCTATTTCTTGAACAATCCTTTCAAGATTATTGCTGAAAGAGAAGCAGTAGTCCAAGCAGAAAGAGATTTAGAAGGCAAGAAGAGAAGAGCCTTGAAGAAAGCACAGAAAAAGAAAAAATAAGGAGGAATCTGATAATGGTATTATTTACAGGTTCAACGGTTGAAGAAGCAATCCAAAAAGGATTGAAAGAATTAGACATCCCAAGAATGAAGGCCCACATCAAGGTCGTTTCGAAAGAGAAAAAAGGATTCTTAGGCTTGTTTGGTAAGAAGCCAGCTCAAGTTGATATCGAAGCGATTAGTGAAACGACAGTAATCAAAGCCAACCAGCAGGCCATTAAAGGGGTTCCAAAAGAAGTCAATGAAAAAAACGAACCCGTGAAAACAGTAAGTGAAGCAACTGTTGATTTGGGGCATGTAGTTGAAGCGATTAAGAAAATTGAAGAAGAAGGTCAAGGTGTCTCTGAAGAGGTCAAGGCTGAAATCTTAAAAAATGAAAAGCACGCCAGCACGATTTTGGAAGAAACAGGCCATATTTCAATTTTAAATGATTTGGAACCAGAGAATACTCCCGAGGAAGTGGAATCTGCTCCAGAAAAAGAAACTGAAACGCAGGAAGTGGCGAGCCAATCTTTAGAAGATTTAGGCTTGAAAGTAGAACCAAGTTATGACATCGAACAGGTGGCAACTGAAGTAGCTAGCTACGTTCAAACCATTGTAGATGATCTGGATGTTGAAGGGACGATTTCAAGCGAATACAATCGCCGCACTATCAATCTTCAAATTGACACTAACGAACCAGGCCGTATTATCGGTTATCATGGTAAAGTTTTGAAGGCCTTGCAACTATTGGCTCAAAATTATCTTTATAACCGCTATTCAAGAACGTTCTACATCACGATCAATGTCAATGATTACGTTGAACACCGTGCAGAAGTCTTGCAAACCTATGCTCAAAAATTGGCGACTCGCGTTTTAGAAGAAGGACGTAGCCAACAAACAGATCCAATGTCAAATAGCGAACGCAAGATTATCCATCGCATTATTTCGCGCATGGATGGCGTGACGAGTTACTCTGAAGGTGACGAGCCAAATCGCTATGTTGTCGTAGATGCAGAATAAGCAAAGCAAAATCAGGTTCGTCCTGATTTTTTGCTAGGAAAGGAAAGATTCAGATATGCTGAAAGTAGTTATAGAATACCTATCATTTGCAGGAGTCCAGTACCATAATCCTGATAAAGCTGGTGATGAAAGAGAAAAGATGTTGGACTTGCGGCAAAAAGGTCAAGAGGCTCGAAAGTCTTTTACAGAACTGGCTAAAACTTTTCAAGCAAGTCATCCAGAATGGAAACTGCAACAGACTAGTCAGTGGATGAACCAAGCACAACGCTTGCGGCCACATTTCTGGGCCTATCTACAGAGAGACGGACAAGTGGCAGAACCTATGATGGCTCTTCGTTTGTATGGAACACCTGCTGACTTTGGGATTTCTTTAGAAGTTAGTTTCATCGAGCGTAAGAAAGACGAGCAGACCTTAGACAAGCAAGCCAAGGTTTTAGAGATTCCAGCGGTAGAAGGAATTTATTATCTAGTCTATTCAAATGGGGAAAGTCATAAGGTGGAGGCTACTGAGGAGAATCGTCGTACTTTACGAGAGAAGCTGAGAAATCAGGAAGTTCGTAAAGTCTTAGTCAAGTCAGATGTTTCCTTCATTGAAAATCAGTCAGTAGAAGCGATATTGGAGAAGCTAGAAGACGCTTATATGCGCTTGCTCCCGTACTATGAAGTGACGAGGGGGTAGACAAATCAAATGTGTTAGATGAACGCAAATTGTTTTATTGCTATTCTATGCATTTTTTCATATAATAGTAAAATAGGATGTGTGATTCATTAATCACCTCAAAGAGAAAGGAAATTCTATGTCAAATCTATCTGTTAATGCAATTCGTTTCCTAGGTATTGACGCCATCAACAAAGCAAACTCAGGTCACCCAGGGGTGGTTATGGGAGCTGCTCCAATGGCCTATAGCCTCTTTACAAAGCAACTTCGTATCAATCCAGCTCAACCAAACTGGATTAATCGCGATCGCTTTATTCTTTCAGCCGGTCATGGTTCAATGCTTCTTTATGCCCTTCTTCACCTTTCTGGTTTTGAAGATGTTAGCATGGATGAGGTCAAGAACTTCCGCCAATGGGGTTCCAAAACACCAGGTCACCCAGAATTTGGCCATACTGCAGGGGTTGACGCTACAACTGGTCCTCTAGGACAAGGGATTTCTACTGCTACTGGTTTTGCCCAAGCAGAACGTTTCTTGGCAGCCAAATATAATCGCGAAGGCTATAATATCTTTGATCACTATACTTACGTTATCTGTGGAGACGGAGATTTGATGGAAGGTGTCTCAAGCGAGGCGGCTTCATATGCAGGTTTGCAAAAACTTGACAAGTTGGTTGTTCTTTATGATTCAAATGACATTAACTTGGATGGTGAGACAAAAGATTCCTTCACAGAAAGTGTTCGTGACCGTTACAATGCCTACGGTTGGCACACAGCCTTGGTTGAAGATGGGACAGACTTGGAAGCAATTCATGCTGCTATCGAAACAGCTAAAGCTTCAGGAAAACCATCTTTGATTGAAGTGAAGACTGTTATTGGATACGGTTCTCCAAACAAACAAGGAACTAATGCTGTACACGGTGCTCCTCTTGGAGCAGATGAAACTGCGGCTACTCGCCAAGCTCTTGGTTGGGACTATGAACCATTTGAAATCCCAGATCAAGTTTATGCTGATTTCAAAGAAAATGTTGCAGATCGTGGCGCATCAGCTTATCAAGCTTGGACTAAATTAGTTACTGACTATAAAGAGGCTCATCCAGAACTGGCTGCAGAAGTAGAAGCCATTATCGACGGACGCGACCCAGTTGAGGTAACTCCAGCAGACTTCCCAGCCTTAGAAAATGGCTTCTCTCAAGCAACTCGTAATTCAAGCCAAGATGCTTTGAACGTTGTGGCAGCTAAGTTGCCAACCTTCTTAGGTGGATCCGCTGACCTCGCTCACTCAAACATGACTTATATCAAGACTGATGGACTTCAAGACGATGCCAATCGCTTGAACCGTAATATTCAGTTTGGTGTTCGTGAATTTGCAATGGGAACCATCTTGAACGGGATGACCCTTCATGGTGGACTTCGTGTATACGGTGGTACTTTCTTTGTCTTCTCTGACTATGTGAAAGCGGCGGTCCGTTTGTCAGCATTGCAAGGACTTCCTGTGACTTATGTCTTCACCCATGACTCTATTGCGGTTGGTGAAGATGGTCCAACTCACGAACCAGTAGAACACCTAGCAGGTCTTCGTGCTATGCCAAATCTCAATGTTTTCCGTCCAGCAGATGCGCGTGAAACTCAAGCAGCTTGGTATCTTGCCGTGAAAAGCGAAAAAACACCAACTGCTCTTGTCTTGACACGTCAAAACTTGACTGTTGAAGAAGGGACAGACTTTAATAAAGTTGCAAAAGGTGCCTATGTTGTCTATGAAAATGCAGCTGACTTTGACACTATCTTGATTGCAACAGGTTCTGAGGTCAATCTCGCTGTCGCAGCTGCCAAAGAATTGGCTGGTCAAGGTGCAAAAGTCCGCGTAGTCAGCATGCCATCTACAGATGTCTTTGATGCACAAGATGCAGCTTATAAGGAAGAAATCCTTCCAAATGCAGTTCGTCGTCGCGTTGCAGTCGAAATGGGGGCAACTCAAAACTGGTACAAATATGTTGGTCTTGATGGTGCAGTTCTTGGTATTGATACCTTTGGAGCATCTGCCCCAGCACCAAAAGTATTGGCAGAGTATGGATTTACTGTTGAAAATCTAGTCAAAGTAGTTCAAAACTTGAAATAATCGCAGAAATCAGAGTGAAAACTCTGATTTTTTTATTGGCATAAAAACAAGGCACAACCTTGTAAAAGTAGTTGAAATTTGATATAGTAGTCCTATGTAAAATACAAAGGAGAAAACAATGAATCCAAATATTACTTTTTTAATCATGCTTGTAGGTATGTTTGCCTTGATGTTCTTTATGCAACGTTCTCAAAAGAAACAAGCACAAAAGCGTATGGAAAGCTTGAACAAGCTTCAAAAAGGCTATGAAGTCATTACAATTGGTGGACTTTACGGAACAGTGGATGAAGTAGATACTGAGAAAGGTACAATCGTACTGGATGTAGATGGCGTTTATTTGACTTTTGAATTGGCCGCTATCAAGACCGTTTTGCCAATCAAAGAAGCTGTGACACCAGAAGGAACAGTTGTTGACGAAGGCGGAGCAATTGAAGAATAAAACGGGATCCTATCACTCCCGTTTTTCTATGATATGAGAGGAAAAGGGATGAAAAAAATAGTATTTGTGTGCTTAGGAAATATTTGCCGCAGTCCTATGGCAGAGTTTGTAATGAAGTCCATGACGAGTGATTATCAAGTTGAGAGTCGTGCAACTTCGTCTTGGGAACATGGCAATCCGATTCATAAGGGAACGCAAGGAATTTTCCAGCAATATCAGATCCCGTATGACAAAGACAAAACATCGCTTCAGATTGGCAGAGAGGACTTTGAATCGTTTGATTACATTATCGGTATGGATGCTTCGAACGTTTCAGATCTGCGCCACATGTGTCCTCAGGAACTACAGTATAAGATTTACTCTTTTGCATCTGAAAGTGTCCCAGATCCTTGGTATACAGGAGATTTTGAGGAAACCTATGCTCGTATCACAAGTGGATGTCAAAGCTGGCTAGATCGATTAGAAAATGAGAGTGACAATGGAAAAGCTTAAACAATTTTATGAGAAGTGTAGAGTTTACCTAACTCGCCCTAGGCTAGAGCTCATTGCAGTAGTCGTAATTGCACTCTGTGCTCTTTCGGTATTTCTACTAAATACACCCAAAAAGGGTGTCCTGACACTTGATGGTGGTGCACTTGTTTATGATGGTACCCTGGTACGAGGGAAAATGAATGGTCAGGGGACCATGACCTTTGAAAATGGGGACCAATATACAGGTGATTTCAATAATGGAGCTTTTAATGGGAAAGGAACGTTCCAATCAAAAGATGGCTGGAAATACGAAGGTGATTTTGTAAATGGCCAGGCTGAAGGTCAAGGGAAGTTGACGACAGAGCAAGAAGTCGTTTATGAAGGGACCTTTAAACAAGGCGTTTTCCAACAAAAACAGTAGTCTCCAAGTTAGGAGACTATTTTTTAAAACCGAAAAGAAAACGCTTTCTGAAATTGAATTCAGTAAATAACTATCAACTAGAAAAACTTTGTGAAATAAAAAAATTTTCTCCATAATTTCACAATCATCCAAGCAAAACTCTGTTGCATAGGTATATTGAGAAAAAAATCACAATCTAAGGGAAGTTCTTTGTGAAATGTTTATGAAACTGTTTACAAAGCATAAAAAAAGAGTTATAATAAACTTGTGAAAAAATTAACAAAGGGGTAAAATCCTTAAAGGCTATGGAGGATAATATGGCTGATAAAAAAACAGTAACACCAGAGGAAAAACAACTTGCTGCTGAAAAGCATGTCGACGGTCTCGTGAAAAAAGCCTTGGTTGCGCTTGATGAACTGCGCAAATTGAACCAAGAGCAAGTTGACTATATCGTAGCAAAAGCTTCAGTTTCAGCACTTGACGCACATGGTATCCTTGCACAACACGCAGTTGAAGAAACTGGTCGTGGGGTATTTGAAGACAAGGCGACAAAAAACCTATTTGCCTGCGAACACGTAGTGAACAATATGCGTGGAGTTAAAACAGTTGGAGTTATCGAAGATGATCCAATTACAGGTTTGACAAAGATTGCGGAGCCTGTCGGTGTAATCTGTGGTGTCACTCCGACAACAAACCCAACTTCAACAGCGATTTTCAAATCATTGATTGCTTTAAAAACACGTAACCCAATCGTTTTTGCCTTCCACCCATCTGCTCAAGAATCATCAGCTCACGCAGCACAAATCGTTCGCGATGCAGCGATTGCAGCTGGTGCTCCTGAAAACTGTGTTCAATGGATTACAAAGCCATCTATGGAAGCAACTGGAGCTCTAATGAACCACGAAGGTGTTGCAACTATTCTTGCAACTGGTGGGAATGCCATGGTTAAAGCTGCATACTCATGTGGAAAACCAGCTCTTGGAGTAGGTGCCGGAAACGTTCCTGCCTATGTAGAAAAATCAGCTGACCTTCGTCAAGCTGCTCATGACATCGTTATGTCTAAATCATTTGACAATGGTATGGTCTGTGCATCAGAGCAAGCAGTTATCATTGACAAAGAAGTGTATGATGAATTTGTAGCAGAATTTAAATCTTACCACACTTACTTTGTAAACAAAAAAGAGAAAGCTCTCCTAGAAGAATTCTGTTTTGGAGCAAAAGCAAATAGCAAGAACTGTGCTGGAGCAAAATTGAACGCTGACATCGTTGGTAAACCAGCAACATGGATTGCAGAACAAGCAGGTTTCTCAGTGCCAGAAGGAACAAACATCCTTGCTGCAGAATGTGCAGAAGTAGGATCAAAAGAACCATTGACTCGTGAGAAATTGTCACCAGTTATTGCTGTCCTAAAAGCTGAAGATACAGAAGACGGTCTTAAAAAAGCTCGTCAAATGGTTGAGTTTAACGGACTTGGTCACTCAGCAGCCATCCATACAAAAGACGAAGCTCTTGCTAAACGCTTTGGTACAGAAATCAAAGCAATGCGTATTATCTGGAACTCTCCATCTACTTTCGGTGGTATCGGTGACGTATACAATGCCTTCATTCCATCATTGACACTTGGATGTGGTTCATATGGACACAATTCAGTCGGTGATAATGTGAGTGCGATCAACCTTCTAAACATCAAGAAAGTAGGGAAACGTAGAAATAATATGCAGTGGTTTAAAGTTCCTTCAAAAATTTACTTCGAACGCAATTCTATCCAATACCTTCAAACATGTGAAGATATTGAACGCGTTATGATTGTTACAGACAAATCGATCGAAAAACTTGGTTTTGTTCAACGCATTATTGACCAATTGAACAAACGCAGCAACCGTGTAACTGTCCAAGTCTTCTCAGACGTTGAACCAGACCCAGATATCACAACTGTAGAACGTGGTACTGAAGTGATGAGAGCATTTGAACCAGATACAATTATCGCTCTTGGTGGTGGTTCTCCAATGGACGCAGCGAAAGTTATGTGGCTCTTCTACGAACAACCAAAAATCGACTTCCGTGACTTGGTTCAAAAATTCATGGATATCCGTAAACGTGCCTTCCGCTTCCCATCACTTGGTAAAAAAGCGAAATATATTGGTATTCCAACAACTTCAGGTACAGGTTCAGAAGTAACACCATTTGCCGTTATCTCTGATAAGAAAAACAACCGAAAATATCCATTGGCTGACTACTCATTGACACCAACTATTGCGATTGTTGACCCTGCTTTGGTTGAATCAGTTCCAGACTTTATCGCTGCTGATACAGGTATGGACGTCTTGACTCACGCGACTGAAGCCTACACTTCAAACTTTGCTAACGACTACACAGACGGTATCGCCCTTCAAACAATCAAACTTGTATTTGAATGGTTGGAAAAATCTGTTAAGACAGCTGATCCAGAGGCTCGCGAAAAAATGCACAATGCATCTACAATGGCTGGTATGGCCTTTGCCAATGCCTTCCTTGGTATGAGCCACTCAATGGCCCACAAGATCGGTGCGGTTCACCATACTGTTCACGGACGTACAAACGCAATCTTGCTTCCATACGTTATCCGTTACAATGGAACTCGCCCATCTAAGACGACTACATGGCCTAAGTATAACTACTGGAAAGCTGACGAAAAATTCCAAGATATTGCTAGAATGCTTGGATTGCCTCACTCAACTCCAGAAGAAGCGGTTGAAGCATACGCTAAAGCTGTTTACGAACTTGGTGTTGCAGTAGGTATCAAGATGAACTTCAAGGATCAAGGAATTGATGAAAAAGCTTGGAAAGACAGCTTGCATGAAATTGCCTTGCTTGCTTATGAAGACCAATGTTCACCTGCAAACCCACGCTTGCCAATGGTAGCCGACATGGAAGAAATCATGGCAGATGCATACTATGGTTATGCAGAACGACCAGGACGTCGTAAATAATCGTTTATCAGCCTAGAGGCAGGGAATATCCTGTCTCTTTTTTGTAAACTCTGAAAGAGTTGAAATTGGAGTTTCACCTTGAAATAAAGAGAATATACAGATATTATAAAAGATTCTAGAGATATGCTTAGAAAATAAAAGAATGGATGAATAAAAAGGGGGGAGAAAAAGTAGAAAAGCGGCAGAGAAAATCAACGCCCGTACTTGCAATTAAACTCAAATAGTTATATAATAGGTTTGTTGAAAGGTGATTTGTAGTGATTCAAGTTACTCTTTTCACAATAAAAATTTCATGATTTTCATAAGGAGGAAATCACTAATGGTAGTTAAAGTTGGTATTAACGGTTTCGGACGTATCGGTCGTCTTGCTTTCCGCCGTATCCAAAACGTAGAAGGTGTTGAAGTTACTCGCATCAACGACCTTACAGATCCAGTTATGCTTGCACACTTGTTGAAATACGACACAACTCAAGGTCGTTTCGACGGTACTGTAGAAGTTAAAGAAGGTGGATTCGAAGTTAACGGTAAATTCGTTAAAGTTTCTGCTGAACGTGATCCAGAACAAATCGACTGGGCTACTGACGGTGTAGAAATCGTTCTTGAAGCAACTGGTTTCTTCGCTAAGAAAGATGCAGCTGAAAAACACCTTAAAGGTGGAGCTAAGAAAGTTGTTATCACTGCTCCTGGTGGAAACGACGTTAAAACAGTTGTATTTAACACTAACCATGACGTTCTTGACGGTACTGAAACAGTTATCTCAGGTGCTTCATGTACTACAAACTGCTTGGCTCCAATGGCTAAAGCTCTTCAAGACAACTTCGGTGTTGTAGAAGGGTTGATGACTACTATCCACGCTTACACTGGTGACCAAATGATCCTTGACGGACCACACCGTGGTGGTGACCTTCGCCGTGCTCGCGCTGGTGCTGCAAACATCGTTCCTAACTCAACTGGTGCTGCTAAAGCTATCGGTCTTGTAATCCCAGAATTGAACGGTAAACTTGACGGATCTGCACAACGCGTTCCAACTCCAACTGGATCAGTTACTGAATTGGTAGCAGTTCTTGAAAAGAACGTTACTGTTGATGAAGTAAACGCAGCTATGAAAGCAGCTTCAAACGAATCATACGGTTACACAGAAGATCCAATCGTATCTTCAGATATCGTAGGTATGTCTTACGGTTCATTGTTTGACGCAACTCAAACTAAAGTTCTTGACGTTGACGGTAAACAATTGGTTAAAGTTGTATCATGGTACGACAACGAAATGTCATACACTGCACAACTTGTACGTACTCTTGAATACTTCGCAAAAATCGCTAAATAATTCTTGAGTCGATAAAAGCAAGGCCTTCTGGTCTTGCTTTTTTGTATAGAAAAATGGATGATAGTGTCATCCAGTTTGTTTTAATTCTGTTTCGAAAGTATCCGATAGGGCAGTAAAACTCAATTGTTCTAAAGTAAGCGGATGGGTAAAGGAAAGTCGAAAGGCGTGTAGCATAAGCCGACTTGTCTTTGATTTGCTATTATAGAGAGGATCGCCTAGGATAGGGTGCTTATGGTGAGAAAGGTGAACACGGATTTGATGTGTTCGACCGGTCTTTAGTTTGCAACGAACGAGGGAGGTCTTGTTTGGGAATTGCTTTAATCGACTGATATGCGTTTCAGCCTGTTGCCCACTTTTGGAATCTATCACTCGTTTTCTGCGATCGTGTCGATCACGACCAATTTTATCTAGGAAGATAAGTTCTTTGTTCCCCACTTGCCCCTCTACGAGCGCCCAGTACTCGCGAGCAATTTCCTTCTTCTCCAACAAACGATTGAGAATGGGTAGGATAAAAGGATTTTTAGCAAAAAGCACTAAACCGCTTGTTTCCATATCCAGGCGATGAACAACATAGCAAGTTTGACCAACGTAGGCAGAGACATGGTTGAGAAGGGCGATTTCATCTGGTTGATTACCGTGTGTTTTCATGCCCTCTGGCTTGTTGACGATAATGAGATGTTGGTCTTGGTAAATCTCTTGAACGAGGTCTGGATTGCCCCAAAGGATTTCTTTTGGGGGATAATCTTCCTCGTCGAAAGTCAACTGGCAAATGTCCCCTGGCTTGACCATCTCGTTCCAGTGCACTTCTTTGTGGTTGATTAAGATGTTCTTCTTTATTCTCAAAAAATGGCGGATCTTTCTGGGAATGAGGAGTTGTTCCTCTAGGAATTGCTTGACCGTCATGTGAGGCAAGGATTCAGGTAGTGTAAATGTGAATTGCATACAGATATTGTAACAAAAAAAGTCCTATTTGGATAGGGAGTAACTAAATTCTTGAGTTCCTATGGTGAAGATGATAAAATAAACGCATGAAATTAGATAAATTATTTGAGAAGTTCCTTTCTCTCTTTAAAAAAGAAACGAGTGAATCAGCAGAGTCTGATTCTACTAGTATGCGTCGTTCTCGGAGCGATAGAAAAAAATTAGGTCATGTAGGTCCGATACGGAAATTTTGGCGTCGTTATCATCTGACAAAAATCGTCATCATTTTAGGGTTAAGTGCAGGTTTGCTAGTAGGAACCTACTTGTTTGCGATAGCCAAATCTACCAATGTCAACGACTTGCAAAATGCCTTGAAAACGCGAACTCTGATTTTTGACCGCGAAGAAAAAGAGGCAGGCGCCCTATCAGGTCAAAAGGGGACCTATGTTGAACTGAGAGATATCAGTAAAGACTTGCAAAATGCTGTCGTCGCGACAGAGGACCGTTCCTTTTATAAAAATGATGGGATTAACTACGGTCGTTTCTTTCTAGCCATCCTTACAGCGGGTCGTTCTGGAGGGGGGTCCACTATCACTCAACAGTTGGCAAAAAATGCCTATCTTTCCCAGGACCAGACCGTTGAAAGGAAGGCCAAGGAGTTTTTCCTTGCCTTAGAGTTGACCAAGAAATACAGCAAGGAGCAAATCCTTACTATGTATCTCAATAACGCCTACTTTGGAAATGGGGTATGGGGTGTTGAAGATGCAAGTAAGAAATATTTCGGTGTATCGGCTTCACAACTAACGCTTGATCAGGCGGCCACTCTAGCAGGGATGCTCAAGGGACCAGAATTGTATAATCCATTAAATTCTGTTGAGACTTCGACCAACCGTAGGGATACTGTTTTGCAAAATATGGTTGCAGCGGGCTATATTGATAAAAATCAAGAGACCGAAGCGACTGGAGTAGATATGGCTTCTCAATTGCAAGATAAGTATGAAGGCAAAGTTTCGGATTATCGCTACCCGTCTTATTTTGATGCAGTTGTCAACGAAGCAGTTTCCAAGTACAATCTCACAGAAGAAGAGATTGTCAACAACGGCTATCGAATCTACACAGAGCTTGACCAAAACTACCAAGCAAACATGCAGGTTATTTATGAAAACACTTCGCTATTTCCAACAGCAGAAGACGGAACGCATGCCGAATCAGGTAGTGTCGCTCTAGAACCCAAGACTGGTGGAGTGCGTGGAGTTGTTGGTCGTGTAGCTGGTGATGACAAACCAGGTTTCCGCAATTTCAACTATGCCACTCAGTCTAAGCGTAGCCCAGGCTCAACCATTAAACCTTTAGTCGTTTATACACCTGCAGTAGAAGCGGGATGGGCCTTGAACAAGCAACTAGATAATCATACGATGCAGTACAACAGTTATCAAGTAGACAACTATGCGGGCATTAAGACATCTCCAGAAGTACCTATGTATCAGGCCTTGGCGGAATCACTCAACCTACCAGCAGTTGCGACTGTAAATGAATTAGGTATAGACAAAGCTTTTGACGCTGGAGAGAGATTTGGTCTGAATATGGAGAAAGTTGACCGAGTTCTTGGAGTTGCTCTTGGTGGAGGTGTGGAGACGAATCCTCTCCAGATGGCGCAAGCCTATGCAGCCTTTGCTAACGAAGGTCTGATGCCCGAGGCACATTTCATCACTCGTATTGAGAATGCCAGTGGTCAGGTCATCAAGAGTCATAAAAATTCCCAAAAACGAGTGATTGATAAGTCGGTGGCTGATAAAATGACCAGCATGATGCTAGGAACATTTACCAATGGTACAGGAATTAGTTCGTCACCAGCGGATTACGTTATGGCTGGTAAAACAGGTACGACTGAAGCTGTTTTCAACCCGGAATATACCAGTGACCAGTGGGTGATTGGTTATACTCCGGATGTTGTAATCAGCCACTGGCTCGGCTTCCCAACAACAGATGAGAACCATTATCTAGCAGGTTCGACCTCCAATGGAGCTGCCCATGTTTTTAGAAGTATGGCTAATACCATCTTACCTTATACTCCTGGTAGCACCTTTACAGTTGAGAATGCTTATAAACAAAATGGTATTGAACCAGAAAATACGAAAAAGCAGGCCGTTGAAAATGAGACAAACCAGTCTGAGGATCCGATAGGGGATATTCGTAGTCGTGCACAAAATCTTGTAGATGAAGCAGGACGTGCGATTTCAGAAGCTAAGATAAAAGAAAAAGCCCAGACAATATGGGACTCAATCCTCAATCTATTTCGTTAAGAGGCTTGTCAAAGCCTAGGTTTCTTGTTATAATAGATAAGATGGAGGCGTTATGGGACTAAAAAAAGCAAGCCTAGCTTGTGCAGTTTGTGGTTCAAGGAATTACTCAATCAAAATTAGTGGGAACCCCAAGCCAACACGACTAGAAGTAAATAAATTTTGTAAACATTGTGGAAAATATACGACACATAGAGAAACGAGATAGGAGAGAACGATGGGTTTTATTAAGGATATTTTTAAACTTCTTAAAGAAACAACTTGGCCAACTCGCAAAGAAAGCTGGAGAGATTTTCGCTCTATTATGGAATACACAGCCTTCTTTGTGGTCATCATTTACATTTTTGACCAGTTGATTGTTTCAGGTTTGATTCGATTTATTAACATTTTTTAGAAGAGAAGCGGAGAACTTCTGCTAACTTTCTTCTATATATGTATGAAAGGAAATATCATGGATAGTTTTGACAAGGGATGGTTTGTTCTACAAACTTATTCTGGCTATGAAAATAAGGTAAAAGAAAATCTATTGCAACGTGCGCAAACGTATAACATGTTGGATAATATTCTACGCGTTGAGATTCCAACACAAACCGTGCAAGTTGAGAAAAATGGAAAGAAAAAGGAAGTTGAAGAGAATCGTTTTCCGGGTTATGTCCTTGTAGAAATGGTCATGACAGATGAAGCATGGTTCGTCGTTCGAAACACACCTAACGTAACAGGATTCGTCGGCTCACACGGTAACAGATCAAAACCAACTCCACTATTGGAACAGGAAATCCGTGATATTCTGGTTTCAATGGGACAAACTGTTCAAGAGTTTGATATTGATGTTGAAGTTGGCCAGACAGTCCGCATTATTGATGGCGCTTTTGCAGACTACACAGGTAAAATTACTGAAATTGATAACAACAAGGTGAAGATGATTATCTCTATGTTTGGTAATGATACGATTGCAGAAGTGAATCTCAACCAAATTGCAGAATTATAACCCCAGAGAGGCTTTGCCTCTCTTTTTATGTGCCGTTGAAGAAGGAAGAAGTATAGAACAGAGGAAGTAGACCCATGGGCTCGCGCGTTTTGCTAAACTAAATGCAGAAAGGAGAGGTCTATGAATCTAAAAGACTTATATGAAGAAAGTAAGGGAATTGTCCATAAGTGTCGCAAAGATTATCATTTGCATCTGTGGGAGAAAGAGGACTGGGACCAGGAAGGCATGTTATGTCTATATGAGCTGGTGAGTCGCAACCCAGAGTTATTAGAGGGCGAACGCCATCAACTTTATGTTTGCTTTAAAACAAAATTTAGAAATCGTATTCTGGATTACATCCGTAAACAGGAAAGTCACAAGCGACGTTTCGACAAAGAACCCTATGAAGAGGTGAGTGAGATTAGCCATCGACTAGGAGAAAAAGGACTCAGGCTGGACGATTATTATCTCTTTCACGAACTTCTAAAGAACTACAAATCTAAGCAGAGTATGGAAAAGCAAGAATTAATAGATCGTTTAATGGGAGGAGAAGTATTTAGAGGACGGAAAGCTCTATTAAGAGAACTTTCCCTTATTTTTTCAGAATTTCGATAAAGAGGTAAAAAAGTCCTTGACAAAGGATGAAAAGTAGGTATAATAGAAAGAGTTGAAAAACTCAGGTCCGTTGGTCAAGGGGTTAAGACACCGCCTTTTCACGGCGGTAACACGGGTTCGAATCCCGTACGGACTATGGTGTATTGTGGCTAGAAAAAACTTGAAAAAAGTTTAAAAAATCTGTTGACAGAGGCAGGTAGCTGTGATATACTAATATAGTTGTCGCTCATGAGAGAAGTGAGAGACAAAGACCTTTGAAAACTGAACAAGACGAACCAATGTGCAGGGCACTATAACTGAAGTTATAGTACTGAACAATGAAAAAAACAATAAATCTGTCAGTGACAGAAATGAGTGAGAACTCAAACTTTTAATGAGAGTTTGATCCTGGCTCAGGACGAACGCTGGCGGCGTGCCTAATACATGCAAGTAGAACGCTGAAGCTTGGTGCTTGCACCGAGCGGATGAGTTGCGAACGGGTGAGTAACGCGTAGGTAACCTGCCTGGTAGCGGGGGATAACTATTGGAAACGATAGCTAATACCGCATAAGAGTAGATGTTGCATGACATTTGCTTAAAAGGTGCAATTGCATCACTACCAGATGGACCTGCGTTGTATTAGCTAGTTGGTGAGGTAACGGCTCACCAAGGCAACGATACATAGCCGACCTGAGAGGGTGATCGGCCACACTGGGACTGAGACACGGCCCAGACTCCTACGGGAGGCAGCAGTAGGGAATCTTCGGCAATGGACGGAAGTCTGACCGAGCAACGCCGCGTGAGTGAAGAAGGTTTTCGGATCGTAAAGCTCTGTTGTAAGAGAAGAACGAGTGTGAGAGTGGAAAGTTCACACTGTGACGGTATCTTACCAGAAAGGGACGGCTAACTACGTGCCAGCAGCCGCGGTAATACGTAGGTCCCGAGCGTTGTCCGGATTTATTGGGCGTAAAGCGAGCGCAGGCGGTTAGATAAGTCTGAAGTTAAAGGCTGTGGCTTAACCATAGTACGCTTTGGAAACTGTTTAACTTGAGTGCAAGAGGGGAGAGTGGAATTCCATGTGTAGCGGTGAAATGCGTAGATATATGGAGGAACACCGGTGGCGAAAGCGGCTCTCTGGCTTGTAACTGACGCTGAGGCTCGAAAGCGTGGGGAGCAAACAGGATTAGATACCCTGGTAGTCCACGCCGTAAACGATGAGTGCTAGGTGTTAGACCCTTTCCGGGGTTTAGTGCCGCAGCTAACGCATTAAGCACTCCGCCTGGGGAGTACGACCGCAAGGTTGAAACTCAAAGGAATTGACGGGGGCCCGCACAAGCGGTGGAGCATGTGGTTTAATTCGAAGCAACGCGAAGAACCTTACCAGGTCTTGACATCCCTCTGACCACTCTAGAGATAGAGTTTTCCTTCGGGACAGAGGTGACAGGTGGTGCATGGTTGTCGTCAGCTCGTGTCGTGAGATGTTGGGTTAAGTCCCGCAACGAGCGCAACCCCTATTGTTAGTTGCCATCATTTAGTTGGGCACTCTAGCGAGACTGCCGGTAATAAACCGGAGGAAGGTGGGGATGACGTCAAATCATCATGCCCCTTATGACCTGGGCTACACACGTGCTACAATGGCTGGTACAACGAGTCGCAAGCCGGTGACGGCAAGCTAATCTCTTAAAGCCAGTCTCAGTTCGGATTGTAGGCTGCAACTCGCCTACATGAAGTCGGAATCGCTAGTAATCGCGGATCAGCACGCCGCGGTGAATACGTTCCCGGGCCTTGTACACACCGCCCGTCACACCACGAGAGTTTGTAACACCCGAAGTCGGTGAGGTAACCTTTTAGGAGCCAGCCGCCTAAGGTGGGATAGATGATTGGGGTGAAGTCGTAACAAGGTAGCCGTATCGGAAGGTGCGGCTGGATCACCTCCTTTCTAAGGATAAGGAACTGCACATTGGTCTTGTTTAGTCTTGAGAGGTCTTGTGGGGCCTTAGCTCAGCTGGGAGAGCGCCTGCTTTGCACGCAGGAGGTCAGCGGTTCGATCCCGCTAGGCTCCATTGGTGAGAGATCACCAAGTAATGCACATTGAAAATTGAATATCTATATCAAATAGTAACAAGAAAATAAACCGAAAACGCTGTAGTATTAATAAGAGTTTATGACTGAAAGGTCAAAAAATAAGGTTAAGTTAATAAGGGCGCACGGTGGATGCCTTGGCACTAGGAGCCGAAGAAGGACGTGACAAACGACGATATGCCTTGGGTAGCTGTAAGTAAGCGATGATCCAGGGATTTCCGAATGGGGGAACCCAACAGGTACTACCTGTTACCCGCATCTGTTAAGGATGTGAGGAGGAAGACGCAGTGAACTGAAACATCTAAGTAGCTGCAGGAAGAGAAAGCAAAAGCGATTGCCTTAGTAGCGGCGAGCGAAACGGCAGGAGGGCAAACCGAAGAGTTTACTCTTCGGGGTTGTAGGACTGCAATGTGGACTCAAAGATTATAGAAGAATGATTTGGGAAGATCAGCCAAAGAGAGTAACAGCCTCGTATTTAAAATAGTCTTTGTACCTAGCAGTATCCTGAGTACGGCGGGACACGTGAAATCCCGTCGGAATCTGGGAGGACCATCTCCCAACCCTAAATACTCCCTAGTGACCGATAGTGAACCAGTACCGTGAGGGAAAGGTGAAAAGCACCCCGGGAGGGGAGTGAAATAGAACCTGAAACCGTGTGCCTACAACAAGTTCGAGCCCGTTAATGGGTGAGAGCGTGCCTTTTGTAGAATGAACCGGCGAGTTACGATATGATGCGAGGTTAAGTTGAAGAGACGGAGCCGCAGGGAAACCGAGTCTGAATAGGGCGCACTAGTATCATGTCGTAGACCCGAAACCATGTGACCTACCCATGAGCAGGTTGAAGGTGCGGTAAGACGCACTGGAGGACCGAACCAGGGCACGTTGAAAAGTGCTTGGATGACTTGTGGGTAGCGGAGAAATTCCAAACGAACTTGGAGATAGCTGGTTCTCTCCGAAATAGCTTTAGGGCTAGCGTCGACATAAAGATTCTTGGAGGTAGAGCACTGTTTGGGTGAGGGGTCCATCCCGGATTACCAATCTCAGATAAACTCCGAATGCCAATGAATTATGGTCGGCAGTCAGACTGCGAGTGCTAAGATCCGTAGTCGAAAGGGAAACAGCCCAGACCACCAGCTAAGGTCCCAAAATAATTGTTAAGTGGAAAAGGATGTGGGGTTGCACAGACAACTAGGATGTTAGCTTAGAAGCAGCTATTCATTCAAAGAGTGCGTAATAGCTCACTAGTCGAGTGACCCTGCGCCGAAAATGTACCGGGGCTAAAACAATTTACCGAAGCTGTGGATACCTTTATAGGTATGGTAGGAGAGCGTTCTATGTGTGATGAAGGTATACCGTGAGGAGTGCTGGAACGCATAGAAGTGAGAATGCCGGTATGAGTAGCGAAAGACAGGTGAGAATCCTGTCCACCGTAAGACTAAGGTTTCCAGGGGAAGGCTCGTCCGCCCTGGGTTAGTCGGGACCTAAGGAGAGACCGAAAGGTGTATCCGATGGACAACAGGTTGATATTCCTGTACTAGAGTATGTAGTGATGGAGGGACGCAGTAGGCTAACTAAAGCAGACGAATGGAAGAGTCTGTCTAAGCAGTGAGGTGTGAATTGAGTCAAATGCTTAATTCTATAACATTGAGCTGTGATGGGGAGCGAAGTTTAGTAGCGAAGTTAGTGACGTCACACTGCCAAGAAAAGCTTCTAGCGTTTAAACATACTCTACCCGTACCGCAAACCGACACAGGTAGTCGAGGCGAGTAGCCTCAGGTGAGCGAGAGAACTCTCGTTAAGGAACTCGGCAAAATGACCCCGTAACTTCGGGAGAAGGGGTGCTGACTTTACGTCAGCCGCAGTGAATAGGCCCAAGCAACTGTTTATCAAAAACACAGCTCTCTGCTAAATCGTAAGATGATGTATAGGGGGTGACGCCTGCCCGGTGCTGGAAGGTTAAGAGGAGTGCTTAGCGTAAGCGAAGGTATGAATTGAAGCCCCAGTAAACGGCGGCCGTAACTATAACGGTCCTAAGGTAGCGAAATTCCTTGTCGGGTAAGTTCCGACCCGCACGAAAGGCGTAATGATTTGGGCACTGTCTCAACGAGAGACTCGGTGAAATTTTAGTACCTGTGAAGATGCAGGTTACCCGCGACAGGACGGAAAGACCCCATGGAGCTTTACTGCAGTTTGATATTGAGTGTCTGTACCACATGTACAGGATAGGTAGGAGTCTAAGAGATCGGGACGCCAGTTTCGAAGGAGACGTTGTTGGGATACTACCCTTGTGTTATGGCCACTCTAACCCGGATAGGTAATCCCTATCGGAGACAGTGTCTGACGGGCAGTTTGACTGGGGCGGTCGCCTCCTAAAAGGTAACGGAGGCGCCCAAAGGTTCCCTCAGAATGGTTGGAAATCATTCGCAGAGTGTAAAGGTATAAGGGAGCTTGACTGCGAGAGCTACAACTCGAGCAGGGACGAAAGTCGGGCTTAGTGATCCGGTGGTTCCGTATGGAAGGGCCATCGCTCAACGGATAAAAGCTACCCTGGGGATAACAGGCTTATCTCCCCCAAGAGTTCACATCGACGGGGAGGTTTGGCACCTCGATGTCGGCTCGTCGCATCCTGGGGCTGTAGTCGGTCCCAAGGGTTGGGCTGTTCGCCCATTAAAGCGGCACGCGAGCTGGGTTCAGAACGTCGTGAGACAGTTCGGTCCCTATCCGTCGCGGGCGTAGGAAATTTGAGAGGATCTGCTCCTAGTACGAGAGGACCAGAGTGGACTTACCGCTGGTGTACCAGTTGTCTTGCCAAAGGCATCGCTGGGTAGCTATGTAGGGAAGGGATAAACGCTGAAAGCATCTAAGTGTGAAACCCACCTCAAGATGAGATTTCCCATGATTTTATATCAGTAAGAGCCCTGAGAGATGATCAGGTAGATAGGTTAGAAGTGGAAGTGTGGCGACACATGTAGCGGACTAATACTAATAGCTCGAGGACTTATCCAAAGTAACTGAGAATACGAAAGCGAAGGTTTTCTTGATATTTGATAGATATTCAATTTTGAGTAGGTATTACTCAGAGTTAAGTGACGATAGCCTAGGAGATACACCTGTACCCATGCCGAACACAGCAGTTAAGCCCTAGAACGCCGGAAGTAGTTGGGGGTTGCCCCCTGTGAGATATGGAAGTCGCTTAGCTCTTTGGGAGTTTAGCTTAGTTGTAATTGAGAGGAAATCGAAATTACAATCGGCGGATGAGAGAAACGAAGTTTCTTACCGTTGGCTGAGCTAGACTCCACCCTTTGGGAGTTTAGCTCAGCTGGGAGAGCATCTGCCTTACAAGCAGAGGGTCAGCGGTTCGATCCCGTTAACTCCCATAGGTCCCGTAGTGTAGCGGTTATCACGTCGCCCTGTCACGGCGAAGATCGCGGGTTCGATTCCCGTCGGGACCGTTTAAGATAACGGAAGTTATTTTAGACTCGTTAGCTCAGTTGGTAGAGCAATTGACTTTTAATCAATGGGTCACTGGTTCGAGCCCAGTACGGGTCATATTTGCGGGTTTGGCGGAATTGGCAGACGCACCAGATTTAGGATCTGGCGCTTAACGGCGTGGGGGTTCAAGTCCCTTAACCCGCATAATAGAAATCAGCCGGCTTAGCTCAGTTGGTAGAGCATCTGATTTGTAATCAGAGGGTCGCGTGTTCAAGTCATGTAGCCGGCATTTTTTTATATAGAATAAGAGGTCGATGCGAACGTAGTTCAGTGGTAGAACACCACCTTGCCAAGGTGGGGGTCGCGGGTTCGAATCCCGTCGTTCGCTTAGAGAGGCCGGGGTGGCGGAACTGGCAGACGCACAGGACTTAAAATCCTGCGATTGGTAACGATCGTACCGGTTCGATTCCGGTCCTCGGCATATAATGATGAGCACCCTTAGCTCAACTGGATAGAGTACCTGACTACGAATCAGGCGGTTAGAGGTTCGACTCCTCTAGGGTGCATTTTTTTATTTAACGCGGGAAGTAGCTCAGCTTGGTAGAGTACTTGGTTTGGGACCAAGGTGTCGCAGGTTCGAATCCTGTCTTCCCGATTAATTACGAGGATACTTTAGGGTATCTTTTTTTTTTACTAATGAGATTCTGAGAGTCTTCTTTTTTATTTACAGAACAAATTTGTGTAAACTAGCAGTGCTTAAGGAATGGCTGTGGATATATATTTTCTTTAATTATGGTAAAATAGTAAGAGAATAATGTGAGGGAAATGAATGTCAAGTAAGTTTGAAATTTTAATGAATCAACTAGGAATCTCTAATCAATTGAGACAGGATCCTGCTCTTGTTGATGCAAGAATTGAACGAGTTGTAGTTCATAAAATTAGTAAGATTTGGGAATTTCATTTTGTTTTTTCTAAAATTTTACCGATTGAAATCTTTCTAAAATTAAAGAAAGGATTGAGTGAAGAATTTTCTAAGACAGGGAATCAAGCTGTTTTCGAAATCAAAGTTCTTTCTCAAGAATTTTCTAATGAACTCTTACAGGCTTACTACAAGGAGGCTTTTTCTGAAGGTCCATGTGCCAGCCAAGGATTTAAATCTCTTTATCAGAATTTGCAAGTTCGTGCGGAGGGAAATCAGCTCTTTATTGAAGGTTCCGAGGCGATTGATAAGGAACACTTTAAGAAGAATCATCTTCCTAATTTAGCGAAACAACTTGAAAAGTTTGGTTTCCCAGCTTTTATCTGTCAAATAGAAAAGAACGATGCCCTTACACAAGAGGAGCAGGAAGCCTTTCATGTGGAGAATAAACAAATTGTTCAGGCTGCTAATGAGGAAGCACTCCGTGCTATGGAACAACTGGAACAAATGGCTCCTCCGCCAGTAGAAGAGAAATCAGCTTTTGATTTTCAGGTTAAAAAAGCTGCAGCCAAGCCAAAATTAGATAAGGCTGAAGTGACCCAGATGATCGATGTGACGACTGAGGAAAATCGTTTGGTCTTTGAAGGGGTAGTCTTTGATGTAGAGCATAAAGTGACTAGAACAGGCCGTGTCTTGATTAACTTTAAGATGACAGACTACACTTCAAGTTTTTCTATGCAAAAGTGGGTTAAGAACGAGGAAGAGGCTCATAAGTTTGACATCATTAAGAAGAATTCATGGCTCCGAGTTCGTGGGAATGTGGAGATGAATAACTTCACACGCGATTTGACAATGAACGTGCAGGATGTGCAGGAAGTTGTTCACTATGAGCGGAAGGATTTTATGCCAGAAGGTGAGCGTCGGGTTGAGTTTCATGCTCATACTAACTTGTCGACTATGGATGCTTTGCCAGAGGTCGAAGAAATTGTTGCGACAGCTGCAAAATGGGGTCACAAAGCGGTAGCAATTACGGACCATGGAAATGTTCAGTCCTTCCCACATGGCTATAAGGCAGCCAAGAAAGCAGGAATCCAGCTAATCTATGGAATGGAAGCTAATATCGTGGAGGATCGTGTTCCGATTGTCTACAATGAAGTGGAGATGGCCTTATCAGAAGCAACCTACGTGGTTTTTGACGTGGAAACAACGGGACTTTCAGCCATCTATAATGATTTGATTCAGGTTGCGGCCTCTAAGATGTACAAGGGGAATGTTATTGCCGAATTTGATGAATTTATCAATCCTGGGCATCCCTTGTCAGCCTTTACTACCGAGTTGACTGGTATTACAGATGACCATGTCAAAAATGCCAAGCCACTAGAACAAGTTTTGCAAGAATTCCAAGAATTCTGCAAGGATACGGTTCTAGTTGCCCACAATGCTACCTTTGACGTTGGCTTTATGAATGCCAACTATGAGCGTCATGGTTTGCCTAATATTATCCAGCCAGTTATTGATACGCTCGAGTTTGCTAGAAATCTCTATCCTGAGTATAAACGTCATGGTTTGGGGCCTTTGACCAAGCGTTTTGGTGTGGCACTGGACCACCACCACATGGCCAACTACGATGCGGAAGCTACTGGTCGTTTGCTCTTTATCTTTATCAAGGATGTAGCAGAAAAACATGGTGTGACTGATCTGGCTAGACTAAATATTGATTTGATTAGTCCAGACTCTTATAAAAAAGCTCGGATTAAGCATGCGACCATCTATGTCAAGAATCAAGTAGGTCTAAAAAACATCTTTAAGCTGGTTTCTTTATCCAATACCAAGTACTTTGAAGGGGTGCCACGAATTCCGAGAACGGTCTTAGATGCTCATAGGGAAGGTTTGATTTTAGGGTCAGCTTGCTCTGAAGGTGAAGTTTTTGACGCAGTCGTTTCCCAAGGTGTGGATGCGGCGGTTGAGGTGGCCAAGTATTATGACTTTATCGAGGTCATGCCACCAGCTATCTATGCGCCATTAATTGCCAAGGAGCAGGTCAAGGATATGGAGGAACTCCAAACTATTATCAAGAGTTTGATAGAGGTCGGAGACCGTCTTGGTAAACCTGTTCTGGCTACGGGAAATGTTCACTATATCGAACCAGAAGAAGAAATTTATCGTGAAATTATCGTCCGTAGTTTGGGGCAGGGGGCTATGATTAACCGAACCATTGGTCACGGTGAGCATGCCCAACCAGCTCCTCTGCCAAAGGCTCATTTTCGAACAACCAATGAGATGTTGGATGAATTTGCCTTTTTGGGAGAGGAACTGGCTCGTAAATTGGTTATTGAAAACACCAATGCCTTGGCAGAAATCTTTGAGCCTGTTGAGGTTGTTAAGGGTGACTTGTATACGCCTTTCATTGACAAGGCGGAAGAAACGGTCGCTGAGTTGACTTATAAGAAGGCCTTTGAGATTTATGGGAATCCGCTGCCAGATATTGTCGATTTGCGGATTGAAAAAGAATTAACTTCTATTCTGGGGAATGGATTTGCCGTGATTTATCTGGCATCGCAGATGCTGGTACAACGTTCCAATGAACGAGGCTATCTGGTTGGTTCCCGTGGATCTGTCGGATCTAGTTTCGTTGCGACCATGATTGGGATTACGGAGGTTAATCCTCTCTCTCCTCACTATGTCTGTGGTCAGTGTCAGTACAGCGAGTTTATCACGGATGGTTCTTACGGTTCAGGTTTTGATATGCCCAATAAGGACTGTCCAAACTGCGGTCACAAACTCAGCAAGAATGGGCAGGATATTCCGTTTGAGACCTTCCTCGGTTTTGATGGGGATAAGGTTCCCGATATTGACTTGAACTTCTCGGGAGAAGACCAGCCTAGCGCTCACTTGGATGTGCGTGATATCTTTGGTGAGGAATATGCCTTCCGTGCAGGAACGGTTGGTACGGTGGCTGCCAAGACCGCTTATGGCTTTGTCAAGGGCTACGAGAGAGACTATGGGAAATTTTATCGTGATGCAGAAGTGGAACGCCTCGCTCAAGGCGCTGCTGGTGTTAAGCGGACAACAGGACAACACCCAGGAGGAATCGTTGTTATTCCGAACTACATGGATGTCTACGACTTTACTCCTGTTCAGTATCCAGCGGATGACGTGACGGCTGAATGGCAGACCACTCACTTTAACTTCCACGATATCGATGAGAACGTCCTCAAACTCGATGTGCTGGGTCATGATGATCCGACCATGATTCGGAAATTGCAGGATTTGTCTGGGATCGACCCTAATGAAATTCCTATGGATGATGAAGGCGTGATGGCCCTCTTTTCTGGGACGGATGTGCTTGGAGTGACGCCGGAGCAAATCGGGACTCCGACGGGTATGCTGGGGATTCCAGAATTTGGAACCAACTTTGTACGTGGGATGGTAGATGAGACGCATCCAATGACTTTTGCGGAGTTGCTTCAGCTGTCTGGTCTGTCCCATGGTACCGATGTGTGGTTGGGAAATGCTCAGGATTTGATCAAGCAAGGAATTGCGGACCTATCAACTGTTATCGGTTGTCGGGACGACATCATGGTTTATCTCATGCATGCTGGTCTTGAACCTAAGATGGCCTTTACTATCATGGAACGGGTGCGTAAGGGCTTGTGGTTGAAGATTTCCGAAGAGGAGCGAAATCGCTATATCGAAGCCATGAAGGCCAATAAGGTGCCAGAGTGGTATATCGAATCCTGTGGGAAAATTAAGTACATGTTCCCTAAAGCCCACGCGGCAGCCTACGTTATGATGGCCCTTCGTGTAGCCTACTTCAAGGTTCACCATCCGATTTATTATTACTGTGCTTACTTCTCTATTCGCGCCAAGGCCTTTGATATCAAGACCATGGGTGCGGGCTTGGATGCTATCAAGCGTAGAATGGAAGAAATCGCTGAAAAACGGAAGAATAATGAAGCCTCTAATGTGGAGATTGACCTCTATACCACTCTTGAGATTGTCAATGAAATGTGGGAACGTGGCTTTAAGTTTGGGAAGTTAGACCTCTATCGTAGTGATGCAACTGAATTCCTCATCGACGGAGATACTCTCATACCGCCATTTGTCGCAATGGATGGTCTGGGAGAGAACGTTGCCAAGCAGTTGGTACGAGCACGCCAAGAGGGCGAATTCCTCTCTAAAACAGAACTCCGCAAACGTGGGGGACTTTCCTCAACCTTGGTTGAAAAGATGGATGACATGGGTATTCTCGGCAATATGCCAGAGGATAACCAGTTGAGCTTGTTTGATGAGTTTTTCTAAAATATAGAAAGAGGTTTTTATGAAACTTACCATTTCCGCTCAGGATAAGCCAGCGCAGAAGGTGTTTGATTACTAGCTGGATCTTGACCCTGATACGATTTTGAAAATGAGCGCTTTGATTTGCGTCACTGTGGCAACAGTTAGCCTGCTGTCCCTGTTTAAAGAGAAATAACAATAGAAAAGGAAAAGTAAAATGGTTTTACCAAATTTTAAAGAAAATCTAGAAAAATATGCGAAATTGTTGGTTGCAAATGGAATCAACGTGCAACCTGGGCACACTTTGGCTCTTTCTATCGATGTGGAACAACGTGAGTTGGCCCATTTGATTGTGAAAGAAGCTTATGCTTTGGGTGCGCATGAGGTTATCGTCCAGTGGACAGATGATGTGCTCAACCGTGAGAAATTCCTCCATGCGCCGATGGAGCGCTTGGACAATGTACCAGAATACAGAATCGCTGAGATGAACTATCTCTTGGAGAATAAGGCTAGTCGTCTTGGAGTTCGCTCATCTGATCCAGGTGCCTTGAACGGAGTGGATGCTGACAAGCTTTCGGCTTCTGCTAAAGCTATGGGACTTGCCATGAAGCCAATGCGTATCGCAACTCAGTCCAACAAGGTTAGCTGGACAATCGCTGCCGCAGCTGGACTAGAGTGGGCTAAGAAGGTCTTTCCAAATGCAGCAAGCGACGAAGAAGCAGTGGACCTCCTTTGGGATCAAATCTTTAAGACTTGCCGAGTCTACGAAGAAGATCCCGTTAAGGCTTGGGAAGAACATGCAGCTATCTTGAAGAGCAAGGCAGAAATGCTCAATAAGGAGCAATTCTCAGCCCTTCACTATACAGCGCCAGGAACAGATTTGACACTTGGTTTGCCAAAGAATCATGTTTGGGAATCAGCTGGTGCTGTCAATGCTCAAGGCGAAGGTTTCTTGCCAAATATGCCCACAGAGGAAGTCTTCACTGCGCCTGACTTCCGTCGTGCAGACGGCTATGTCACTTCTACAAAACCACTGAGCTATAATGGAAATATCATTGAAGAGATTAAAGTAACCTTCAAGGATGGTCAAATCGTAGACATTACTGCTGAAAAGGGTGATCAGGTCATGAAGGACCTTGTCTTTGAAAATGCGGGTGCGCGTGCCTTGGGTGAATGTGCCTTGGTACCAGATCCAAGTCCAATTTCTCAGTCAGGTATTACCTTCTTTAATACCCTTTTCGATGAAAACGCGTCAAACCACTTGGCTATCGGTGCTGCCTATGCGACCAGCGTTGTTGGTGGAGCAGAGATGAGCGAAGAAGAGCTTGAAGCTGCAGGACTGAACCGTTCAGATGTTCACGTTGACTTTATGATTGGTTCGAATCAAATGGATATCGATGGTATCCGTGAGGATGGAACACGTGTACCTCTCTTCCGTAATGGAGATTGGGCAAATTAAGGAGATAATATGTTAGGAAGTATGTTCGTTGGTCTCCTAGTGGGATTTTTAGCAGGTACTCTGACCAATCGTGGGGAGAGCATGGGATGCTTTGGAAAAATGTTTCTCGGTTGGATTGGTGCCTTTTTGGGCCACTTGCTCTTTGGAACTTGGGGTCCAATTATAGCTGGAACGGCCATTATCCCAGCTATTTTAGGAGCTATGATTGTCTTAGCGATTTTTTGGAGACGAGGAAGTTAGTTTCTTGAAAAATTAGAAAAAAGGAGATTGGTCACTTGGGCCAGCCTCCTTTTGAGTATGATATAATAGTTCTATGAGATTAGATAAATTTTTAGTTGCCTGCGCTGTAGGGAGTCGAACTGAGGTCAAAAACTTGCTCAAGGCTGGACGAGTGACGGTCAATGGCAAGAAAGAAAAATCAGTAAAATTGCAAATAAATGAAGAAAAAGACGAAATTTGCTTTGACGGTCAAGTGCTAGAGTACGAGGAGTTTGTTTACTATATGATGAACAAGCCCCAAGGAGTTATTTCGGCGACTGAAGATCCCAAGCATAGAACTGTTTTAGACTTGTTAGATGACTATGCTCGCGCCAAAGAAGTCTTTCCAGTGGGGCGCTTGGATATTGATACCCATGGACTCCTGCTTTTGACTAATGATGGTCAGCTGGCCCATGCGTTGCTTTCACCCAAACGTCATGTGGATAAAACTTATCAAGCTCAGGTCAAGGGAATCATGACTCAAGAAGATGTCCATACATTTGCGAAAGGAATTCCGCTCAAGGACTTTACCTGCCAGCCGGCCAAACTGAAGATTTTGTCAGTGGATTCAGATAAGGGTGAGAGCCAGGTCAGTGTGACCATTGCTGAAGGTAAATTCCATCAGGTCAAACGCATGGTAGCTTACTGTGGTAAGGAAGTGGTGGACCTACAACGTTTGACTATGGGAACACTGATTTTAGACGCGAAGCTGAAACGGGGAGAATGGCGTCGCTTGACCAAGGAGGAGTTAGAAAATCTCCTTGCTAGTATTGCTTAGTTTGGATTATGTTAGAAAAGGTGAGTCTATTTGGCTTGCTTTTTCATTTTTCAGTTGCTTCCTTTGTGAAAAGAGTTATAATAGACAGTAGAATAAAAGGAGGAATCTATGAACGCAATTCAAGAATCATTTACGGATCAATTATTTGCTAACTATGAAGCAAATGTAAAATACCAAGCTATCGAAAATGCTGCAAGCCATAACGGAATTTTTGCAGCCCTAGAACGTCGTCAAAGCCATGTTGACAATACACCTGTTTTCTCGCATGATTTGACCAAGGACAAGGTGACCAACCAGAAGGCTTCTGGTCGTTGCTGGATGTTTGCAGCTCTCAACACCTTCCGTCACAAACTCATCTCTCAATACAAGCTCGAAAACTTTGAACTGTCACAAGCCCACACCTTCTTCTGGGACAAGTATGAGAAATCCAACTGGTTCTTGGAGCAAGTCATTGCGACTGCAGACCAAGACTTAACTAGCCGCAAGGTTAGCTTCCTGCTCCAAACACCCCAACAAGACGGCGGTCAGTGGGATATGGTTGTTGCCCTCTTTGAGAAATATGGTGTCGTTCCTAAGTCTGTTTATCCTGAGTCTGTTTCATCTAGCAATAGCCGTGAACTAAATGCCATTCTCAACAAATTGCTTCGTCAGGATGCTCAAATCTTGCGTGATTTACTAGCATCTGATGCAGACCAAGTGACTGTTCAGGGCAAGAAAGAAGAGCTCTTGCAAGAAATCTTTAACTTTCTTGCCATGTCTTTGGGTCTTCCACCACGCCAGTTTGACTTTGCTTATCGCGATAAGGATAACAACTATCAAAGCGAAAAGGGTATTACTCCACAAGAGTTTTACAAGAAATATGTCAATCTGCCTTTAGAAGATTATGTTTCTGTGATCAACGCCCCAACAGCTGACAAGCCTTACGGCAAATCTTATACAGTTGAGATGTTAGGAAATGTCGTTGGTAGCCGTACGGTTCGTTATATCAACGTTCCTATGGAGCGTTTGAAAGAATTGGCGATTGCCCAAATGCAAGCAGGTGAGACTGTTTGGTTTGGTTCAGATGTCGGCCAGCTCAGCAACCGCAAAGCTGGAATCCTTGCGACAGATGTTTATGACTTTGAATCAAGTATGGACATTAAACTCACTCAAGACAAGGCTGGACGCTTGGACTACAGTGAAAGCTTGATGACCCACGCCATGGTCTTGACAGGTGTAGACTTGGACGAAAATGGCAAATCAACTAAGTGGAAGGTTGAAAACTCTTGGGGAGACAAAGTCGGTACAGATGGGTACTTTGTTGCTTCAGATGCTTGGATGGACGAATACACCTACCAAATCGTTGTTCGTAAGGAATTGCTGACAGCAGAAGAACAAGCTGCTTATGAAGCAGAACCAATTGTGCTCGCACCATGGGATCCAATGGGTGCCTTGGCAGAATAAAGCATAAAGAAAAAGGTTAGGGAAATCCTAGCCTCTTTTTTTCAAGTAATTTCTTAAAGTAGTGATAGATAATGCTTGCCAAGGGAGTTCTTCTTATTTTGAGTCTTTAAGTGACAGAGGAAAGGATATGTGTTATTATAGTAGTACAAAAGGATATCGGAGTAGAAATGAAGTATTTAAGCAGTCAAGACATCAAGGATCGTCAACGAAATATCAGCGACATTAAACCCTATAAAACAACCAAAGAAATCGTCGTTTCAAATATCTTTACCTTCTTTAATGCCATGAACTTGGCTCTGGCAGTTCTGGTAGCCACAACCTTGCGATTTGAAAATATGCTCTTTTTAGGTGTGATTGCTATCAATACAGCCATTGGGATTTTCCAAGAAGTGCGTTCAAAAAATGCTTTGGAAAAGCTAAGTTTGCTAGGTAGAAGTAAATATAGGGTCAACCGAGATGGTCAAACGATTGAGATTGATCCAGAGGACATCGTTCTGGGTGAGTACCTGCATCTCAATCTGGGGGATCAGGTGCCTGTCGATGCAGAAGTCCTTGAAGGGAATATTGAAGTTGATGAGTCCTTGCTGACTGGTGAGAGTGATTCGGTCTTTAAAACAGCAGGTGACAAGCTGATGAGCGGAAGCAATGTTGTCAGCGGTACTTGTCTGGTCACGGCGACAGCTGTAGGACCAGATAGCTATATTAACAAACTCGCAAAATCCAGCAAGGAATTCAAAAAATACCCTTCTCAACTACGCGATTACATGGATAAGATTTTAAAAATCGTCTCGATCTTGCTGGTGCCAGTTGCCATTCTGCTCTATGTCAGAGGTTTTAGTCTAGGACGGTCTTATGTTGAAATTGTATTGGGAAGTTCAGGTGCCTTGGTCGGCATGATTCCGGAGGGGTTGATTCTCCTTGTCAGTGTCTCCCTAGCAGTAGCGGCCATGAAGCTGGCTAAAAAGAAGGTTCTAGTGCAGGAGCTATACTGTGTAGAGACCTTGGCGCGAGTAGATGTTCTTTGTTTTGATAAGACAGGTACCATCACAACTGGTAATATGAAGGTCCAAGAAATGGATGTTAATGTAGCAGAGAAACTGTCTTCTTATTTGGCTTATTTCGAAGATGAAAATGCAACTTCCCGAGCTCTGAAGACTTACTTAACCTGTGAGAAAAAGTGGGAAGTTCAAGAAGTCGGTGCCTTTTCAAGTAAAAACAAGTATTCCTTTGTCCAAGTTAAAGATGGAGGAACTTACTTTTTCGGTGCTTATGAGTTTCTCGGCCTCACCCAGCCGATGGATCCTTACTATGAACATCTAAAACAGCAAGGTTTTCGAATCTTGACACTCGTTTATAGCAAGGACCAGATTACAAGCCCAGCCGATATGGAACTATTAGGGCATGTCGTTCTGTCAGATGAAATCAAGGATAATACCAAGGAAACCTTTGACTATTTCGAATCTCAAGGTGTTGAAGTGAAGATTATCAGTGGTGATAATCATGTGGCTGTATATGGGGTGGCTCGTAAAGCAGGTTTTAAGGAGGAAGCGCGGGCTATTGATATGACCAAGGTGAGCGATGAGGACTTTGAAAGAGTGGTCTTGGAACACGATATCTTTGGTCGCGTGACACCTGAACAGAAGCAAAAGATGGTGACCATTTTGCAAAAGGCTGGGAAAACAGTTGCTATGAGTGGTGATGGAGTTAATGATGTTCTGGCTCTCAAGAAAGCAGATATTAGTTTTGCTATGAATGGTGCTACCAGTGCAGCCAAAAGTGTGTCCAATATTGTTTTTTTGACAGATGACTTTGCAGTATTCTATGATATTTTGATGGAAGGGCGCCGGGTCATCAATAACATCCAAAAGGTAGCCTCTCTTTTTCTAACAAAGACCTTCTTCTCCATCGTTTTTGCCATTTTGAGTGTGATCTTTGGTTTGGAATTTGCCTTTATCCCCATTCAGTTTACAATCATTTCAGCCATTACGATTGGGATTCCATCCTTCTTCCTGACTTTTGAGTCCAATAAAGAAAAGGTTAGCACTCACTTTATGAGAGACATCCTAACCAACGCGGCGATTGGCGGAGGCGTTCTAGTTGCTAGTGTTCTTTTGACCAACTTCTTTGTCATTGTCCCAGGTCAGGTCAAATTTATTTGCTTCCTCCTTGCTTTGGTCAATGGTCTGTGTCTAGTTGCTAAGGTCAGCATTCCCTTTCATCGATACAAACTGGTCTTGCTCACGTTTTTGAGCCTTGCAGCCCTTGTTGGCGTACTTGCCAATACATTTATCCTGCAAAGAACTTTTGTGCCTCTAGAAACGACCCAAGTCGTCTATACAGCCATCATGGCAGTTGTGATTGGGGGCTTGCATTATTTGACTAGAAGAAAAAGTTGATACACAAAAAGAATCAGGATTTAATCCTGATTCTTTTTTATTTATATTCTCGATGGTTTACATGATACCGAAGAAACGAGCTGCAATACCTACTGCAAAGAGAGCAAGGATGATTGCGATTGGTGATACTTTTTTCTTAAGCAACCACATGCAAAGGAAAGTAAGGAGAAGTCCCATCAATCCTGGAATCAATGAGTTCAACTGACCTTGAAGGGTTTGTGGTTGAATCTTATCTAGGCTCAATCCTCCAAGTGCATCAGCAAGAATTCCTTTCAATTCAGCACCAGTAACAGCACCTTCTGGGAAGTTGATGTAAGCACCTTCAGCCAATTGTTTACCTGGAAGGTTGACAGTAAAGTTGATAGATACCCAACGTTGTACAAGAACGGCAAGGATGAACATACCAAGGATAGATGCTCCTTTGGTGATGTCTTTCAAGATGCCACCAGACATGTCTTTAGTGATTTCAGATCCAGCTTTGTAACCGAACTCTTGTGTATACCATAGGAAGGCCATACGGATAGCATTCCATCCAAAGAAGAAAAGAAGGGGACCAATAATGTTACCAGATGCAGCAAGTGATGCACCAAGAGCTCCAAGGATAGGACGAACTGTAAACCAGAATACTGGGTCACCGATACCAGCAAGAGGTCCCATCATACCGATTTTAACCCCTTGGATAGCCGCATCGTCGATTTCAACACCGTTAGCGCGCTCTTCTTCAAGTGCAAGAGTAACCCCCATGATTGGAGCAGCTACGTATGGGTGAGTGTTGAAGAACTCAAGGTGACGCTCAAGAGCAGCCGCTTGGTCTTCTTTTTTAGTGTACAATTTTTTGATAGCTGGGATCAAAGAGTAAGCCCAACCCAAGTTTTGCATACGTTCATAGTTCCAAGAACCTTGAAGGAATTGTGAACGCCACCAAACTTTTTGACGATCTGATTTTGATAATTGAATTTTTTCAGCCATGATTATTCCCCTTTCTAGTAGTCTTCTAGGATATCACCGATTGGGTCGTTAGAAGTCGCAGCGCCGCCGCCACCGTTTCCACCTTGTTTTGTAAGGTTAAGGTAGATGAAGGCAAGGGCAACACCGATGACACCAAGGGCAATCAAAGTCAATTGAGAAATCGCAGCAAGAGCAAAACCGATAGCGAAGAATGGCCATACTTCACGAGTTGCCATCATGTTGATAACCATAGCGTAACCAACGGCAACGACCATAGCACCACCGACAGCCATACCACCATTCAACCAGTCTGGCATCAATTTAAGAGCATCTTGAACGGCAGAAGCTGGGATAGCGATAAGGAAGGCAGCAGGGATTGCAATACGAAGACCTTGAAGGAGAAGTGCAACAAAGTGAGCACGCTCAACAGCAGCGATATTTCCGTCTTTAGCAGCAGCATCAGCAGTGTGAACCAAACCAACTGAGATTGTACGAACAATCATTGTCAAGAAAAGTCCAGCTACGGCAAGAGGGATAGCTGTTGCTGTTGCAACGGCGATACCTTCAGTAGTGAAATTTCCACCTTTGATCAAGATGATTGCTGCAGCAACAGATGCAAGAGCAGCGTCAGGAGCTACGGCAGCTCCGATGTTTGCCCAACCAAGGGCGATCATTTGAAGTGATCCACCAAGCATAACACCTGCTTCGAGGTTACCAGTTGCAAGTCCGATAAGGGTACATGCGACGATTGGTTGATGGAATTGGAATTGGTCGAGGATACCTTCAAGACCTGCAAGGAAGGCAACAACTACAACCAAGATAGCAGAAATGATTGAAATATCTGACATGGTTTTATTCCTTTTCTATTTAGTTTTAATAAAGTATTTAATCCTGTTTTCAAAAATGATAGAAACAGATTAAAATTATTGAACGTTTGCTTTGTTAATCAAGTCAAACAAATCTTTTTTCGTGTCGTTTGGTACTTTACGTACGTCAAATTCAACACCGAGGTCACGCATTTTTTCAAAGGTTGCAACGTCTTCTTTGTCCATAGACAAGACGTTATTGATCATTGTTTTACCTGTTGAGTGGGCCATAGAACCAACGTTAAGGGTCTTGATTGGCACGCCACCTTCGATGGCACGAAGGGCATCTTGAGGTGTTTCAAACAAGATAAGAGCATGTGTGTTACCAAAACGAGGATCTTTTGCAACCTCAATCAATTTTTTGATTGGGACAACGTTGGCTTTTACTCCGTTAGGAGCTGCTTGTTTGATCAATTCTTTACGCAAATCGTCGTTTGCAACATTGTCTGAAGCAACGATGATACGATCTGCTTTTGAATCTGGAGTCCAAGCAGTGGCAACCTGACCGTGAAGGAGACGAGTGTCTAGACGAGCAAGGTTGATTTTCAGTTTACCGTCACCGATAACAGTTCCTTCTGGAATAGCAGCTTGTGCGGCAGGAGTAACTGCAGCACTTGCAACTTCCTCAACTGGGTTAAGCTCTTCTGGAAGAGCCTTGATGCCATCTTTGGCTTCTTTAATGATATTCGCAGCGACTTTATCCACACCTGCATTAGCGTCCATAAGGCGCTCTGTGTAGGCTTGGATTAACATCGGCAAGTTTAGTCCTGTGATGATGGCAAATTTACGTTCTGGATTTTCTCCCATCACGCGGCTAGCTTGGTTGAATGGAGATCCACTCCAAAGGTCAGCCAATACTAGAACCTCATCTTCTGCCTCAAATGCAGCCACAGCGTTATTGAATTTAGCGTAAAGGTCATCTGGACCTTCATTTGGCATAAAGGTTACAACTTGAACCTTTTCTTGTTCACCAAAGATCATAGATCCTGACTGATGAATACCCGCAGCAAATTCGCCGTGGCTCGCAATAATGATTCCGATACTCATTATTGTCATTCCTCCTTATAAAATGTTTGACTGTGTGTTTAAGAAAACTTTAAGCCTAACTTTAAGTATAGACCGTTTTCATATAAAAATCAACTACTTTTTCTAAAAAGATGTAAAAGTTTTCATAGAATGACTTTTTA
This sequence comes from Streptococcus oralis, assembly GCF_965111685.1. Taxonomy (GTDB): domain Bacteria; phylum Bacillota; class Bacilli; order Lactobacillales; family Streptococcaceae; genus Streptococcus; species Streptococcus oralis_B. The sequence goes on from NZ_OZ217340.1 coordinate 226,611, forward strand.
AAAATGTTAATATATAATACTTTGAGAGATAAATGAAAATGGCAATAGAAAATTTAATATAAAAATACAGAAAATAAATCGCCTTTATGAAAAAAGAATGAAAACAAAAAGGAAAGATTGCAGAGGGTAATCTTTCCTTTTATAGGAATAAATTTTGTAAAGCGTGGGCAACTCCATCTTCTTCGTTGGTCAGAGGAAGTTGTTCGTCTGCATATGGAAGAAGAGCAGGATTGGCGTTTTTCATAGCATATCCCTTGCCTGCAAATGCCAACATTTCGGTGTCATTATGCTCATCACCAAAGGCGATTAAGTCTTTTTTATCACGATTCATCACATTGAGCAAGTACTCTAGAGCAAAGGCCTTGTTTACACCCTTGGGAGTACACTCGAGGATGTTGAGGGGACCACCCCAGGTATTGATAGCAAGTTGGTGCTGATAAAAACGATTCATTTCATCCGCTAGAGCGTATTTGTCTTCAGCCCTTGTTTGCAAGAGGATGCAGTTGGGATCTTTGGTTACTCGTTCGGGTTTGAATTGATTTTCCGGCCGGAAGTTCTCTACGCCAAATAGTTTAGGATCTGCAATTTCTTCATTCGGAGTTGTGATATAGAATTTTTTTCGATATTCTCCTGCAATAAAGTCGGCTTGGATATCCTTCGTGCGCTTGACCATGTCTAGGAGGTATTTTTTGTCCAAGGTCAAGCACTTTTCATGCGCCCAAGCCTGTTCTGGTAGATGGGTAAGGGAACCATTAAAGTTAATCATGGGAGTATGCAATTCTAGTTCACGGTAGAAGTCTTTTGCCATACGATACGGACGGCCTGTCGTGATGATGACATGGTGTCCTTTTTCTGAAATTTTTTTAATCGTCTCTTTGGTGAAATCGGAGAGCTTGCTTTCACTATTCAGCAGGGTTCCGTCCAAATCGACTGCGATAATTTTTTTAGTCATATAAACCTTCCTAGTCGTTTCCAGATAAGATGTCTTCTATTATATCAAAAAGAAGGAAGAAAAGCAGACAAGAACAAAAACTCAGTTGTTTTGATTTATTAAATAAATCAAACAAACATATTGAAAAGGTGAATGATAAATGATATAATACTAATATTGTTCGTAAAAAACAAAAGGAGATTAAAAATGGACAAACTATTTAAACTAAAAGAGCACGGGACAGATGTCCGTACAGAGGTGCTTGCTGGTTTAACAACATTCTTTGCAATGAGTTATATTCTCTTTGTAAACCCTCAAATGCTTTCCCAAACGGGTATGCCTGTTCAAGGTGTGTTCTTGGCAACGATTATCGGTTCTGTAGTCGGTACTTTGATGATGGCTTTCTATGCTAATTTGCCCTACGCACAAGCACCAGGTATGGGATTGAATGCCTTCTTTACATTTACAGTTGTATTTGGGATGGGCTATACTTGGAAAGAAGCCCTTGGTATGGTCTTCATTTGTGGAATTATTTCACTGATTATTACCTTGACAAATGTTCGTAAAATGATCATCGAATCTATTCCAACAACACTTCGTTCAGCTATTTCCGCTGGTATTGGTGTTTTCCTTGCCTATGTTGGGATTAAGAATGCTGGTCTCTTGAAATTCTCAATCGATCCAGGTACTTATACGGTAGCAGGTGAAGGAGCAGACAAGGCTCAAGCTGCACTTACTGCAAACTCAGCAGCTGTTCCAGGATTGGTAGACTTCAATACTCCAGCAGTATTGGTGGCTCTTGCAGGTCTGGCTATTACCATCTTCTTTGTTGTTAAAGGCATCAAAGGTGGAATCATTCTTTCTATTTTAACAACGACTGTCCTTGCCATTGCTGTTAATGTTGTGAATTTGTCAGGGATTGACTTTGCTAGCAACAATCTTTCATCAGCGGTTAATGATTTAAGAACTTTGTTTGGTGCTGCTCTTGGTTCAGAAGGTTTAGGATCTTTGATTTCAAACACTTCACGTTTACCAGAAACCTTGATGGCTATTCTTGCCTTCTCACTAACGGATATTTTTGACACAATTGGTACTCTTATCGGTACTGGTGAAAAAGTTGGTATCGTTGCGACAAGTGGGGAAAACCATGAGTCAGTTAAATTGGACAAGGCTCTATATTCTGACTTGGTGGCAACTTCGGTAGGTGCCATTGCAGGTACTTCAAACGTTACGACTTATGTTGAGTCTGCGGCGGGTATCGGTGCTGGTGGACGTACTGGTTTGACAGCCCTAGTGGTTGCGATCTGTTTTGCTCTATCTAGCTTCTTTAGCCCACTTCTAGCGATTGTTCCGACAGCTGCAACAGCACCAATTTTGATCATCGTCGGAATCATGATGCTTTCTAACTTGAAAAATATTCCTTGGGATGATATGGCTGAAGCGGTTCCTGCCTTCTTCACATCAATCTTTATGGGATTCAGCTACTCTATCACACAAGGGATTGCTGTTGGTTTCTTGACATATACCTTGACAAAAGTTGTCAAAGGTCAAGCCAAGGATGTGCACGTGATGATTTGGATTTTGGATGCCTTGTTTATCCTTAACTATATCAGTATGGCGCTATAAATGGTATAATAGAAAAAGGGGAGTCTCCCCTTTTTAATTATAAGGAGGTACATCATGAAAGATAAGACTATTTGGCAAGAGGTTTTAAACAGAGGGAAATGGGTGCTCATCCTTTTGGTAGCTTTTGTTCTATCTCAATTTCCCATAGGACTTGCTTTGTTTTTAGCAGACAAACAGTTTCCGATTTTACAGTCAGGGCTCTTAGTAGGTGCCCTATCCATAGTCGTTTTGATTGTATTCATTATTGGTGCACGAAAAACACAGCTTGCTACTTTTAATCTATCCTTTTTTAAGGCAAAAGACTTGGCTCGCTTGGTGTTGAGTTATCTGGTGATTTTTGCGACAAATCTCTTGGGTTCACTCCTGCTTCGACTAACAAATGAGGTAACAACCAATAACCAATCAATACTGAATGGTATAGTTCAGAATAGCTCCTTGATTTCAACTTTCTTCCTGCTAGTTTTGATTGCACCAATTTGTGAAGAAATTTTGTGTCGTGGGATTATTCCAAAAAAGATCTTCCGCGGAAAAGAAAAACTTGGCTTTGTTGTTGGTGCAATTGTCTTTGCCTTGCTCCATATGCCAACCAATCTACCTTCTGTGATTATTTATGGAGGGATGTCAACGGTTTTGACTTGGACAGCCTATAAGACTGAGCGTTTGGAGATGTCCATTTTGCTTCATATGATTCTCAATGGTATTGCATTTTGTTTGTTGGCCTTATTGGTATTGATTAGTAGAAATCTAGGTCTATCATTCTAAACCATTGGCCCGCTTGGAAAAGATGAATACTAGCGTATCCATCTTTTTATTTTTATGGTAAAATAGAGAGATAATATGGTAGAGAACCTTAAGGGAGTAACCGTTATGTCCAATAAAGTCAACCGCGAAAAAACAGCCATTTGTGGAATTATCAATGTGACGCCAGATTCCTTTTCGGATGGTGGGCAGTTTTTTGCTCTTGAGCAGGCGCTCCAGCAGGCCCGTAAATTGATAGCAGAAGGAGCTAGCATGCTAGATATCGGTGGAGAATCGACTCGTCCGGGAAGTAGCTATGTTGAGATAGAAGAGGAAATCCAGCGTGTTGTTCCAGTGATTAAAGCTATTCGTGAGGAAAGTGATGTCCTCATTTCCATCGATACTTGGAAAAGTCAGGTGGCAGAGGCTGCCTTGGCTGCTGGCGCTAATCTGGTCAATGATATCACTGGTCTCATGGGAGATGAGAAAATGGCGGATGTGATTGCTAAGTCTGGAGCGAAAGTGGTTATCATGTTTAATCCAGTTATGGCTCGACCTCAGCATCCTAGTTCGCTCATATTTCCTCATTTTGGTTTTGGACAAGCTTTTACAGAGGAAGAATTAGCTGACTTTCAAAAAATGCCAATCGAAGACTTGATGAAGACTTTCTTTGATCGAGCTCTAGGGAGAGCGAATCAAGCTGGGATAGCAAGAAAAAATATCCTGCTGGATCCAGGAATTGGCTTTGGTCTGACCAAGAAAGAAAATCTCCTTCTTTTACGGGACTTGGATAAACTCCATCTGAAAGGATATCCAATCTTTCTTGGAGTTTCGCGCAAGCGCTTTGTTATCAATATCCTTGAGGAGAATGGCTTTGAAGTCAATCCTGAGACAGAAGTCGGTTTCCGCAATAGGGACACCGCTTCGGCTCATGTAACGACTATCGCTGCGAGACAGGGTATCGAAGTGGTGCGCGTGCACGATGTAGCCAGTCACAGGATGGCAGTTGAAATTGCGTGCGCCATTCGATTGGCAGAAGATGCGGAAAATCTAGATTTAAAACAATATAAGTAAGATGAACGAAATTGAAAACAATCAGTGGATTGCCCACTATCGAACAGACCAACCGCATTTTGGTTTGGAGAGAATGGTGGAACTCTTGGCACTTAGAGGCAATCCCCATCTCAAACTCAAGGTCATCCATATTGGAGGAACCAATGGCAAGGGCTCGACCATTGCTTTTTTGAAAAAGATGCTGGAAAAGCTAGGTCTGAGAGTAGGCGTGTTCAGTTCGCCCTATCTCATTCATTACACAGACCAGATTAGCATCAACGGGGAATCCATCCCCGAAGCGAGGCTGGAGGCCCTCATGGCAGTTTATCGCTCTTTGCTTGAGGGGGAGAGGAGCGTTGCATTACAAGGAACAACCGAGTTTGAGATTATCACAGCCCTTGCCTATGATTACTTTGCCTCAGAACAAGTAGATGTAGCCATCATGGAAGTCGGTATGGGTGGTCTTTTGGATAGTACCAATGTCTGTCAACCAATTTTGACAGGAATTACAACCATTGGACTGGACCATGTAGCCCTACTTGGTGACACCTTGGAAGCCATAGCAGAGCAGAAGGCTGGTATTATCAAGCAAGGCATTCCCTTGGTGACAGGTCATATTGTTCCTGAAGCCTTGACTGTTATTGATTGCATTGCGGAAGGGAAAGATGCACCGAGAATAAGATATGAGAGAGATTATCAAGTCAGTCATCAAGAAATCGTGGTAGCGGGTGAAATCTTTGATTATACCAGTTCTGTCAGACAAGGTCGCTTTCAAACAGGTCTGCTTGGTTTGCACCAGATAGAAAATGCGGGGATGGCGCTTGCTCTCCTAGACACTTATTGCCAGGAGACTGGGCGAGAATTAGCAAGTAATGACTTGGTTGCTCAAGCTTTGAAAGAAACTAGATGGCCAGGGCGTTTGGAGGTCGTGTCTAGCGACCCCTTGATGATTTTGGATGGGGCCCACAATCCTCATGCTATCAAGGTTTTATTAGTAACCTTGCAAGAACGCTTTGCGGATTATCATAAGGAAATCCTCTTTACCTGCATCAAAACCAAGGCTTTGGACGATATGTTGGACTTGCTAGAAACGGTGCCAGATAGTCAATTGACTGTAACCCATTTTGACGATAGTCGAGCGACTGATGAAAGCGTGCTGAAAGAGACAGCCAAGTCTAGAAACCTCAATTACCAAAGTTGGCAGGATTTTCTAGAGCAGAAATTGACAGATAAAAAAGAAGAGAAAAAAACAGTTAGGATTGTCACGGGCTCCTTGTATTTCTTGAGCCAAGTGAGAGCCTATCTGATGGAGAGGAAGAACGAGAATGGATACACAAAAGATTGAAACGGCTGTAAAAATGATTATCGAGGCTGTTGGTGAGGACGCTAACCGCGAGGGCTTGCAGGAAACACCTGCTCGTGTAGCCCGTATGTACCAAGAGATTTTTTCAGGTCTTGGCCAAACTGCTGAGGAACATTTGTCAAAATCCTTTGAGATTATTGATGACAATATGGTAGTGGAAAAGGATATCTTTTTCCATACTATGTGTGAGCACCACTTTTTGCCATTTTATGGGAGAGCCCACATTGCCTACATTCCAGATGGCCGTGTGGCAGGCTTGTCCAAGCTTGCCCGTACGGTTGAAGTTTATTCTAAAAAACCACAAATTCAAGAGCGTTTGAATATTGAGGTGGCCGATGCCTTGATGGACTATCTGGGTGCTAAAGGAGCCTTTGTTGTTATTGAGGCCGAACATATGTGTATGAGCATGCGTGGTGTCAGAAAGCCAGGTACTGCGACTTTGACTACTGTAGCTCGTGGTCTATTTGAAACAGATAAGGATCTCCGAGACCAGGCTTATCGTCTAATGGGACTATAATACTCTTCGAAAATCAAATTCAAACCACGTCAGCTTCCATCTGCAACCTCAAAACAGTGTTTTGAGCAGCCTGCGGCTAGCTTCCTAGTTTGCACTTTGATTTTCATTGAGTATAAAAAGAATCCGCTTTAAGCGGATTTTTCTAGAAAGGACTAGTTATGGATCAACTGCAGATTAAAGATTTGGAAATTTTTGCCTATCATGGTCTCTTTCCTAGTGAGAAGGAATTGGGGCAGAAGTTTGTTATTTCCGCAAGCTTATCCTATGATATGACCAAGGCGGCTACAGACTTGGATTTAACAGCCTCTGTCCATTACGGAGAACTGTGTCAGCAGTGGACGACTTGGTTTCAGGAAAGCACTGAGGACTTGATTGAAACGGTAGCCTACAAACTAGTTGAACGTACTTTTGAGACCTATCCTCTTGTCCAAGAGATTGAGTTGGAACTAAAAAAACCTTGGGCTCCAGTGCATTTACCGTTAGATACCTGCTCGGTGACCATTCACCGTCGTAAGCAGCGGGCCTTTATCGCTCTAGGAAGTAATATGGGAGACAAGCAAGCAAACTTGGAACAAGCGATCGACAAACTGCGGACTCGAGGTATCCATATTCTCAAAGAGTCCAGTGTCCTGACGACGGATCCTTGGGGGGGTGTGGAGCAAGATAGTTTTGCCAATCAGGTGATTGAAGTAGAAACCTGGCTACCAGCACCAGTCTTATTAGAGACCTTGTTAGCCATTGAGTCAGAAATGGGACGGGTTCGAGAGGTGCATTGGGGGCCACGTTTGATTGATTTGGACCTGCTTTTTGTAGAAGACCAAGTCATCTATACAGACGACCTCATCTTACCTCATCCTTATATAGCAGAACGCCTCTTTGTCCTTGAACCGTTAGTGGAAATAGCTCCCCATTTTATCCATCCAATCTTAAAACAACCAATTCGATACTTGGTTGACCAGTTGGAGCAAGGAAATGCCTAAGCTTTCCGAGACCTATAGCAAGTGGAAGAGTATCGGGGAGGGACTACTTGCGATTGTTTTAGGGCTTCTCTTGATTCGTTTTGGACAAGTTATTCCGCGAATGGGGTACCAGTTGCTGATGGGCTACTTTTTCTTGTCAGCAGTTTGGCACTTGTTGACTCGCTGGTTTCAGGATAAAAAATGTCGGGAAAATATCTTTGTAACCTTGGCCAAGCTGGTGGTTGCGGCTCTGGTGTTTGACTCTATCATCTTGCAAGACCTTGCCCTCTATCTCCTGGTTTTTATAATTGCGAGCTACCAGCTGTTTACGGGCATCATTAGTCTTGTGACCTGGTTTCTCTATCGAAAAAATGCTATTCATCCTCGGATTCATCATCTCTTCGATGCTGTATGGATGATAGGATTCGGGCTTTATAGCATCTCTCCTTTTCACGATGCAGCGAATTTTGAATTTCTCTTGCTTGGATTTTACTTGCTCATGCTAGGGGCTAGTAGCCTTCGGGATGGTTTCTTTTTTGAAAAGATAGAAAACAATCCCAAGCTAAAACGGCGAATGCGAATGACTTTGCCGATCTTTGTGACGGCTTTGATCCCTATCAGCACCTTGCGCAAATTGAATGAGTGGCTGTCAAATCATGAAAGTCAAGAAGGGGAAGTTCATTCAGAAATAAAAAACGATCAGGTAGTTGATCTAGAAATTTTTATCCATACCTCAGAAACATCTTTCTTCCTCGCTATGGGACATGTGGATATTTGTTATCAAGGGAAGGTTATTTCCTATGGCTCGTATGACCCTCACTCAGAGCGTTTATTCGGCATGGTTGGAGACGGTGTTTTGTTTAAGGCCAATCGGGAAAAATACATCGAACTCTGCAAGAGGGAAAGTCAGAAGACCTTGTTTGCTTACGGTCTGAGTTTAACAGACCAACAGAAAGCAGCTATCCAAGCTCGTTTAGCAGAGATAGAAGACCTGTTAATTCCTTGGGAACCAAGCTCGCAGTTGATGAAAAGAAGAGAGGGTGAGGTCAAGCATACCTACTCCTACCAACTGAAAGAGGAAGCAGATGCGACCCTCTATAAATTCAGTTCATCCGAGTTTAAGACCTACTTTGTTCTCAGTACCAATTGTGTTTTGCTGGCAGACTCTATCGTGGGAAAAGCTGGGACTGATATACTGAGTCCCCAAGGTTTCATTTTGCCAGGGACTTATCAGGATTACCTTGATTTAGAGTATACAAAACCAAACGGTCTAGTTGTCAGTCGCTCCATTTATTAGAAAAAGAAAACTCTAGTTTCTCAGTGGTTTACGCCAAGAAGCTAGAGTTTTTAAAATAGGTCATTTTCTTCAGGAAGGAGGATGGTTTCTTTACCGTCCGTGTCTAAAACAAGTACCCTAGGAGGGTAAAGGGGATCGAAAGGATGATTGAAATCAAAATCGATGCTAGTCGGAAGGTTTTGACTAGAGAAATGGAAGGTAATGGTCCCCTTATTGTTGAGCAGTTGAAACTCAAGCTCTTCTTCTAATTCAAAGACATTTTTCAGGAAATGATCAATAATATACCATAAAGAGTCAATGACATCGTCAGGCAGGCTGGTCACGACACCAAAACTAGCGGAACGTCTCTGTGTATTTGTAAAAGCCATGTTTTCATCCCCCTTTTATTTTCCTTATCATACAGCAAAATGTCTTAAAAATCAAGAAATCGTAATTGCTTTTTCAAAATGGGAATAAACTGTGAAATTTTTTCAAAGTTTCTCTAAAAAATACTTGAAAGTGTTTACAATAAGTGATAAAATGGAGTAAGTAGATGCGTGAAAGCGAAATTTTCATTATAGAAAGGAAACGGAATGAACACAGATGATACAGTAACGATTTATGACGTCGCCCGTGAAGCAGGAGTTTCGATGGCAACAGTTAGCCGTGTCGTTAATGGCAACAAGAATGTTAAAGAGAACACTCGAAAAAAAGTCCTAGAAGTGATTGATCGTTTGGACTATCGTCCAAATGCGGTAGCACGTGGTTTGGCTAGTAAGAAAACAACGACAGTCGGAGTTGTGATTCCGAACATTACCAATGGTTATTTCTCAACACTTGCTAAGGGGATTGACGACATTGCTGAAATGTACAAGTATAACATTGTCCTTGCAAATAGTGATGAGGATGATGAAAAGGAAGTTTCAGTGGTTAACACTCTCTTTTCAAAACAAGTCGATGGGATTATCTTTATGGGCTATCACTTGACTGAAAAGATTCGTTCAGAGTTTTCTCGTTCACGGACACCGGTTGTTCTTGCTGGTACTGTGGATGTAGAACACCAACTTCCAAGTGTGAATATCGACTACAAACAAGCAACGATTGATGCCGTGAGCTACCTTCTCAAAGAAAATGAGAAAATTGCTTTTGTGAGTGGACCACTCGTCGATGATATCAATGGCAAGGTTCGTTTGATTGGTTATAAGGAAGCCTTGAAAAAAGCTGGACATTCTTATAGCGAGGGCTTGGTCTTTGAATCAAAATACAGCTATGACGATGGCTATGCCTTGGCAGAACGCTTGATTTCATCACAAGCTACAGCCGCAGTTGTAACAGGTGATGAATTGGCTGCGGGTGTGTTGAATGGTTTGGCTGACCATGGTGTATCTGTGCCAGAAGAGTTTGAAATCATCACGACAGATGACTCTCAGATTGCACGATTCACTCGTCCAAACTTGACTACTATTGCCCAACCTCTTTATGACCTAGGCGCTATCAGCATGCGTATGTTGACTAAGATTATGCATAAGGAAGAGCTGGAAGAACGTGAAGTTCTCTTACCTCATGGTTTGACAGAACGCCGCTCTACACGAAAACGTAAATAGAAAAAATCAGGAAATCGTGAGATTTCCTGATTTTGTATTCTAGAGAAGAGGATTAGCCTTCCATATAGTCTTTTAAGGCTTGTTCTTTTAATCCAGCATTAAGGGCAATTAATAATTTGAGGCGAGCTTTTTGAGCGTTGAGTTCTTTGACAAAGAGAACGCCAGACTCTTGCAACTGAACCCCCCCACCTTGGTAGGCATAAACAGGTTCAGCAATGCCATTAAAACAACGTGAGACCAAGGCGACTGGGATTCCTTTTTGGAGGAGATTTTCCAACTTTTGAGCTGTTTCTTTGGGGATATTACCTGCTCCGAAGGCCTGAATGACTAGGCCATCCAGCTGTTCCAAGTCTAACATATCGATCAGCTCGTCTGTCATACCGGCATAGGCTGAGATGATGGGAACCAGACCCTGAATTTGTTCGAGATTAAAACGGACACGAGGTTCAGCCGTTTTGAAGTAGAGGATTTCTTGCTTCATGATGAGGCCAAGTGGTCCATGTGTTGGGGTTTGAAAGGTCCCGACGTTTGTCGTATGGGTTTTGGTTACGTACTTGGCCGCGTGGATTTCATCGTTCATGACGACCAGAACCCCCTTATCAGCTGACTTGTCATCGCTGGCGACTCGTAAAGCGCTCAGATAGTTGTAAACACCGTCACTACCGAGTTCATTGGAACTACGCATGGCCCCTGTTAGAACGATGGGGATGGGTGGGATTTTCATGGTATCAAGGAAGTAAGCTGTTTCTTCTAAGGTATCTGTACCATGTGTGATGACAACTCCATCGTAGTTATTAGCTTCCTCTTTGATTTTATGATAGAGTGCAAGCATATGCTTGGGTTTGATATGGGGACTTGGCAGATTAAAAAAGTCTAGGGCATGAACCTCAATCCCTTCAAGTGGATTGGAAACATGGTTCATGGGATTGTCCTGACTAGTTACAACTGCTCCAGTGGCGTCTGCTTGCATGGAAATAGTCCCACCTGTATGTAAAACAAGGATTTTCTTAGGCATGATTTAGTCACTCTTTCTGAAATGTGGTATAATCATTGTAACACAAAAGGGGAGAATGGGATAGGATGGAAGTCAAGGCTGTTTTTTTTGATATCGATGGAACGCTAGTCAACGATCGCAAGAGTGTTTTGAAATCCACTAAGGACGCGATTAAGATTGTCAAAGAGCAAGGGGTACTTGTTGGAGTAGCGACAGGGCGAGGGCCGTTTTTTGTCAAGGAATTGATGGAAGACTTGGACTTGGATTTTGCGGTGACCTACAATGGCCAATACATTTTTAATAAAGAAAAGGTACTCTTTGCAAGCCCAATCGCTAAGTCAAGCCTGCGTCAACTGATTGCTTATGCTAAAAAGGAGCGTAAAGAAATCGCTCTTGGAACAGAGCATGCCGTTGTTGGTTCGAAAATTATGTCATTTGGTCTCGGCTCCTTTTCCCAACTGGTTAGTCGATTTATCCCGACTGTGATGACAAGAACCGTTAGCCGTTCCTTTAATCGAATGGTCAGCAAGGCAGTTCCTCAAAAGGAAGACGACCTGCTTAACTTGATTAATCAACCCATTTATCAAGTTTTGATGCTGATGACGCCAGAAGAATCTGAGAAAGCTGCAAGTGATTTTGACGACTTGAAATTAACTCGAAGCAATCCTTTTGCAGCAGATATCATTAACCAAGGAAATTCCAAACTAGAAGGCATTTGCCGAGTCGGGAAAGAATATGGTTTTGATCTCAATCAAGTCATGGCCTTTGGTGATTCCGACAACGACTTGGAAATGTTGGCCGGTGTTGGTATGTCGGTCGCTATGGGAAATGGCAGTAGCAGAGTCAAAGAAGTTGCCAAGCATATCACGGCAAGTAATCAACAAGATGGTATCCACAAGGCGCTCGAGCACTTTGGTGTTTTGGCTTCAGAAAAAGTGTTTGTCAGTCGAGACTACCACTTTAATAAGGTTAAAACCTTCCACCACATGATGGATGAACGAACTCAAGAAGAGCCACAGGCATGGGATGCTGAAGGTGCAACCCACCGCGCAGACTTTAAAATTGAAGAATTAGTGGAGTTTGTTCGCGCGGCAAGTTCTTCGGAGGAAGAATTTCAAAACTCCCTTGCAAGCATGCATGAGGCACTTGATAAGGCAGCAGAGAAAGTGGTGAAAAAAGCGCCTGCTAAGCAAAATCTGGTCGGTCAAGTGGATGCTTTGATCGACACACTGTATTTCACATACGGTAGTTTTGTTTTGATGGGAGTGGATCCAGAACGTATTTTCGATATTGTCCATGAAGCGAATATGGGGAAGGTTTTCCCTGATGGAAAAGCTCATTTTGACCCAGTTACACACAAGATTTTAAAACCAGATGACTGGGAAGAAAAATATGCTCCAGAACCTGCCATCCGACAGGAATTACAACGTCAGTTTAAAGCTTATGAGCGACATAAAGAAAGAAAAAAATAAAAAATAAGAGAAAATTCTTTTCCCTGGATGAAAAATTCGGGGATTTTTTCGAGGCTAAAAACCGAACAATTACATAAATATCACTAATTATTGTTAGCATATTTATACTTATTTTGAATGATAAAACGTTTAAAATTTTTTTTGAAAAAGAAAATAAAAATATTTTAGTTTACAAAAAATAATGCAGAGTGGCATTTTCCCCCCAATTTATCTAGCTTTTATTTAAAAAGAATATCAAAAAAAGACGAGTCAAATTATTTGATATTTAAAAGTTGATGTGTTAGAATAAATTCAGAAAGCGAATAAATATAAAATCCTCATGCTACTATAATATGCTCTTTTTAAAGACAGAAAGTCAACTTGTTTTTTTCAGGCCTGTTAACAAGTTGATGTGAAGAATTCACTCTAGTTTTGAGGTTTAGTTATAAAATTGTGCACAAATGCTTTCCAAATTTTTATTATTTTAATTTTCAAGTTTAGAAATTAAAGAATTAAGAGGTTGAAATGAAGAAAAAATATACCTATTTGACAGCTTCTGTTTTAACAGCTGTAACAATGCTTCCAACTTTTGCACCAAGCGAAGCTCATGCTGCTTACAATTGGAATGGAAATAACAGCTACTATACAAGAACTAGTCGCCGTTCAAGCAATCGTACTTCTAACCGTACTACTGCAAATCGTAGTCGTACATCAAACTATACTGTAAGTAGTTATGGCTACAACAGTTATTATCCAAGCTATGACTATGGCTATGGTAGCTACTATCCAAGTTACAACTACGGGTATGGTAGCTACTATCCAAGCTATAACTATGGCTATGGTAGCTATTACCCAAGTTACAACTACGGGTACAATAATTGGAATAACTACTATGGCTATGACAACAGTAGCAACTACTATGGTTATAACTATTGGAATAATTACAACAACATTGCTAACGATGAAAACTATATTTACTGGAATGGCAATCACTACTACCGTATGAACGATGGTAGCTACCGTATTTATCGTGATGGTCAGTGGAAACCTTTGACAAACAATAGTAACAACAACTCATCTACTAACAACTTGGAAAATGATCCGCATTATCGTTATGAAAATGGTTACCATTACTATGTATTGGACAATGGTGATTATTACTACTACCAAAATGGTAAGTGGGTATTGGTGAAAGATTCTGCTGATACAACACCAGCAGAACCAAAACCAGAACAACCAACAACTCCGGTTGAGCCAGCACAACCAAGTCAACCTGAAGTTCCTGCTCCAACACCAGCAGAACCAGAGACTCCAACACCAGCTCCTAGTGATAAACCTGAAGAGCCAACAACACCAGCTGAGCCAAAACCAGAACAACCAGCAACTCCAAGTGTTGATCTACCAGAAAATCCACCAATTAATGGGGCTGAAGGTGAGTTTGATCCATTCAAGCCGTCAACAGAAACACCAGCAGAACCAAAACCAGAAACACCAGCAACTCCAGCTATCCCAACAACACCAGGATTGGTAACGACTGATGAAACAAGTGAAAACCAAATCCCTGATTATGTTGAAAAACCAGCTGAAGGATTGGAACACTTGGCTTGGGCACCAAATGGACAAACTCCAAAATTGGTTTACCCACCAGGTAAACCAGGTGATGCAGTTCTCAAAAATGATAAAAACTACTACTTCGACGGTAGTGCACATTACTACTATGTATCATCTGACTCAGAGCGTACAGGTTACTCAGCATACTGGAAGTGGCTTGGAGGGAAATGGAAACTTCAAGGGATGACTGATCCAAACGATCCAGCTCGTGATCCAAAACTTCACGAAAACACTGCTGATGACGAGTACATGTACAGTGACAAGGACTCAAGCGTGAAACTTTACTCAACTAACTTGGTAACGACTGCTAAAGCAGGTCAAGCATTACCATTCAAGAACGTTGAAGAATTCAAGAAATACGTTATCGAAAAAATGAATCCTAAGTTCCTTGATAACGCTGGATGGGATGCTAAAGCTGAGTGGGAAATCGAAGATCCAGAAATCTTTGAGAAGACTAAAGAAAACCCATACGCTAAGGACTATGTCTTGATTGCAAATCTCAAGAGTGGTGTCGAAGACAAGAAATACAGTGATGTAGAATTTGGTTATGTGAAGTTTGTTTACCGTGTTGAAGCAACAAACGATACAAACTATGACTATGTTTCAAAAGCGAAAGAAGCTTTTGCTAAAATCAATGAGACTCGTAAGGCTCAAGGCTTGAAAGAGTTGACTTGGTCAGAAGACATTTATCAAAATCAAGCACTTCCAAAAGTAAATGCAATTTCACATCAATACGATAGCACAGGCTTTGTAGGACGTCGTGATGAAGATGCTGCTGTTGTCGTTAAGAAATGGGCTAACAGTGGTCTGAGTGAATTGCTTCTTGATCCTAACGTAACGGAAGGTGCAGTAGCGACAGTTGTAGACGGAAACGGTGTATACTACTGGGCTTACAGTTACAAATAATTCAATCATTTGGGATTAACTACTTTCTAAATAAGATAGAGGCTTTAAACAATTGTTTAAAGCCTTTTGTGATCCGATCAGGACAAACAAAAAGGAGCTCAAGGCTCCCTTTTTTAATGATTACAATGTTTTTTCACTTTCTCTTACGACCAGCAAATCGACTTTTGCATGGCGGAGAATGTACTCAGATGAAGAGCCAACCAAGAGGCGTTCAAAGGCATTGAGACCTGTTGCACCAACGAGAATCAGGTCGATATTTTCTGCGTCTGGAATAGTACGAGCAAGGAGGGTTTTTGGATTTCCCATTTCGATAACGATGTGAATATCGGTCACACCAGCATCTCTTGCGCGCTTTTCGTACTCCTTCATCAGACTTTCAGCATCGACTTGTAGTTCTTCGTAAACTTCAGCATCAAAGGTAGACACGCTTTGAAGAGCGCGTGTGTCAATAACATGGGCAATGGTGAGCTTGGATTCGTTGCGTAGAGCAGTGTAAACACCTTTGACGAAAGCCAAGTCCGCTTCTTTAGAACCATCAATTGCGACCATAACATTTTGGTAACGTTGTGCCATAATGAAACCTCCTGAAATTTTCTTACTGCTATTGTAACCCTTTTCACTAAAGAAGTAAAGTAAAAATCATACTTAAATAAATATTGTTGGAGATTCAATTTGGTGGAGATATGTTAAAATAAAAGAAAACGGGATAGTAGAAAACACAGCGAGGGGATGAGAAAGTATGAAAGATTCTGTTCAAGCTTCTAAAAAAATAAGTTTTCTTTATCATGGAATTATCCTTGCGTCACTTGTAGGAGAAGTAGTGATGCTTTGGCAGCTGGAAAGAGTCGTACCCGTTCTCTATCCAGGTTTTATTGGATTTCTTCTCTTTCACTTAGTCTACCACATCATTTTATTTGTGATTGCAAAGAGAAGTGGTCGCTTGGATTATTTGGTCACGTGGGGGCTCTTTCTCATGTTTAATCTTTTGTATGATTCCTTTTTAGCATTAGTCTTTCTAGGTTTGTCTTTTGGTATGTGAGAAAACACTTCTGTACTCTAGTTGTTTAGATGGTGAGAACTTAGTCGTTGTGAGTTTTTTTCTTTGTTTGCTCATTTCAGGAAACTTGTCGCAATCTCTTTCTAGTGGTATAATGTTACTATCTCGATGAATTGAGGAAACAAGATGAAAGAATATAACAAGTCTAATAAGTTAGAGCATGTTGCCTATGATATCCGTGGTCCTGTTTTGGAAGAAGCTATGCGGATGCGAGCAAACGGAGAAAAGATTTTACGTCTGAATACAGGGAATCCAGCAGAATTTGGCTTTACAGCACCAGATGAGGTCATTCATGACTTGATTATGAATGCGCGTGATAGTGAGGGATATTCTGACTCCAAAGGGATTTTCTCGGCCCGCAAGGCCATCATGCAGTATTGTCAACTGAAGAAATTCCCTAATGTAGACATTGATGATATCTACCTTGGAAATGGTGTCAGTGAGCTGATTGTTATGTCCATGCAAGGACTTTTGGATAATGGCGATGAGGTCTTGGTGCCTATGCCAGACTATCCTCTCTGGACAGCAGCGGTCAGCCTAGCTGGGGGAAATGCCGTTCACTATATCTGTGATGAAGCTGCAGAGTGGTACCCGGATATTGACGATATTAAGTCAAAAATTACTTCCAATACCAAGGCAATCGTCTTTATCAATCCGAACAACCCAACTGGAGCCCTTTATCCTAAGGAACTCTTGTTGGAGATTATTGAGATTGCTCGTCAGAATGATTTGATCATCTTTGCGGACGAAATCTATGACCGCATGGTAATGGATGGACATGTGCATACGCCTGTGGCGAGCTTGGCACCTGATGTTTTCTGTGTCAGCATGAATGGTCTGTCAAAATCCCATCGTATCGCTGGTTTCCGTGTAGGATGGATGGTCTTGTCTGGTCCTAAGCACCATGTCAAGGGCTATATTGAAGGGCTCAATATGCTGTCCAATATGCGTCTTTGCTCTAACGTTTTAGCCCAGCAAGTCGTACAAACATCACTAGGTGGGCACCAATCAGTAGATGAATTGCTCCTTCCTGGTGGACGAATTTACGAGCAAAGAAACTTCATTTACAATGCTATCCAAGATATCCCAGGTTTGTCTGCGGTCAAGCCGAAGGCGGGTCTTTATATCTTCCCTAAAATTGACCGCAATATGTACCGCATCGATGATGATGAACAGTTCGTTCTTGATTTCTTGAAGCAGGAAAAGGTTCTCTTGGTTCATGGTCGTGGTTTTAACTGGAAGGAACCAGACCATTTCCGTATCGTTTACCTTCCTCGTGTGGACGAATTGGCGCAAATCCAAGAAAAGATGACACGTTTCTTGAGTCAGTATCGTAGATAAGGCTTTCATAGGGAAAAGCAGGAAACATTTACTTAGAGCTATTGACAAATAGGTAAGAATCAGATAGAATAGTAAAGTATGTTTAGTAACTGATCACTTTATAGCCGGCTAAACGAATACAAAATCTATGAGGAGGTATTCATCGTGAAACGTACTTATCAACCAAGTAAACTTCGTCGTGCGCGTAAACACGGATTCCGTAACCGTATGTCAACTAAAAACGGTCGTCGCGTATTGGCAGCTCGTCGTCGTAAAGGACGCAAAGTTTTGGCTGCATAATCCAAACGAATTCAACAAAGAAGTCAGTAGGAACTCGAGTCTACTGGCTTTTGTTTTGCTCAACAAGTATATGTAGTGAAAGATTCATACATTTCAGTATGAGTTTTGTATCATGGAATAAGTCTCTGATCTATAAGAAAATTTGAGAAGTTCAGATAAAAAAAGCTCAAAATCAAAAACAAATGATTTTGAGCTTTTGTTTATTCTTTTAAGTGATAAGAGTAGCTAGCGACAACGACGTCTTCGTGCCATCTGAGAGCGTATTTTAGTTTGAGGCTCATTTGATTGTGCAGGATATTTTGCCAAGGCTTGTTAGGGATGAACTGTGGTACAAGGACTGTAACGGTGTAATTTTTTTGCTTAGCTTCTTGGGCAATTCGTTTGACATACTTGACGCTAGGGGTGATGATGTCGCGGTAGCTAGTGTTGATATTCTTCAGAGTGATATTTGGGAAGTAATCGGCAAATTCCTGGAGGATTTCTTGGTCTTTTTCTGCCGTTTCTTTAGTAGAAATGTGCATGGCTAACACTTCGTCACCGATACTTTGAGCGTAGTTGATGGCTCCGACACTTACTCGAGTGACATTTCCTACTAGGACAAGGACAAGGTTACCGTCATAAGTGCGTTTTTCAATTCCTTCGTAGAGTCGTAGTTGTTTTGCCACTTTTTGGTAATGGTTGTGAATGGACAAAAAGAGGAAGGTTAAGACTAGGATAATTGGGAAGAATGGCCAGATATCACCCAGTCTGAAGAGGAGTAAAATGAGGACAATGGCATAACAAATGATGGCCCCAAGGATATTAGCGAAGGCAGATTTTAAGAAGTTTGCTCCTTTTTCCTTTTTCCAATGGCGAATCATCCCAGTCTGAGAAAGGGCAAAGGGAACGAAGACTCCGATAGTATAAAGAGGAATCAAGCGTTCAGTATTCCCATTAAAAATGAGAAGAAGGATCATAGCTCCAAAAGCCAGAGTTAAGATACCGTTGGAGTAGCCAAGGCGATCCCCTTTTTCCATAAAGAGATGGGGCATGTACTTGTTTTTGGCCATATTGTAGGACAGCATAGGGAAGGCTGAAAAGCCAGTATTTGCAGCTACGGCTAGAATCAAGGCTGTCGAGAACTGGAAGAGATAGTAGCTAGCATGACCAAAGAATGAATCACCAAGAATGCCCTTGGCCATTTGCGAGAGGATGGTTTCTCCGTGTTGAGGCGTGATACCCATCCAGTAGTTTAGGAAGGTAATGCCTGCAAAAAGAAATCCTAAAATCAGCGACATGATGGTCAAAGTCTGAGCAGCATTCTTTTCTTTCGGAGTTTTGAAAAATGGTACCGCATTTGAAATAGCCTCAACCCCTGTCAGGGATGCCGAACCGCTGGTAAAGGCTCTCAATAGGAGAATGATGGAAAGGCTCGGAACAGTTTGTCCAATGGATGAAGTCGCCTGATAGTTTAGGGAACCTGTAAATAGTTGAAAGAATCCATAAAGCAAGAGAAAGACAGTACTGAAGATAAAGAGGTAGACGGGAATCATCAGAGAACTGGCAGATTCTTTCAATCCTCTTAAATTCAAGAGCATGAGCAGGCAGACTAGGAAGATAGAGATATGAAGATTGTAGGGATGGAGGGCAGGTATGGCTGCTGTAATAGCATCAGCTCCAGAAGCGACGGATACGGCTACTGTCAACATATAGTCAACAAGGAGGCTACCCCCTGCAATCAAGCCCAGTTCAGGGGAGAGATTTTCCCGAGTGACCATATAAGCCCCTCCACCTTGAGGATAGGCGTGGATGATTTGACGATAGGAAATGGTCAAACTAGCGAGCAGTAAGAGGACAAAAATACCGATAGGGAGGCTCCACCAAATGGCGAGAGGAGAGAGACTGACTAAAACGAGAATGACTTGTTCAGGTCCATAGGCAATAGAAGACAGGGCATCACTGGATAACATTGCAAGTGCCTGCATTTTCCCTAACAATCCCCCTTCGCCGTCTGTGAGAGACTTGAGTGGTCGACCGATAAAGGTATATTTTAATTTTCTAAACATTTTCTTTTCCTTTGCTGAAAATTTCAATAAGTGTTATTATACTGCTTTAAAAAAATGCAGTCAAGGGAGAATGATCGGTATTAGAATATTTTTACAAGCCGGGGGATGCTATTTTTGGTATAATAGATGGAAGAAAATGAGGTTAGAAGAGATGATTTTTGATACGCACACACATTTAAATGTAGAGGAATTTGCAGGACGTGAGGCCGAAGAAATCGCCTTGGCTGCTGAGATGGGTGTGACACAGATGAATATTGTTGGTTTTGATAAGCCAACCATTGAACGAGCCCTGGAGTTGGCAGATGAGTATGAGCAACTCTACGCAACTATTGGCTGGCATCCGACGGAAGCAGGGACTTACACAGATGAGGTCGAAGCTTACTTGCTTGAAAAACTAAAACATCCCAAGGTTGTTGCCTTGGGGGAGATTGGTCTGGACTACCATTGGATGACAGCACCTAAGGAAGTACAGGAGCAGGTTTTTCGCCGTCAGATTCAGTTGTCTAAGGATTTGAATTTGCCCTTTGTGGTCCACACTCGTGATGCGCTAGAAGATACTTATGAGATTATCAAGAGTGAGGGCGTTGGTCCTCGTGGTGGCATCATGCATTCCTTCTCAGGCTCTTTGGAGTGGGCTGAGAAGTTTGTCGAGCTTGGCATGACCATTTCTTTCTCAGGAGTGGTGACCTTTAAGAAAGCGACGGATATCCAAGAAGCAGCTAAAGAGTTACCTTTGGATAAGATTTTGGTAGAGACAGATGCCCCTTACTTGGCACCAGTTCCCAAGCGTGGTCGCGAAAACAAAACAGCCTATACTCGCTATGTGGTGGACTTTATCGCCGACTTGCGTGGCATGACGACAGAAGAGTTAGCTGCTGTGACAAGTGCCAATGCTGAGCGCATTTTTGGATTGGAAAAACAATCATGAAAGAGAAAATTTCCCAAGTCATCGTAGTCGAAGGTCGCGATGATACGGCCAATCTCAAACGCTACTTTGATGTAGAAACCTATGAGACACGAGGCTCCGCAATAAATGACCAGGATATAGAACGCATTCAGCGCCTGCATGAACTGCATGGAGTCATTGTCTTTACAGATCCAGATTTTAATGGGGAACGCATTCGGCGCATGATTATGACGGCCATTCCAACGGTACAACATGCCTTTCTCAAACGAGATGAGGCTGTTCCCAAATCCAAGACCAAGGGGCGTTCTCTGGGAATCGAACACGCCAGCTATGAAGATATGAAAACAGCGCTCGCTCAGGTGACAGAGCAATTTGAAAACGAGAACGAGTTTGACATCAGTCGTGGTGACTTGATTCGCCTAGGTTTCTTGGCGGGAGCAGACAGTCGTAGGCGCAGAGAGTATCTAGGCGAACAGCTCCGCATCGGCTATTCCAACGGCAAGCAACTCCTCAAGCGCTTAGAGTTATTTGGGATAACCTTGGCAGAAGTGGAAGAGACTATGAAAAGTTATGATAATAGTTAGATAGCCCAAAAATACAAAGGGAATGTGTTACAATAGAGGGACCTAGATTTATTTCAAGAGATTCATTTTGATAATATTTAAATGGAAATTTATAAGGAAAGAGCAAGATGAAAATACGAGTTGATAGAGAGTCTGTGTGTGGGGGGGACGATGTATTGCCTCATGAGACAGAATTTGAGATTCCTGAAGATATGACGGTGAAAGAATTTTTTGACTTTCTAGAAAAGGAACGTTATTTGCCGTCTGTTCAAGGAAATAATGTCGCTTGGGAACTCCGTAATCGAAATGGGGAACAAGGTGTTTATTTTACCAAAACACGAGAGATTATCCATCCAGATGCGGTCTTAAAAGAGATGTTGGAAGGAATTACTGAGACTCCCTTATTTGTTTTGCTCTATCATAGTATCCCGGAAGCATATTATATTAGAAAAGAGAATAAATGAGAATTGCAGATTACAGCGTGACCAAGGCAGTGCTGGAGCGTCATGGTTTTACTTTTAAAAAGTCCTTCGGGCAAAATTTCCTGACGGATACCAATATTCTTCAAAAGATCGTGGATACGGCTGAAATTGATGATCAGGTTAATGTTATCGAAATCGGGCCAGGTATTGGTGCTTTGACGGAGTTTTTGGCTGAGCGTGCGGCTCAAGTCATGGCCTTTGAGATTGACCACCGTTTAGTACCAATCCTAGCAGATACTTTACGTGATTTTGACAATGTTACCGTAGTCAACGAGGACATTCTCAAGGTCGATTTGGAGCAACATATCCAGAATTTCAAAAATCCTGAATTGCCAATTAAAGTAGTAGCCAACTTGCCCTACTATATCACAACGCCTATTCTCATGCACTTGATTGAAAGTGGCATTCCTTTTAGCGAGTTTGTGGTTATGATGCAAAAAGAAGTGGCAGATCGTATCTCCGCTCAACCCAATACCAAGGCTTACGGTAGTTTGTCAATTGCTGTCCAGTATTACATGACAGCCAAGGTTGCCTTTATTGTGCCTCGTACGGTCTTTGTGCCAGCGCCGAATGTTGACTCGGCTATTTTGAAAATGGTGCGTCGTCCAGAACCAGCCGTAGTAGTGAAAGATGAACAGTTCTTCTTTAAGGTATCCAAGGCTAGTTTCACTCATCGTCGCAAGACCTTGTGGAACAATTTGACAGGTTACTTTGGGAAAACTGATGAAATCAAGGACAAGCTGACCAAGGCTTTGGATCAGGCAGGCTTGTCACCATCTGTGCGTGGGGAAGCTCTCAGCTTGGAAGAGTTTGCCAGTCTGGCAGATGTGCTTAAAGGACAAGGACTCTAAGATGAAGGGACAAATCATTAAAGCCTTGGCGGGCTTCTACTATGTGGAGAGTGAGGGTCAGGTTTACCAGACGCGTGCGCGTGGGAATTTTCGTAAAAAAGGCCACACACCCTATGTTGGGGACTGGGTAGACTTTTCTGCGGAGGAAAACTCAGAAGGCTATATTCTCAAGATTCATGAACGGAAAAACAGTCTGGTCCGTCCGCCTATTGTCAATATTGACCAAGCTGTGGTGATTATGTCGGCTAAGGAGCCGGATTTTAATAGCAATTTGCTGGATCGCTTCTTGGTTCTTCTGGAACACAAGGGCATCCATCCTATCGTTTATATTTCTAAAATGGACTTGCTGGAAGATAGAGGAGAACTGGATTTTTACCAACAGACTTATGGTGACATCGGCTATGACTTTGTGACCAGTAAAGAGGAACTCCTGCCCCTGTTGACAGGGAAAGTGACGGTCTTTATGGGACAGACAGGTGTTGGGAAGTCAACCCTTCTCAATAAAATCGCACCAGATCTCAATCTTGAAACAGGAGAAATCTCAGACAGTCTGGGTCGCGGTCGTCATACCACTCGAGCTGTTAGTTTTTACAACCTCAATGGGGGTAAAATCGCGGACACACCAGGATTTTCATCGCTGGATTATGAAGTGTCAACGGCTGAAGACCTCAATCAGGCCTTTCCAGAGATTGCTAGTGTCAGTCGAGACTGCAAGTTCCGTACTTGTACCCATACCCATGAGCCGTCCTGTGCGGTTAAGCCGGCTGTAGAAGAAGGCGCTATTGCGACCTTCCGTTTTGACAACTACCTGCAATTCCTCAGTGAGATTGAAAATCGCAGAGAGACTTATAAAAAAGTCAGTAAAAAAATTCCAAAATAAGGAGAAACCTATGTCTCAATACAAGATTGCTCCGTCAATTCTGGCAGCAGATTATGCCAACTTTGAACGTGAAATCAGACGCCTAGAAGCAACTGGTGCAGAGTATGCCCATATCGATATCATGGATGGTCACTTTGTACCTCAGATCAGCTTTGGTGCAGGTGTAGTCGAAAGTCTTCGACCTCATAGTAAGATGGTCTTTGACTGCCACTTGATGGTAGCAAATCCAGAACACCACTTAGAAGACTTTGCGCGTGCAGGAGCTGACATCATCAGCATCCATGTTGAAGCGACACCTCATATCCATGGCGCCCTCCAAAAGATTCGTTCTCTCGGTGTTAAACCTTCGGTTGTCATCAATCCTGGGACACCTGTGGAGGCGATCAAGCACGTCCTTCATCTAATTGACCAAGTTTTAGTCATGACAGTTAACCCTGGATTTGGGGGACAAGCTTTTCTGCCTGAAACCATGGACAAGGTTCGTGAGTTGGTTGCCCTTCGTCATGAAAAAGGTTTGAGCTTTGAAATTGAAGTCGATGGCGGTATTGATGACCAGACCATTGCTCAAGCCAAAGAAGCTGGTGCTACCGTTTTTGTAGCAGGGTCTTATGTCTTTAAGGGAGATGTCAATGAACGAGTGCAAACTCTCAGAAAACAACTGGACTAGGGTTGCCGTTTTTGCAGGCGGAGATCGCGGTCATTATCGGACAAATTTTGATTGCTTTGTCGGTGTGGATCGAGGATCGCTCTGGGTCTTGGAAGAAGATCTACCTCTGGCTCTAGCAGTTGGAGATTTTGATTCGGTAACCGCAGACGAACGTCAGTTGATTCAAAAACGAGCCCAACATTTTGTCCAAGCTCAGCCAGAAAAGGATGATACGGATCTGGAATTGGCTCTCTTAACCATCTTTGAGCAAAATCCTCAGGCTCAAGTCACTATTTTTGGTGCCCTAGGTGGTCGGATTGACCATATGCTGGCCAATATCTTTTTACCTAGCAATTCCAAATTGGCACCCTATATGCGCCAGATAGAAATTGAGGATGGGCAAAACTTGATTAGCTATTGTCCAGAAGGAACCAGTCAGCTTCAACCCCGTTCAGACTATGACTATCTAGCCTTTATGCCAGTTCGGGATAGCCAGTTGACCATTCTCGGTGCCAAGTATGAGTTGACAGAGGAGAATTTTTTCTTTAAAAAAGTGTACGCTTCTAACGAATATATAGATAGGGAAGTTTCGGTAACTTGCCCAGATGGCTATGTCGTCGTGCTACATAGCAAGGACAGGAGGTAGGATGGAGACTGTATTACTACTATTATTAATTGCCAATCTAGCTGGGCTCTTTCTCATTTGGCAAAGGCAGGATAAGCAAGAGAAACACCTAAGCAAGAGCTTGGAGGATCAGGCAGACAATCTTTCAGATCAACTGGATTATCGCTTTGAACAAGCCAGACAAGTCAGCCAGTTGGATCAAAAAGATTTGGAAGTGGCAGTCAGCGACCGTTTGCAAGAAGTGCGAATGGAGTTGCACCAAGGCCTGACGCAAGTCCGTCAAGAAATGACAGATAATCTGTTGCAAACTAGAGATAAGACTGACCAACGTCTCCAAGCCCTGCAGGAGTCCAATGAGCAACGTTTGGAACAAATGCGTCAAACTGTCGAGGAAAAGTTAGAAAAGACCTTGCAGACGCGCTTGCAGGCTTCCTTTGAGACAGTTTCCAAGCAACTAGAGTCTGTCAATCGAGGTTTGGGAGAAATGCAGACAGTTGCCCGTGATGTCGGTGCCCTCAACAAGGTTCTCTCTGGAACCAAGACGCGAGGAATTCTGGGAGAATTGCAACTGGGCCAAATCATCGAGGATATCATGACTCCTGCCCAGTACGAACGAGAATATGCAACGGTTGAAAACTCCAGTGAACGAGTGGAATACGCCATCAAGTTGCCTGGGCAAGGCGACCAGGAATACGTCTATCTACCAATTGACTCCAAGTTTCCACTGGCGGATTATTACCGCTTAGAAGAAGCCTATGAAGCGGGTGACAAGGAAGAAATCGAACGCTGTCGTAAGTCGCTTTTAGCAAGCGTCAAGCGTTTTGCCAAGGATATCAAGAGCAAGTACATAGCACCGCCTCGGACGACCAATTTTGGAGTCTTGTTTGTTCCGACAGAAGGTCTTTATTCAGAAATCGTTCGAAATCCGGTCTTCTTTGATGATTTGAGACGGGAGGAGCAGATTATCGTTGCAGGTCCAAGTACCTTGTCAGCTCTGCTCAACTCCCTATCGGTTGGCTTCAAAACTCTCAATATCCAAAAGAGTGCTGACCATATCAGCAAGACCCTTGCTAGCGTCAAGACAGAGTTTGGCAAGTTCGGGGGAATTTTGGTCAAGGCGCAAAAACATCTCCAACATGCCTCTGGCAATATTGATGAATTATTAAACCGTCGCACCACAGCTATTGAGCGAACGCTCCGTCACATTGAGTTATCAGAAGGTGAGCCTGCGCTTGATTTACTCCATTTCCAAGAAGATGAGGAAGAATATGAAGATTAGTCACATGAAAAAAGATGAGCTGTTTGAAGGCTTTTACCTAATCAAATCAGCTGACCTGAGACAGACACGAGCTGGGAAAAACTATCTAGCTTTTACCTTCCAAGACGATAGTGGCGAGATTGAAGGAAAACTCTGGGATGCCCAGCCTCATAACATTGAGGCCTTTACCGCAGGGAAAGTGGTCCACATGAAGGGGCGCAGAGAAGTTTATAATAATACTCCTCAAGTCAATCAAATTACTCTCCGCCTACCTCAGCCTGGGGAACCCAATGATCCAGCTGACTTCAAGGTCAAATCGCCGGTTGATGTCAAGGAGATTCGTGACTACATGTCGCAAATGATTTTCAAAATTGAAAATCCTGTCTGGCAACGTATCGTTCGCAGTCTCTACACCAAATATGATAAGGAATTCTACTCCTATCCAGCTGCCAAGACCAACCACCATGCCTTTGAGACGGGTTTGGCCTATCATACAGCAACCATGGTGCGCTTAGCAGATGCTATTAGTGAGATCTATCCTCAGCTCAACAAGAGCCTGCTCTATGCTGGGATTATGTTGCACGACTTGGCCAAGGTTTTAGAACTCAGTGGTCCTGATCAGACGGAGTACACAGTGCGAGGCAATCTCCTTGGACATATTGCTCTTATTGATAGTGAAATTACCAAGACAGTCATGGAACTAGGCATCAATGATACTAGAGAAGAAGTGGTGTTATTGCGCCATGTCATCCTCAGTCATCATGGCTTGCTGGAGTATGGAAGTCCAGTCCGTCCACGCATTATGGAGGCAGAGATTATCCACATGATTGATAATCTAGATGCCAGCATGATGATGATGTCAACAGCTCTTGCTTTGGTGGACAAAGGAGAGATGACCAATAAAATCTTCGCTATGGACAATCGTTCCTTCTATAAACCAGATTTAGATTAATGATTTAAGAAAAACGAGCATTTTTTACGCAATAATGTTCGTTTTTTTATGTGAATGTGGTATAATGGATAAAATATCAAAATTAAATGGAATGGTAAATAAAAATGAAATTAAGAAGAAGTGATCGGATGGTTGTCATTTCCAACTATTTGATTAATAATCCATACAAACTAACCAGTCTCAATACCTTTGCGGAAAAGTACGAATCTGCTAAATCATCGATTTCAGAGGATATCGTGATCATTAAGCGTGCTTTTGAAGAAATCGAAATCGGTCATATTCAGACTGTGACTGGAGCAGGTGGTGGCGTTATCTTTACACCATCAATTTCTAGTCATGAAGCCAAAGAAATGATCGCAGACTTGCGTGACAAACTTTCAGAAAGCGACCGCATCTTGCCAGGTGGCTATATCTATCTGTCTGATCTGCTTAGTACGCCTGCCATTTTGAAAAATATTGGTCGTATCATTGCCAAGAGCTTTATGGACCAAAAAATCGATGCCGTTATGACAGTAGCAACAAAAGGTGTGCCACTCGCAAATGCAGTTGCCAATGTCCTCAATGTTCCATTTGTCATTGTGCGTCGTGACTTAAAAATTACCGAAGGTTCAACGGTCAGTGTCAACTATGTTTCAGGTTCAAGTGGTGACCGTATTGAGAAAATGTTCCTTTCAAAACGCAGCCTCAAGGCAGGCAGTCGAGTCTTGATTGTGGATGACTTCTTGAAAGGTGGCGGAACTGTCAACGGGATGATTAGTCTCTTGCGTGAGTTCGATTCTGAACTAGCTGGTGTCGCAGTCTTTGCAGACAATGCCCAAGAAGAACGTGAAAAGCAATTCGATTACAAGTCACTCTTGAAGGTAACCAATATTGATGTTAAGAACCAATCCATCGATGTCGAGATTGGAAATATCTTTGACGAAGACAAATAAGAGATAGAACTAAAGGTTGGAACGATTGTCCCAGCCTTTCTTTGCAAACAGAATAGAAGGAAGCTTATGAAAACACCATTTATCAGCCGTGAAGATTTAGAAACGATTGTTTCCGAATTCCCGACTCCCTTTCACTTATATGACGAGAAGGGGATTCGTGAAAAAGCAAGAGCGGTCAACCAAGCTTTTTCCTGGAACGAGGGCTTTAAGGAATATTTTGCAGTCAAGGCGACCCCAACACCAGCCATCTTGAAAATCCTCAAAGAGGAAGGCTGTGGTGTGGACTGTTCCAGTTATGTGGAGCTCCTGATGAGCCATAAACTTGGATTTGCAGGTCCTGAGATCATGTTCTCATCAAACAATACGCCAGACCAAGAGTACGCTTATGCGCGTGAATTGGGTGCAACTATTAACTTGGATGCCTTTGAAGACATTAAACATCTGGAGCGAGCGGCAGGCATTCCAGAAATCATCTCTTGTCGTTACAATCCTGGTGGCGTTTTTGAGCTAGGAACAGATATTATGGACAATCCTGGAGAAGCCAAGTTTGGGATGACCAAGGATCAACTCTTTGAAGCCTTTGCGATTTTGAAGGAAAAAGGAGCCAAGACATTTGGGATTCACTCTTTCCTAGCATCCAATACTGTTACCCATCTCTATTATCCAGAGTTGGCACGTCAGCTTTTTGAATTGGCTGTTGAAATCAAGGAAAAGTTGGGCATTTCGCTAGACTTTATCAATCTTTCTGGCGGTATTGGTGTCAATTACCGTCCAGACCAGGAGCCAAATGACATCGCTGTGATTGGTGAAGGAGTGCGTAAGGTTTATGAAGAAGTCCTCACACCTGCAGGACTTGGTCAGGTCAAGATTTTCACCGAATTGGGTCGTTTTATGTTAGCACCTCACGGAGCTTTGGTCACAAGAGTCACTCATAAGAAAAAAACTTACCGTACCTATCTAGGTGTGGATGCATCAGCAGTCAACCTCATGCGCCCAGCCATGTATGGAGCCTACCACCATGTCACCAATCTGACCCATCCAGACGGACCAGTTGAGGTGGTAGATGTGGTCGGTTCACTCTGCGAAAACAATGATAAATTTGCCGTCAATCGCGAACTGCCTCATACAGAAATCGGTGATTTGCTGGTGATTCATGATACAGGTGCACATGGATTCTCCATGGGTTACCAGTACAATGCCAAACTACGCTCGGCAGAAATCCTCTATACCGAAGAAGGAAAAGCCCGCCAAATCCGCCGTGCAGAGCGCCCTGAGGACTATTTCGCAACCTTGTATGGTTTTGATTTTGAACCAGATCATTAAAAGAAATTGAAAATGAAAGTGAAAAACAGATTGCTTTCTAAAAAATAGACAAAAAAACCTTGTTTTTCACCTTACTCGTGATATAATAAAACTATAAAACGGTTTCAAGGAAGGTGACGATATGTCTGAAGAAACAATTGACTATGGACAAGTGACAGGAATGGTGCATTCGACAGAGAGTTTTGGGGCGGTAGATGGCCCTGGGATTCGTTTTATTGTCTTTTTGCAGGGTTGTCACATGCGTTGCCAGTACTGTCATAACCCTGATACATGGGCTATGGAAACCAATAAATCACGCGAACGGACAGTAGACGATGTCTTGACAGAAGCTCTTCGCTACCGTGGTTTTTGGGGAGACAAGGGAGGAATCACTGTTAGTGGAGGAGAAGCCCTCTTACAGATTGATTTCCTAATTGCCCTCTTTACCAAGGCCAAGGAAAAAGGAATCCACTGTACCTTGGACACCTGTGCCCTTCCATTCCGTAACAAGCCACGTTATCTCGAAAAGTTTAATAAACTCATGGCAGTGACAGACTTGGTTCTTCTGGATATCAAGGAAATCAACGAAGAACAGCACAAGATTGTAACCAGCCAAACCAATAAAAACATCTTGGCCTGTGCCCAGTACCTATCAGATATTGGGAAACCTGTTTGGATTCGTCACGTTCTCGTACCAGGATTGACAGACCGTGATGAAGATTTGATTGAACTTGGTAAATTCGTTAAAACCCTCAAAAACGTTGACAAGTTTGAAATCCTACCTTATCATACGATGGGAGAATTCAAGTGGCGTGAACTTGGGATTCCTTATTCGCTTGAAGGGGTCAAACCTCCAACAGCAGACCGTGTCAAGAATGCCAAGGAATTGATGGATACAGAAAGTTACCAAGACTACATGAAACGTGTTCATGGATAAAAAAGAAGCCTGATGGAGACATCGGGCTTTTGTGATGCATAAAAAGCCTAGCTTTCAGCTAAGCTTTTTTTCTTATTTTCTAGAATGTTGTTTACCAGCATTGCGTTTCTTATGTTTCTTATTAGTCATAATCGCAGTTGCTTGGTTTGGAGTGACATCTTTTCGTCCACTTCCCGTTGAAAATGAGCTTGCTTTTGGTGGATTTTTGGCAAATTCTTCACGAACTTTTTTGCGAAGTTTTGGACGAACAACATAGTTAACGATGAACTGTTGGAGAATCATCATGAAACCACCGACAACCCAGTAAAGCGTCACACTGGCTGGTGCGAAGAAGGAGAAGACGACAATCATGAGCGGGCTCATGTAAATCATTTTCTTGAGTTGTTCTCTTTGCATCTCATCTTCTACTCCATGAAGTGAGAGGAGTGATTGGAGATAGTAGAGGATACCAGCGAAGGCAACAAGGAGCAGACTTGGTGAACCAAGATCGATACCCAAGAAGGTAGAGCTAGCTACCCCATCAGTGTATTGGGCTGCAAAGTAGATAGCAGAGAAGAAAGGCATTTGAATGAGGATAGGGAAGCATCCTACGCCACCTAACATGCTAATACCGTGTTCTTTCTGAGCAGCAAAGAGAGCTTGTTGAGCCTCTAGTTTTTCTTCCTGAGTTGTTGCTTCTTTAAGACGTGTTTGATGTGGTTCAAGCACGTGTTTGAGGGCATTCATCTTTTCAGAGTGAAGTGTAGCTTTCCATGATTGGTAGATACCGAGTGGCAAGATAATCAAACGTACGATGATGGTAACGATAATGATAGCGACCCCGAAGCCTAGTCCTTTATCAGTAGCGAAGTACTTGATAGCCTCAGCCATAGGTGCTCCTATGGTATTCCAAATTAATCCTGTAGGTTGTCCTGTTGCTTTGTCTACTTGGACACAGCCTGTCAAGACGAGTAGCATAGCCACTCCCATAGCAGAGAGGGCAAAACGTTTAATAGATTTCAATGTTTTCATTCCT
Organism: Streptococcus oralis; assembly: GCF_965111685.1. Taxonomy (GTDB): domain Bacteria; phylum Bacillota; class Bacilli; order Lactobacillales; family Streptococcaceae; genus Streptococcus; species Streptococcus oralis_B. The sequence continues at coordinate 257,712 of NZ_OZ217340.1, forward strand.
TCTTTAAAAATTATACCTTTCTATTCTACTGTTTTTTTGTAAAATATACAATAGTTCTGGAGACCTAATTTGCGACTTTGAAGTCTGAATAGGATGAAAAGTTGCTCATCTTCACATCTAGATAGGTAACTTTTGAAAAAGGTGTCGGACCTTTTCGGATTTCTTGGATAAATTTTGCCATAGTGGCAGAGGAGTCTGCCTGAGCAAGAATTTCCACTGTGCCATCGTCATTATTCCAGACACGACCAGTGATGCCACCGATTTCAAGAGCTAAAGTATAAACACCCCAGCGAAAACCAACACCCTGAACCCTGCCTTGGGCAATCATTCTAACCTTTTGCATACCAACCCCCTTTGATTGTGTTATAATGTTTCTATGACTATTATAACCTCAAAAGCCAATTCTGTGGTAAAAAATGCCAAGAAATTACATCAAAAAAAATATCGAAAGTCTGCTTATTTGATTGAGGGCTGGCACTTGTTTGAAGAAGCTGTTCAAGCTGGAGTGACGATTGAAAAGGTCTTTGCCCTAGAAAGTTACCGAGATCAGTTAGCCGCTTTTCCTCAAACTATCTGGGTTTCAGAGGAGATTTTGCTGGATTTGGCAGATACGCAAACTCCTCAAGGGATTGTTGCGGTGATTCAGAAAGAAGAAGTGGGACTGCCTGATTTTAGTCAGGGGAAGTTTCTATTTTTAGAAGATGTCCAAGACCCTGGTAATGTGGGCACCATGGTTCGGACTGCGGATGCTGCAGGTTTTACAGGGGTTATTGTCTCAGACAAGTCAGCAGATATCTACAGTCTTAAGACCCTGCGTTCCATGCAAGGAAGTCATTTTCACTTGCCCATCTATCGTATGCCTGTTGCCACCTTTGTAGTAGAGGCAAAAAAGAGCAATTTGCCCATTCTAGCAACGACCTTATCGAGAGATTCAAAGGATTATCGTGAGCTTTCTCCCTTAGAAAACTTTGCTTTAGTCATGGGAAATGAAGGACAGGGGATTAGTTCTGTCATGGCTGAGAGTGCTGATCAGCTGGTTCACATTGGCATGAAAGGCAGAGCAGAAAGTCTCAACGTGGCAGTTGCCGCAGGTATATTGATGTTTTATTTCAGCTAATTTATAAAATCTTTGTTATAATCAAGACATATTTATAGAAAAAGGAGAATCAGAATGAATCAAACGATTATTCAAGAACGTTCAGGTCTCAATCATTTTTACGCTAAGGTTTACGCCTTTGTGGGACTTGGGATTGGTCTATCAGCTCTCGTGTCAGCTTTGATGTTGACAGTCTTTCAGTCTCAATTGGTCTACTTTTTAATGCATGGCCGTCTCTGGTTGATGATTGCAACTTTTGCAGAACTTGCTCTAGTCTTTGTTGCAAGTAGCATGGCTGCAAAAAATAGCCCAGCAGCTCTCCCAGTATTTTTAGTTTATTCTGTGTTAAATGGATTTACGCTCAGCTTTGTCGTAGCCTTCTATACACCTGGGACCGTCTTATCAGCCTTTGTATCTAGTGCCCTTCTTTTCTTTGTCATGGCGGCAATCGGAATTTTCACTAAGAAAGATTTGAGTGGAATGGGTCGAGCTCTGATGGCTGCGCTTGTTGGTCTCATCATTGCTATGGTTGTGAATCTATTTTTAGCCAATAGTTTCTTTGACTACATGATTAGTATTGCCATGGTCTTGGTTTTCTCAGGTTTGATTGCTTGGGACAACCAAAAGATTCGCTATGTTTATGAGCAGTCACGAGGGCAAGTAGCGACAGGATGGGTCATCTCAATGGCGCTCAGCATCTATCTAGACTTTATCAACCTCTTCCTTAGCATCTTACGAATCTTTGGTCGAAACGATTAATGAATGACAGAGTCAGTGTTCAAAAGAGCACTGACTTTTTCTTATTTACTCTTTTCTTTTCTTGGAAATAGGTGTATAATGCTTTTAACTAATTTTTGAGGAGCTGTTTATGAAGAAAAGTTTTATTCATCAACAAGAAGAAATTTCCTTTGTCAAAAACACTTTTACCCAGTATTTGAAAGATAAGTTAGAAGTTGTTGAAGTTCAAGGTCCTATCTTGAGCAAGGTCGGGGATGGGATGCAGGACAACCTGTCAGGTGTCGAAAATCCAGTATCCGTCAAGGTTTTGCAGATTCCAGATGAAACCTATGAAGTCGTTCACTCACTTGCCAAATGGAAACGCCACACCTTGGCTCGTTTTGGTTTCGGTGAAGGTGAAGGTCTGTTTGTTCACATGAAGGCCCTTCGTCCGGACGAAGATTCGCTTGATGCGACCCATTCAGTTTATGTGGACCAGTGGGACTGGGAGAAGGTTATCCCAAATGGTCAACGCAATATCGCTTATCTCAAAGAAACCGTTGAGAAGATTTACAAGGCTATTCGTCTAACAGAGCTAGCAGTAGAAGCTCGCTATGATATCGAATCCATCTTGCCAAAACAAATCACCTTTATCCATACAGAAGAGTTGGTGGAACGCTATCCAGATTTGACTCCGAAAGAGCGTGAAAATGCAATCTGTAAAGAGTTTGGTGCTGTCTTCTTGATTGGTATTGGTGGCGAGTTGCCTGACGGAAAACCTCATGACGGCCGCGCACCTGACTATGATGACTGGACAACAGAGTCTGAAAATGGCTACAAAGGGTTAAATGGGGACATTCTAGTTTGGAATGAATCTCTTGGATGTGCCTTTGAACTTTCGTCGATGGGGATTCGGGTAGATGAAGATACACTTCGCCGCCAAGTGGCTCTTACAGGAGACGAAGATCGTCTGGAGTTGGAATGGCATAAGGCCCTGCTTAACGGCCTTTTCCCATTGACAATCGGTGGGGGGATTGGACAGTCTCGGATGGCCATGTTCCTTCTTCGTAAGAAACACATCGGAGAGGTTCAGACCAGTGTTTGGCCACAAGAAGTCCGCGACATGTACGAAAATATTTTGTAGAGAATCGAACCGCAAGGTTCGGTTTTCTTTCTCTTTTTGCCTATAATTTGGTATAATAAACGGTATGAAAATCGTATCAGGAATCTACGGGGGGCGACCCCTCAAGACGCTAGAAGGCAAGACGACGAGGCCGACATCGGATAAGGTGAGAGGAGCTATCTTTAACATGATTGGTCCCTATTTTGAGGGCGGTCGTGTCTTGGATCTCTATGCTGGCAGTGGTGGCTTATCCATTGAGGCAGTCTCGCGTGGGATGTCCCATGCTGTCTTAGTGGAACGGGATCGAAAGGCACAAGCTATCATCGCTGAAAATATCCAGATGACCAAGGAAGCTTCCAAATTTCAGCTCTTAAAGATGGAGGCTGACCGAGCTCTAGAGCAAGTGAATGGTCCCTTTGACCTGGTCTTTTTAGACCCTCCCTACGCAAAAGAACAAATCGTTGCAGATATCGAAAAAATGGCAGAGAGAAATCTCTTCTCCCAAGAAGTCATGGTCGTCTGCGAAACAGATAAGTCTGTAGAACTTCCAGAAGAAATCGCCTGCTTAGGCATCTGGAAGGAAAAAATATATGGGATTAGTAAGGTGACAGTTTATGTCAGATAAAATTGGATTATTTACAGGATCATTTGATCCGATGACAAATGGACATCTGGATATCATTGAACGAGCCAGCAAACTCTTTGATAAGCTCTATGTCGGGGTGTTCTACAATCCCCACAAACAAGGCTTTCTCCCCGTTGAAAACCGCAAACGAGCAGTCGAAAAAGCGGTGGCGCATTTAGATAATGTAGAGGTTCTTGCATCTCATGATGAATTGGTAGTCGAAGTTGCAAGGAGACTGGGAGCCAAAACTCTTGTCCGTGGCTTGCGAAATACCACCGACTTGCAATATGAGTCTAGTTTTGATTACTACAATCATCAACTGGCTCCAGAAATCGAAACCATTTACCTATATAGCCGCCCAGAGCATCTTTATATCAGCTCTTCGGCCGTGAGAGAACTTCTGAAGTTTGGTCAGGAGATTCAGCAATATGTCCCAAACAGTGTTGTGGAGGAATTAGAACATGAAGAAAAAAACTAGATGGCCCTTATATGTCATCCTAGCACTAGTATTGACTTTTTTAGCCTTTGTAGTACCTTTACCTTACTACATAGAAGTTCCAGGTGGAGCGGAAGATATTCGTCGCGTTTTGAAAGTCAATGAAACAGAAGACACAGAAGCAGGAGCTTACCAGTTTGTAACAGTCGGCATTCGACATGCAACCCTGTCGCATCTTGTCTATGCTTGGCTAACGCCTTTCACAGATATTAGAAGTGCCAAGGAGACTACGGGTGGCTCTACTGATGCAGAATTTATGCGGATCAATCAGTTCTATATGCAAACTTCTCAAAACATGGCCAAGTATCAAGGATTGAAGACGGCTGGAAAGGATATCGAACTCAAGTACTTGGGAGTTTATGTCTTAACTGTGACGGACAATTCAACTTTTAAGGGCATTCTGAACATTGCAGATACCGTGACGGCTGTTAACGACAAAACGTTTGATAGTTCAAAAGACTTGGTCGACTATGTCAACTCTCAACAATTAGGGGACACGGTCAAGGTAACCTATGAAGAAGACGGAAAAGTCAAGTCTGCAGAAGGTAAAATTATCACTCTCGAAAACGGGAAAAACGGTATTGGGATTGGTTTGATTGACCGTACGGAAGTGACCAGTGACGTTCCAATTCGCTTTTCAACAGCTGGTATCGGCGGGCCAAGTGCCGGTCTTATGTTTAGTCTAGCTATTTACACCCAGATAGCAGATCCAGGACTTCGTAATGGTCGCGTCGTTGCGGGAACGGGAACCATTGATCGCGATGGAAATGTTGGCGACATCGGTGGAATTGATAAAAAAGTAGTTGCAGCCTCTCGTCAGGGAGCCAACATCTTTTTTGCTCCTGACAATCCAGTCACCGAGGAAGCAAAAAAAGCAGATCCCAATGCGAAAAGCAACTATGAAACAGCCCTAGAAGCTGCTAAAACGATCAAAACAGAGATGAAAATCGTTCCCGTTAAGACCTTGCAGGATGCGATTGATTACCTTAAAAACAATCCCTAATTCGTAGAAAAATCGAAAACTAGCGCGCAAGCGGATAAGATGGTATAATAGTCAAATGGTTCAATTATTATTCACTCTAAGTAGTCATATACTCTTTATTTATTTGAGTTTTTACCTTTTGAAGGATCTTGTGAGATGGGAAAAGGTTTTAAAAGTGACCTCTACTAACACAAAAAAAGTTCGTTTACTAGTAGCCTTTTTCAGTATTGTAATGGGCTATATCTTGAGTTCTTTCTTTATCAGTCTTTATCAGTTGTGGCAAGAAGCACTTAGAGGATTATTATAATTTGCGTGTTTAAGAATTGCTTTCAAGATATTATTAAACTTATAGGGAGAGATAGAATTCATGGATATTGTAATCTTATTATTGATAACGCTATTAATTTATTTGTTACCTCAAAATAAGGAATATCTAAATGTTAAATCTACATCGGGACTTAGAGGGTTTCTAGCTATAGGAATAATATTTCATCATTTGTCACAATGGGTTACATCTGGTGATGAATTTTCTAATTTTTCCTATATGGGAACTTATATCGTTTCTATTTTCTTTTTTTTATCAGCCTATGGATTGTATTTTCAGAACGAAAATAAGAAGAACTATCTAGATAATTTTTTAGTTAAGAGACTTTCTAAAATTCTAGTTCCATTTTTTTCTATATCTTTGATTTATATGTTTTACAGATTTGTAAACGGTCAATTAATGGATTTAGATTTTTTTGCTAATTTATTTAAAAAAGGAAGTACAATTATTTATAATGGTTGGTTTGTCGATATTATAATTTTAATGTATATATTTTTTTATATATCATTTAAGTTTTTCAAAAATAAGTTCATTTCTATTGTTATCAATACAATACTTATAATTGGTTATATTTGTTTAGCTATAAAATTAGGTTACGGTTTTTGGTGGTATAATAGTGTTTTTCCCTTTGTTGTTGGCTTAATATGGGCTAAGAATCAAGAGAAAATTGATAGAGTTTTAGATAGACATTATTTTATCATACTTGTTTTAGTAACTGTGTTACTCTTTGCTTCACATCAATACGATATTTTGTTTAGGTATGTGCATATAGAAGATAGTTATAGTTACGCGTTAGCTGCTAATTTAGATAATATTATTTTTACAATCTACTTTATTATTGTTTTTTTGAAAAAAATAAATTTTTCAAATATATATTTGATTTTAATAGGTAGTATATCGTTTGAATTATATATGATACATGGATTAGTTATTTCTATGCTAGGAAAAATACTTGTGTCATCTAGAATAAATGATGTGATATTTACATTTTTTGTGCTGGTCCTTAGTCTAATTTTAGCTTGGATTATTAATAAATTAGTTAATAGAATTACAAAAAAAGTAAGTCTATTACAAAATCGAGAGTAAAGGAAATAAGTATGGAAAAGATTGTGGTTCAAGGCGGAGATAATCGTCTGGTCGGGAGTGTTACGATCGAAGGAGCAAAGAATGCAGTCTTGCCCCTGTTAGCAGCGACTATTCTAGCAAGTGAAGGAAAGACCGTCTTGCAGAACGTTCCTATCCTGTCAGATGTTTTCACCATGAATCAGGTGGTTCGTGGTTTGAATGCCAAGGTGGACTTTGATGAGGAAGCTCATGTTGTTGAAATCGATGCGACTGGTGATATCACTGAGGAAGCTCCTTACAAGTATGTCAGCAAGATGCGTGCATCCATCGTTGTCTTAGGGCCAATCCTTGCCCGTGTAGGTCATGCTAAGGTATCCATGCCAGGTGGTTGTACGATTGGTAGCCGTCCTATTGATCTTCATTTGAAAGGTCTGGAAGCTATGGGGGCAAAGATCACCCAGACAGCTGGTTACATCGAAGCCAAGGCAGAACGCCTGCATGGCGCTCATATTTACATGGACTTCCCTAGTGTTGGCGCGACACAAAACCTCATGATGGCAGCGACTCTAGCTGATGGAGTAACGGTCATTGAAAATGCTGCGCGTGAGCCGGAAATTGTTGACCTCGCTATTCTCCTCAATGAAATGGGAGCTAAGGTTAAGGGTGCTGGTACAGAGACCATTACTATTACCGGTGTTGAGAAACTTCATGGTACGACTCACAATGTAGTCCAAGACCGTATCGAAGCGGGAACCTTTATGGTAGCTGCTGCCATGACTGGTGGTGATGTCCTCATTCGAGATGCAGTCTGGGAGCATAACCGTCCCTTGATTGCCAAATTGCTTGAAATGGGAGTGGAAGTGACAGAGGAGACTGAAGGAATTCGCGTTCGCTCTCAACTAGAAAATCTAAAAGCTGTTCATGTGAAAACCTTGCCCCACCCAGGATTTCCAACAGATATGCAGGCTCAATTTACAGCCTTGATGACCGTCGCAAAAGGCGAATCAACTATGGTGGAGACAGTTTTTGAAAATCGTTTTCAACACCTAGAAGAAATGCGCCGCATGGGCTTGCACTCTGAGATTATCCGTGACACAGCCCGTATTGTTGGTGGACAGCCTTTGCAGGGAGCAGAAGTTCTATCAACGGACCTCCGTGCCAGTGCGGCCTTGATTTTGACAGGTCTGGTTGCGCAGGGAGAAACAGTTGTTGGTAAATTAGTCCACCTCGATAGAGGTTACTACCGTTTCCATGAGAAATTGGCTCAGCTAGGAGCAAAGATTCAGCGAATCGAGGCAAATGATGAAGAAGAATAAAAACTTACGCTATGTACTCCGTCGTTTACTGTTGATTTTTATCGTACTATTGCTAGGCTTTCTGGCTTTAGGAATTGGCTTGATGGTAGGCTATGGAATCCTAGGAAAGGGACAGGATCCATGGGCAATCTTGTCTCCAGCAAAGTGGCAGGAATTGATTAGCAAATTTACAGGAAATTAGGCTGGGAGACCAGTCTTTTTCTAGAGATATAAGGAGAGATATGGACAAGAAAACAAGACAGGCTCTGATAGGGTTACTCATATTCTTACTATTATCTGCTGGTAGTTATTACATCAAGCAGATGCAGTCAGCGCCAAACACCCCTAGAACAAAGGTTAGTCAGAAAAAACAAACTTCAGAAGCTCCCAGTCAAGAGTTGGCAGAAAGTGTCTTAACTGAGTCAATCAAAAATCAAATCAAGGGGGGGCTCGAGTGGAATGGGGCAGGTGCCTTCATTATCAATGGCAATAAAACCAATCTAGATGCCAAAGTTTCTAGCAAACCCTATGCGGATAATAAAACAAAACCAGTTGGAAAAGAAACAGTTCCAACTGTTGCCAATGCCATCTTATCCAAAGCGACTCGGCAGTATAAGAATCGTGAAGAAACAGGCAATGGCTCAACCTCTTGGACGCCACCAGGATGGCATCAGGTTAAGAATCTAAAGGGAGCCTACACACATGCAGTTGATAGAGGACACCTGCTGGGCTATGCCTTGATAGGTGGTTTGGATGGTTTTGATGCCTCTACCAGCAATCCCAAGAACATTGCAGTCCAGACAGCTTGGGCGAACCAGGCTCAGGCTGAGGATTCGACAGGTCAGAACTACTATGAGAGTTTGGTCAGAAAAGCCTTGGACCAAAATAAGAGGGTCCGTTATCGCGTGACGCTCCACTATGCGACTAATGAGGACCTAGTTCCATCCGCTTCACAAATCGAAGCCAAGTCTTCAGATGGCGAATTGGAATTCAATGTCCTAATCCCCAATGTTCAAAAGGGAATCCAGCTTGATTACCAAACGGGTCAAGTAACAGTGACGGACTAGAAACAATAGATACAATAAAAATAGCTCCTTTGTCTTCTAGAGGCAGGGGAGCTGTTCTTTAAATGAAAAATAATGTGAATCCTGAGAGATTTTATGATATAATGGAACACAAGATACTATTTTAGGAGAAAGACCATGGAAGACCCGAGCAGTCAGGATTTGTTACTGCAATTTGTACTTTTAGTTGTATTGACCTTTTTAAATGCCTTTTTCTCAGCTACAGAAATGGCTATGGTGTCACTAAATCGTGCCCGAGTAGAGCAAAAAGCAGAAGAAGGCGATAAACGCTATATCCGTTTGCTAAAGGTGCTTGAAAACCCTAATCACTTTTTATCAACCATTCAAGTCGGTATTACCTTGATCACAATCTTGTCAGGGGCAAAATTGGCAGATACACTTGGACAAGTAATTGCCTCTTGGATGGGGAATGGAGAAACGGCTTATGCCATTGCAAGTTTCCTCTCTTTGGCATTCTTGACCTACATCTCTATTGTTTTTGGTGAACTCTATCCTAAACGGATTGCCCTCAATCTCAAAGATGCCTTAGCCATCCGCTCTGTTCCGATTATTATTGGACTTGGGAAGATTGTCAGTCCCTTTGTCTGGTTGTTATCTGCTTCAACCAATCTCTTGAGTCGTTTAACACCAATGACCTTTGATGATGCGGATGAAAAAATGACTCGAGATGAAATTGAGTACATGTTGACCAAGAGTGAAGAAACCTTGGATGCAGACGAAATCGAGATGTTACAAGGGATTTTCTCTCTAGATGAACTGATGGCGAGAGAAGTTATGGTTCCTCGGACAGATGCCTTTATGGTGGATATTCAGGATGATAGTCAAACCATTATCCAAAGTATTTTAAAACAGAACTTTTCCCGTATCCCAGTTTATGATGGGGATAAGGACAATGTGATTGGGATTATTCACACCAAGAGTCTTCTTAATGCGGCCTTTGTGGATGGTTTTGACAATATTGTCTGGAAGAGGATCTTACAAGATCCACTCTTTGTCCCGGAAACTATTTTTGTGGATGACTTGCTAAAAGAATTGCGAAATACCCAAAGACAAATGGCCATTTTGCTCGATGAATATGGTGGTATGGCTGGACTGGTCACGCTGGAAGACCTGCTGGAGGAGATTGTCGGAGAAATCGACGACGAGACAGACCGAGCAGAAATCGAAGTCCATCAAATCGGTGAGGACACCTATATTGCACAGGGAACCATGAATCTTAACGACTTCAATAACTACTTTGGTGTCGAACTAGAAAGCGATGATGTGGATACCATCGCAGGCTACTATCTAACTGGAGTAGGAACCATTCCAACAACTGAGAAAATCAGTTACCAACTGGTCAGTCAAAACAAACAAATCGTTCTGACCAACGATAAGGTGAAAAATGGACGTGTTACCAAGGTAAAAGTTCAAATCACAGAACTAGAACCTGAAGAAGAAACAGAATAAAGCAGTGACTCAAGTCACTGCTTTTTGTAAATCTAGCTAGATGGTAGGTTCAGTTGTCCCCACTTATTAGGAATAATAAAAAAGCCCGGTTTTACGAGCTTTTCATTTGGTTAATTCCTGTTAATTCAGGTACTGAAAGGCGGTAGACGGATTTGAACCGACGATCAAGCTTTTGCAGAGCCGTGCCTTACCACTTGGCTATACCGCCTCAACGTTTATTATTATACCTTGAAAATCATTTCCCGTCAATAGTTTCTTATTCTAAAATACAATTTAAGAAAACAGATGATGATCGAAGAAGTGAGAAAAAGCTTGTAAAAATCCCATTCTAAAGAGGGTCAGACTAGAAAGTATTTCTTGCAGAAACAAATAAAGAATACAAGAATTTTGACAAATAGAAGTTTTTTGAGGAAATGCGCCTAAATATTCTGAAAATTCGTTTACTTTTTAAAAAATATATGTTATAATTTCCAGTAAGCCTAAATTTTTCAAAAGGAGTTAAAAACATGAAAAAAAGTAGAGTATTTGTTGCAGCAGGAGTTGCTTTATTAGCGGCAGGAGTACTAGCTGCTTGCGGTTCTTCAAAATCATCTGATTCAACAGCACCAAAAAATTATGGCTATGTTTATTCAGCTGACCCAGAAACGTTGGATTACCTCATTTCAGGGAAACAAAGTACTAAGATTGCTACTTCAAACGGTATCGATGGTCTCTTCACAAATGACAAGTATGGGAATCTAGTTCCTGCAGTTGCAGAAGACTGGTCCGTTTCAAAAGACGGTTTGACTTATACCTACAAGATTCGTAAAGGAGTCAAATGGTTCACATCTGACGGAGAAGAGTATGCTGAAGTGACAGCCAAAGACTTTGTGAATGGTTTGAAACACGCAGCTGATAAAAAATCAGAAGCAATTTACCTAGCAGAAAATTCTGTTAAAGGATTGTCTGATTATTTAGCAGGTAATACAAAAGACTTTTCTTCAGTAGGTGTGAAAGCAGTTGATGATTATACTCTTGAGTATACTTTGAACCAACCAGAACCATACTGGAACTCTAAGATGGCCTACTCAATCTTCTGGCCATTGAACGAAGAATTTGAAAAATCAAAAGGGGCTGACTTTGCTAAAGCGACTGACCCTACATCATTGCTTTACAATGGACCATTCTTACTGAAAGGTTTGACTGCTAAGTCTTCTATTGAGTTCGCTAAGAATGAAAATTACTGGGACAAAGATAATGTTCACATTGATAAAGTAACCCTTGCTTTCTATGATGGGTCAGACCAAGAATCAATTGAACGTAACTTTACAAGTGGAGCTTATAGCTATGCCCGTCTCTTCCCAACAAGTTCAAACTACTCTAAGGTAGAAGAAACCTACAAGGAAAATATCTTCTACACCCCATCAGGACCTGGTATTGGTGGTTTGGGTGTGAATATTGACCGCCAAGGTTACAAATACACTTCTAAGACAACTGACGAAGAGAAGACTTCAACTAAGAAAGCACTTCTTAACAAGGACTTCCGTCAGGCCTTGAACTTTGCCTTTGACCGTACGTCTTACTCAGCTCAAGTAAATGGTAAAGAAGGTGCTCCTCGTGCCGTTCGTAACCTCTTTGTAAAACCTGACTTTGTCTCTGCAGGTGAAAAAACTTTTGGTGACTTGGTAACTGAAAAGATGGCTGCTTACGGTGATGAGTGGAAGAATGTAAACTTTGCGGATGGTCAAGATGGACTCTTCAACGCCGATAAAGCCAAAGCTGAATTTGCCAAAGCCAAAACAGCATTGGAAGCAGAAGGTGTAAAATTCCCTATCCATTTGGATGTTCCAGTAGACCAAACAGCTAAAAACTATATCGCACGTATTCAATCCTTCAAACAATCCGTTGAAACAGTGCTTGGAGAAGGCAATGTAGTCATCGATATCCAACAAGTTTCTAAAGATGAGTTTACTAATATTACCTACTATGCGGCGAATGCAGCAGCAGAAGACTGGGATCTCTCAGGTGCCGTTGGATGGAACCCTGACTATGAAGATCCATCAACTTACCTTGATATCTTGAAGACAACGAATGTTGAACAAACAAAAACATACATGGGTTACGAAGGTGCAGATAATGCTGCAGCAGCTCAAGTTGGTTTGAAAGAATACGATAAGCTAGTTGATGAAGCTGCTAAAGAAACAAGCGACTTGAATGTTCGTTATGAAAAATACGCGGCTGCTCAAGCTTGGTTGACAGATAGCTCACTCATCTTGCCAGCTATGTCATCAACTGGTGCTGCACCATTCATTTCTCGTGTTGTGCCATTCTCTGCATCATATAGCCAATCTGGAGATAAAGGCTCAGATGTATACTTCAAGTATATTCAGTTACAAGATAAGGTTGTAACAAAAGCTGACTATGAACAAGCTCGTGAAAAATGGCTCAAAGAGAAAAAAGAATCAAACGAAAAAGTTCAAAAAGAATTGGCTAATCACGTTAAATAAATAACTCTCAAGAGAACTTTCTCTCCATGAGGAGAAGGTTCTTTTGGGATTTTAAAAGGAAACGATATGAAGAAATATATTTTTATGCGTGTATTGCGTTCATTGTTGTCAATTTTCTTGGTGACAACTTTGACTTACACAATTATTTATACGATGGTTCCTCGAAAATTGATTTTCAAGCAGGATACCAACTATAACAAGATTGCAACGACGCCGGACAAGCGGGATAATTATGAAAATACCGTTTATGAACGGATGGGCTATATCGAGTACTACGATACCAAAGAGTTGCAAGAAAGAGCGAGCACGATGGACTCATCTGTAACAGTAGATGCAAATGATACCAACAAAGCAATCTACGAAAAATACATTAACCAACTAGGAAATGGTTGGACGCTAGGTGTATTCTCAGAAAGTGGTCAATTCTATGCTACGCGTGAAATACCGATTTTTGAACGTGTTTTCAAATTCTATGCCAACTTGATTGATATTGATCATACAAACAAGATTCAAGACCCTGAAAATCCAAACTTGCAGCGTTATCTTCGTTTTGAAAATGACCCTGCTATCGGTTGGTCATTGGTTGGTTCAGGTACAAAACATAAATACCTTTTGTATTTCAACAATCAATTCCCATTTGTACACCAAAACTTTGTGAACATCAACTTGGGTGATTCTTATCCAACTTATTCAAACACACCAGTGCTTCAGGTTATCACACAAGGTCAGGGACAAACGAAGACATCAGAAGTTCAATTCCCTACAGGTAAAAAGACTTCATCTGTAGATATTTACTCTCGTACTTACAAATCTCCAAGTCAAGCAGACGCGCGTGAGGTAGCCAACTATGGTAAAGACGATCCATATACAGCTACAGAAAGCAATTACCAATACCCATCAATGATTGCAAGTTCAGCGGTTGCTGGTTTGATCGGTTTGATTATTTCTTATGCGATTGCCATTCCACTTGGATCTGCTATGGCTCGCCACAAAAATACTTGGATTGACAGCTTCTCGACAGGTGCTCTAACCTTCTTACTTGCCCTTCCAACGATTGCCTTGGTTTACATCGTGCGCTTGATTGGATCATCTATCGGTCTGCCAGACTCATTCCCTATCTTGGGGGCTGGAGATTGGCGTTCTTATGTTCTGCCAGCAGTTATTCTAGGTTTGTTGGGTGCGCCAAGTACAGCTATTTGGATTCGTCGTTACATGATCGACTTGCAATCTCAAGACTTTGTACGTTTTGCTCGCGCCAAAGGTTTGTCTGAAAAAGAAATTTCAAATAAACACATCTTTAAAAATGCCATGGTTCCTTTGGTTTCAGGTATTCCTGGTGCCGTAATCGGAGTTATAGGTGGTGCAACATTGACAGAAACAGTCTTCGCCTTCCCAGGTATGGGTAAAATGTTGATCGACTCTGTTAAGGCATCCAACAACTCAATGGTAGTTGGTCTCGTCTTCATCTTCACATGTATTTCTATCTTCTCACTCTTTGTAGGAGATATCTGGATGACCATGCTTGACCCACGTATTAAATTGACAGAGAAAGGAGGCAAATAATGTCAACTATCGATAAAGAAAAATTTCAGTTCGTAAAACGTGACGATTTTGCCTCTGAAACAATTGACGCCCCTGCCTATTCATACTGGGGTTCTGTATTTAGACAGTTTCTAAAGAAAAAATCAACAGTCATTATGTTGGGGATTTTGGTTGCCATTATCTTGATGAGCTTTATTTACCCAATGTTCTCAGATTTTGACTTCAACGATGTAAGTAAGGTCAATGACTTCTCTGCTCGTTTTATCAAACCCAATGCTGAACATTGGTTTGGTACAGATAGCAATGGTAAATCCTTGTTTGACGGGGTTTGGTTTGGTGCGCGTAATTCAATTCTTATCTCTGTAATTGCCACTTTTATCAATCTTGTGATCGGGGTTATTGTTGGTGGGATTTGGGGAATTTCAAAATCCGTTGACCGTATCATGATGGAAGTTTATAACATTATTTCAAACATTCCATCTCTCTTGATTGTCATTGTCTTGACTTACTCAATTGGTGCTGGTTTCTGGAATTTGATTTTTGCCATGAGTGTGACAACTTGGATTGGGATTGCTTATATGATTCGTATCCAAATCATGCGTTACCGTGACTTGGAATACAACCTTGCTTCTCAAACCCTTGGAACACCAACCTTTAAAATCATCGTTAAAAACATCATGCCGCAATTGGTATCTGTTATTGTTTCTACGATGACCTTGATGTTGCCAAGCTTCATCTCTTATGAAGCCTTCCTTTCCTTCTTTGGATTGGGATTACCTGTAACAGTGCCAAGTTTGGGACGTTTGATCTCAGATTACTCACAAAACGTTACGACCAACGCTTACTTGTTCTGGATTCCGTTGACAACCTTGATCTTGGTATCCCTATCTCTTTTTGTTGTTGGTCAAAACCTAGCGGATGCTAGTGATCCACGTACACATAGATAGGAGTAGACATGACAAAAGAAAGTAATGTAATTTTGACTGCTCGTGATATTGTCGTGGAATTTGACGTTCGTGATAAAGTTCTGACGGCTATCCGAGGAGTTTCTCTGGACCTGATTGAAGGGGAAGTTCTTGCCCTAGTAGGTGAGTCAGGTTCTGGTAAATCTGTATTAACAAAAACCTTTACAGGGATGTTAGAAGACAATGGACGTATTGCCCAAGGAAGTATTGACTATCGTGGGCAAGACTTGACAGCTCTTACTTCTAACAAGGAATGGGAGAAGATTCGTGGTGCTAAAATTGCAACCATCTTCCAAGATCCTATGACAAGTTTGGACCCAATCAATACAATTGGTAGCCAAATCACTGAAGTTATCGTTAAACACCAAGGAAAAACAGCCAAGGAAGCCAAAGAGATGGCAATCGACTATATGAACAAGGTCGGAATTCCAGATGCTGAAAAACGTTATGACGAGTATCCTTTCCAGTATTCTGGAGGAATGCGTCAACGGATTGTTATCGCAATTGCCCTTGCATGTCGTCCAGATATCTTAATCTGTGACGAGCCGACAACGGCCCTTGATGTAACCATTCAAGCGCAAATCATTGATTTGCTTAAAACCTTGCAAAATGAGTACCACTTTACCATTATCTTTATCACCCATGACCTTGGTGTGGTAGCAAGTATTGCAGATAAGGTAGCGGTTATGTATGCTGGTGAAATTGTAGAATACGGAACTGTCGAGGAAGTCTTCTACGACCCACGTCATCCATATACTTGGAGTCTCTTGTCTAGCTTGCCTCAGCTTGCTGATGATAAAGGGGAATTGTACTCTATCCCAGGAACGCCACCGTCTCTTTATACTGAGTTGAAAGGTGATGCCTTTGCCCTTCGTTCAGATTATGCGATGCAAATTGACTTTGAACAGAAAGCACCACAGTTTTCAGTTACTGATACCCACTGGGCTAAGACTTGGTTGCTTCATGAGAATGCTCCTAAAGTTGAAAAACCTGGAGTCATTGCAGATTTGCATGACAAGATTCGTGATAAAATGGGCTTTGCTCATCTAGAAGACTAGGAGGAAGGAAATGTCTGAAAAATTAGTAGAAATTAAAGATTTAGAAATTTCCTTCGGTGAAGGAAGTAAGAAGTTTGTTGCGGTTAAAAACGCCAACTTCTTTATCAACAAGGGAGAAACCTTCTCTCTTGTAGGTGAGTCTGGTAGTGGGAAAACAACGATTGGTCGTGCCATTATTGGTCTAAATAATACCAGTAAAGGTGAGATTATCTTTGATGGCCAGAAAATCAATGGGAAAAAATCTCATAAGGAATCAGCAGACTTAATCCGTCGTATTCAGATGATTTTCCAGGATCCTGCAGCCAGCTTGAATGAGCGTGCGACAGTTAACTATATCATCTCTGAAGGTCTTTACAACTACCACTTGTTTAAGGATGAAGAAGATAGAAAAGAAAAAGTTCAAAAGATGATCCATGAAGTTGGGCTTTTGAAAGAACACCTGACCCGTTATCCACACGAGTTTTCTGGTGGTCAACGTCAGCGTATCGGAATTGCCCGTGCCCTTGTGATGGAACCTGATTTCGTTATTGCGGATGAGCCAATTTCAGCCTTGGACGTATCAGTGCGTGCGCAAGTCTTGAACTTGCTCAAGAAGTTCCAAAAAGAGTTGGGCTTGACTTATCTCTTTATCGCGCATGACTTGTCAGTTGTTCGCTTTATCTCAGATCGTATCGCAGTTATCTATAAGGGAGTTATCGTCGAAGTTGCGGAGACAGAGGAGTTGTTTAACAATCCTGTCCACCCATATACTCAGGCGCTTCTATCTGCTGTACCAATTCCAGATCCAATCTTGGAACGCAAGAAAGTCTTGAAAGTTTACGATCCTGACCAACATGACTATGAGACAGACAAACCATCTATGGTAGAAATTCGTCCAGGTCACTATGTTTGGGCTAATCAAGCAGAACTTGCTCGATACAAAGAAGCTCTTAAAAAATAATTAGAGTAGGAGAGGACCGAAAGGTCTTCTCATTTTTAATAGAAAAATTCCCCTTTTACTATCTTGTAAAAGGGGAATTGTATTATAATTAACGTTTAGACCAGGTGCGTTTCATAAAGAGTAGTAAAATTGGGTAAATCTCTAGGCGGCCTGCAATCATTGCAAAAGAGAGCAGGATTTTAGAGATGGGACTGAAGATGGCAAAGCTCGATGTTGTACCTAGAATTGGGCCGATATTGTTAAAGCAGCTGAATACCGCACTGGTCACGACTAGAAAATCATTGCTGTCTAGGCTGATGATAAAGATGAGTGACAATAAAATCATAGCATAGATCACGAAATATTTGAGAATCTTGTGTTGGGTATCCTTATCAATCACTGTTTTATTGACATGGAGAGTCAAGACACGGTGAGGGGATAAGATGGACAAAATTTGATTTTTAGCAATTTTTGTGAGGATCAGTCCACGGATAATTTTGAGACCACCTGCAGTTGACCCAGCTGAGCCACCGATTGCCATGAGGAAGAGGAGGATAAACTGGGAGAAGAGGGGCCAGTTGGTAATATCTCCGTAACCAAATCCAGTTGTCGTGATGATATTGGACACTTGGAAGAGAGCCATCTCAAAACTCTTAGAGACACTTTGGTAAAGGTGGAGGGTGTTGAGGGTGATCAAGCCGGTAGACACCAGAACAATAATGACATAAGCCCGCAGTTCTTCATCTCCAAAGAAGGCCTTGACCCGACGGAGCATGAGGAAGTAATACAGGTTAAAATTGACACCGAAAACCAGAACGCCAAAACTGACAAGATAGGTAATCAGGGAACTGCCGTAGTGGGCGATTCCATCGTTGTAAACGGTGAATCCCCCCGTTCCCGCTGTTCCCATAGCGATAACAAAGCTATCAAACAAGGGCATACCGGCTAGATAGTAGATGACAACAAAGAGGGAGAAGAGCCCGAGGTAAAGGAGATAGAGGATCTGGGCAGTATTTTTCAGTTTGGATACAACCTTACCAAAGACAGGACCAGGGACTTCTGCTTTCATCACCTCTAAGTGACTATTCTTAGCATTGTCCATAATAGCAAGTGCGAAAACAAGCACCCCCATCCCTCCGATCAAGTGGGTGAAACTTCGCCAGAAGAGGAGGGAACGACTGAGAACGGAAACATCTGTTAGGATAGTAGCACCAGTCGTTGTAAAACCAGAGCTGATCTCGAAAAATGCATCGATGATGCTGGGGATTTGTCCTGAAAAGACAAAGGGTAAGCCACCAAAGAAAGACCAGAGTATCCAACAGAGGGCAACGATTAAGACACCCTCCTTGGCATAAATCCGTTGATTTTTTGGTTTTCTTAGGACTCCCACCCCACCGAGAAGGACTAAAATTCCAATCGTAGTAAAAAGAGCTGTAAATACTTGGCTGGACTCTCGGTAATAGGTCGCTACGCTGACAGGAACTAGGAGGAGAACAGCCTCGATCAAGAGAAGTTTGGAGAGGAGGTAACGAATCATACTTTTATTCATTTCTTACCTCTCAATCAAATCATAAATTTTGGTGATGTTTGGTAGCAGGGTGGTTACCAGTAATTGGTCTCCGACCTCCAGTGTATCCTCTCCGGTCGGGAAGATTGTTTTTCCTTTTCGAATAATGGCTGCGATGAGAATACCCTTCTTCAATTTCAGATGAGAAAGAGGCTTGGCAGTCATTTTATTAGCTTCCTTGATATGGAATTGTAGGGTTTCAATCTGGCCGTTTGCAAGATGGTGCATGGCTTGAAGGTCTGAGTATTGGGCATTAACCCGACCTCGGATAAAGTGCATAATGGTATCCACTGCGATAATTTTTGGGGTGATGATACTTGAAAAATCAGGTGCATGGATAATTTCTAGGAGACTGGTCCGGTTGACCTTGGTGATATTCTTATGGACGCCAACACGGTCAAGAAACATAGAAGTGATGATATTTTCCTCATCAACTCCAGTCAAGGTTGCGACTGCATCATAGTGGGGAGCACTTTCTTCCAGCAAAATGTCTTTTGCAGTTCCATCTCCTTGGACAATATAGAGATTGGGGAACTTTTCACTAAAGAAACGAGCTCTTTCAGGATTTATTTCGATAACCTTGGTGTCAATCCGACTGTCTTTCAAGATACCGACGAGATAGTAGGCAATTTTTCCTGCTCCGATAATCAGAAAACTCTTAACAGTCCGAGCTTTAAAATGATTGTGCAGGCGCATCATATCGACCCGATTTCCTGTAACAAAGATGCGATCCTTATCTTGAAGGGTCATTTCACCACCTGGAATGATCAACTCATGGTTGCGCTCCAAAGCACACACAATCACATCAAACTTTTTCCGAAATTCTGAAATGGGCATCTGGCAAAGACCGCTAGCATCTTTGACAACAAACTCCATCAAGCTAACCCGACCTCCAGCAAATCGTTCGACAGAGAGGGCATTAGGGAAATCAATGATATTTGAGATCGCACGCGCTGCCAGGAGCTCTGGATTAACAATAAGTGAAAATCCAAGAATATTTTTCTCTTTAAAATAGGCATTAGAGTATTCAGGATTTCGCACCCGAACGATGGTTTCTTTAGCACCCATTTTTTTAGCAAGTACCGCTGAAATCATATTCACTTCATCGTGTTCGGTTAGGGCGATAAAGATATCGCACTCTTGGACACCGGCTTGCTCTAAGATGGCAAAGTCAGCACCATTTCCAAGGAGACCTATGATATCAAAGCGACTGACAATGTGATTGAGGACAGCCTCATCTTGTTCGATGAGGACAACGTCATGGTTTTCTGCAACCAGTGAACGACAGAGGGCGAAACCAACTTTCCCTCCACCAACAAGGACAATTTTCATATAAAAAACCTACTTTTTCATGATGTAACTATCATACCCTTTTTTAACAAAAAATGCACTTGCTAAGGCAATTTTTAGGGGAAGAAAGGCTTTTTTAAGTTTTGAAGATACATTTGCTTAACTTCTATAACAATGTCTCGGTTTTGAAGTGATTTGGCTCTTTTACCATATCTTTTCAGAAAGGGAATAACCGAACATGAAAATATCATCCAAAAAAGTAAAAAAATCAAGACATTTCTATTGACAATGATTCTGAAAGTGTTATACTAAGGAAGTAGTTTCGCTGATTTACTTCAAACCTGTTGTGAGGTAAGTTAACGACGCCTTAACCACGCTGTTTGCTGAGCTTGACTCCGGGCAGTGTGGCTATTTTTTTGCAATGATAAAAGGAAACCGTCATGACAAATCACATTGTATTATTCGAGCCTCAGATTCCACAAAATACAGGTAACATTGCGCGTACTTGCGCTGCGACCAATTCTCCCCTCCATATCATTAAACCAATGGGCTTTCCCATTGATGATCGCAAGATGAAACGGGCTGGTTTGGATTACTGGGATAAGCTTGAGATTCATTTTTATGATAACTTGGCAGACTTTATGTCTCAGATGAAAGGACAAGTCTATCTGATTTCGAAATTTGCAGAAAAGGTCTATTCTGAGGCAAATTTGGCAAGTGGTGAAGATCAGTATTTTCTCTTCGGACGTGAAGACAAGGGGTTACCAGAGGACTTTATGCGTGAACATCCAGAGCAAGCTCTCCGTATCCCTATGAATGATGAGCATGTTCGCAGCCTCAATGTTTCCAATACCGTCTGCATGATTGTCTATGAGGCTCTTCGTCAGCAAAACTTTGCAGGTCTTGAGCTTGTTCATACCTATGAAGCAGATAAATTGAAATAAACAAAATGTTTGCACTTGCAAGCGTTTTTTGTTATAATTAAAGGGTCTTCAGGGCTGGGTGTGATTCCCGACCGGCGGTGACTTTAACTAGCTATTTTGGCCTACTCTTCTTTGTCTTGTCTCGATATATTCAAGTATTATCTTCGACTGCGACGCCTAGATTAATCCAAAATATCTTAGTTTAAGAAGTCCGCGAGCGCAAGCTGATGTGGTGCGATTCCACAACCGACAGTATAGTCTGGATGGGAGAAGACGAAAGAATAGCTTTGTCTGTTCTTATGTGTTTATAGATGAATTGAAACCGCTTGCTCAACAGAGTGAGGGGGAACTTTTTGGATATAAAAAGTGAGAATAGATAGAGGGATTCTTTCCAACTTCTTCTGATTTTATAGAAAATTGGAGGAACCTGTTATGACAAACACACGTCGACTTTCGACCATTGCGATTTTATCAGCCATTTCATTTGTGCTGATGTACTTTGACTTTCCGCTCTTGCCAGCGGCGACCTTCCTCAAGATTGAGTTTAGTATTTTGCCAGTCCTTGTGGGCTTGGTGGTGATGGATTTGCCAGCTGCTCTAGGGATTCTCTTGCTGCGATCACTCTTGAAGTTGCTTCTCAATAGCCAGGGAGTGAATACTTATATTGGGTTGCCAATGAATATTGTAGCCTTGGGAGTTTTTGTTATCGCATTTGGTTTGATTTGGAAAAAGGAACGTAGCACCCTTCGTTTTCTACTAGCATCTCTAGCGGGAACTGTCGGCTTGACTGTGGCAATGTTGCTTCTCAACTATGTCTATGCTGTTCCTTTGTACGCGAAGTTTGCCAACTTTGATATTGGAAAAATTTTGGGACTTTCCAACTACCTCATGACTATGGTATTACCTTTTAACTTGATTGAGGGTGTAATCTTTGCCGTTTCATTCTGGTTGTTATACATCCTCTTGAAACCAACCTTAAAACATTATGAGAGATAAACAATCATTTTTAATGAAGGGCAGTTTTGCCCTTTTACTTTTCGTCCTTCTTGGCTATATGGTTAAGTTTTACCCCGAAACTCTGGTCGGTTTTGACCAACCGCTTCAGACTGCCCTTCGTGGGGACTTGCCAGATTATTTGACAGTTCTATTCCGTGCGCTTACGCATTTGATTGATATCCCAGTGATCATCACCTGGGTTGCCATTGCAGCCTTTATCTTTTATCGTAAGAAGTGGAAGATAGAAAGCTACTTCATGACGGGCAATCTAGCCTTAGCTGGTCTTTTAATCGCGACCTTTAAAAATATTTACCAGCGCCCACGACCAGCTATCTTACATTTAGTCGAGGAGAAGGGATTTTCCTTCCCAAGTGGCCATTCTCTGGCAGTGACGCTGATGGTAGGGACTTTGATTGTCATCCTCAGTCAACGGATTAAAGATCCGGTTTGGAGAAAAATTGTGCAAATCGTCCTTGGATTCTACCTAGTCAGTGTGCTACTATCTCGGGTCTATCTGGGAGTTCACTACCCATCAGATGTTCTTGCCAGTTTCTGTGTGGGTTTGGGAGTCTTATTTATCGAATTTCCCTTCTATGACAAACTTCGCTTCCAATGGAGATTTAAAGGCAAGCAGAAGTGAGATAGGTCTTGCAAGAATGGTAAAAATCTGATAAACTAAGTAGTAATTGAATAGGAATCCGCAAGACTAGTAACTCAAGGGAAGTACATCAGGGAGGAGAGCCGTGACTGCAAGCTCTCTATATGAAAGCTGGGTGAATTCACTTGCGCATGGATTTGGAAATGAAGGTCTGACTTGTCAGATGAAAACGGATGGTACCGCGTGTCAACGCTCCGATTGGAGTTTTTGGTATGTGGTTTTCTTTTTATCTGAAAACGACTGATGGAGGAATTATGTCAACTATTGAAGAACAATTAAAAGCGCTTCGTGAAGAAACGCTGGCTAGCTTGAAGCAGATTTCTGCTGAAAATGAAAAAGAGATGCAAGACTTGCGTGTCTCTGTCCTTGGTAAAAAAGGGTCGCTTACTGAAATCCTCAAAGGGATGAAAGATGTCTCTGCCGAGATGCGTCCAATCATCGGGAAATACGTCAATGAAGCGCGTGATGTCTTGACAGCTGCCTTCGAAGAAACAGCTAAGCTCTTGGAAGAAAAGAAAGTAGAAGCTCAACTTGCTAGTGAGAGCATTGATGTGACTCTTCCAGGTCGCCCAGTTGCGACAGGTCACCGTCACGTTCTCACTCAAACTAGTGAAGAAATCGAAGATATCTTCATCGGGATGGGTTATCAAGTCGTGGATGGCTTTGAAGTAGAGCAAGACTACTACAACTTTGAACGTATGAACCTTCCGAAAGATCACCCAGCCCGCGATATGCAGGATACTTTCTACATTACAGAAGAAATCTTGCTTCGTACTCACACGTCTCCGGTTCAGGCGCGTGCCATGGATGCCCATGATTTTTCAAAGGGTCCTTTGAAGATGATTTCGCCAGGTCGTGTGTTCCGTCGTGATACGGATGATGCGACCCACAGTCACCAATTCCACCAAATCGAAGGCTTGGTTGTTGGGAAAAACATCTCTATGGCAGACCTTCAAGGAACGCTTCAATTGATCGTTCAAAAAATGTTTGGTGAAGAGCGTCAGATCCGTTTGCGTCCATCTTATTTCCCATTCACAGAGCCATCTGTTGAGGTGGATGTTTCCTGCTTCAAGTGTGGTGGAGAAGGCTGTAACGTATGTAAGAAAACAGGTTGGATTGAGATTATGGGTGCCGGTATGGTTCACCCACGTGTCCTTGAGATGAGTGGAATCGATGCGACTGTTTACTCTGGATTTGCGTTTGGTCTAGGACAAGAGCGTGTAGCTATGCTCCGTTACGGAATCAACGATATCCGTGGATTCTACCAAGGAGATGTCCGCTTCTCAGAACAGTTTAAATAAGATTGAAACCTGAAAAAACGTCCTATACAGTCGTTCTCGTTTTCACATAGTTTAGAAATTGAAACGACTGACTCGAAGAAAAAGAAAGGAATTGAAAAGGTCTTACTCGGTGGGATCTTACAATCAGAATTATGTTTGTATCTTATAAATGGTTAAAAGAATTGGTGGACATTGATGTACCATCACAAGAGTTGGCTGAAAAAATGTCAACTACAGGGATTGAGGTAGAAGGTGTGGAATCACCGGCTGCTGGTCTCTCAAAAATTGTCGTCGGTGAGGTGCTTTCTTGCGAAGATGTGCCAGAAACTCACCTCCATGTTTGTCAGGTTAACGTTGGCGAAGAAGAAGCCCGTCAAATCGTCTGTGGTGCCCCAAATGTGTGTGCTGGCATCAAGGTCATGGTGGCTCTTCCAGGAGCTCGCATCGCTGACAACTACAAGATTAAAAAAGGGAAAATCCGTGGTTTAGAGTCTCTCGGAATGATTTGTTCACTTGGTGAATTAGGTATTTCGGACTCAGTTGTGCCAAAGGAATTCGCAGATGGTATCCAAATTTTGCCTCAAGATGCTATTCCTGGGGACGAAGTCTTTTCTTACCTAGACTTGGATGATGAAATCATCGAACTTTCCATCACTCCAAACCGTGCAGACGCTCTTTCTATGCGTGGGGTAGCTCACGAAGTAGCAGCCATCTATGACAAGGCAGTTAGCTTTAAGGAATTCAGTTTAACAGAAACAAATGAAAGTGCAGCAGATGCTCTTTCTGTAGGGATTGAAACAGATAAGGCGCCATACTATGCGGCCCGTATCTTGGACAATGTGACCATCGCACCAAGTCCACAGTGGTTGCAAAATCTTCTTATGAACGAAGGCATCCGTCCGATTAACAATGTGGTCGACGTGACCAACTATATCTTGCTTTACTTTGGTCAACCTATGCATGCTTTTGACTTGGATACCTTTGAAGGGACTGACATCCGTGTACGTGAAGCGCGTGCTGGTGAAAAGTTGGTGACCTTGGACGGTGAAGAACGTGACTTGGAAACAAATGACCTAATTATCACTGTCGCAGACAAGCCAGTTGCCCTTGCAGGTGTTATGGGCGGTCAAGCAACAGAAATCTCTGAAAATTCTAGTCGTGTCGTCCTTGAAGCTGCTGTTTTCAATGGAAAATCCATCCGTAAGACTAGCGGTCGTCTTAATCTGCGTTCAGAATCATCTTCGCGCTTTGAAAAGGGAATCAACGTGGCAACAGTCAATGAAGCCCTTGATGCGGCAGCTAGTATGATTGCAGAACTTGCAGGTGCGACGGTGCGCAAAGGCATCGTTTCAGCTGGGGAACTTGACACATCAGACGTAGAAGTTTCTTCAACTCTTGCAGACGTCAATCGTGTCCTTGGAACTGAGCTTTCTTATGCTGATGTAGAAGACGTTTTCCGTCGTCTTGGCTTTGGGCTTTCTGGAAATGCGGAAGCCTTCACTGTCAGCGTCCCACGTCGTCGTTGGGATATCACTATCGAAGCAGACCTCTTTGAAGAAATCGCTCGTATCTATGGATATGACCGTTTGCCAACCAGTCTTCCAAAAGACGATGGTACAGCAGGTGAATTGACAGCGACACAGAAACTCCGTCGTCAAGTTCGTACCATTGCTGAAGGAGCAGGACTGACTGAAATCATCACCTACGCTCTGACTACTCCTGAGAAAGCAGTTGAGTTTACGGCTCAACCAAGTAAGCTGACAGAACTCATGTGGCCTATGACAGTGGATCGCTCCGTTCTCCGTCAAAATATGGTTTCTGGTATCCTAGATACCGTTGCCTACAATGTGGCTCGTAAGAACAAAAACTTGGCTCTTTATGAGATTGGAAAAGTCTTTGAACAAACAGGCAATTCAAAAGAAGATTTACCAAATGAAATCAACAGTTTTGCCTTTGCCTTGACAGGCTTGGTTGCAGAAAAAGACTTCCAAACAGCAGCAGTTCCAGTTGATTTCTTCTATGCTAAGGGAATCCTTGAAGCCCTCTTTGCTCGCTTGGGACTAGAAGTGGCTTATACAGCAACAGCTGAGATTGCAAGCCTCCACCCAGGACGTACGGCCGTGATTTCACTCGGCGACCAAATTCTTGGTTTCCTCGGGCAAGTACATCCAGTCACTGCCAAGGCTTACGATATCCCAGAAACTTATGTAGCGGAGCTCAACCTTTCCGCCATCGAAGCAGCGCTTCAGCCAGCTGCTCCATTTGTGGAAATCACGAAATTCCCAGCAGTTAGCCGTGATATTGCCCTTCTTCTCAAGGCAGAAATTAGCCATCAAGAAGTTGTAGACGCAATTCAAGCTGCAGGCGTGAAACGTTTGACAGATATCAAACTCTTCGACGTCTTCTCAGGTGAAAAACTGGGACTTGGTATGAAGTCAATGGCCTATAGCCTAACTTTCCAAAATCCAGAAGATAGCTTGACGGACGAAGAAGTAGCACGTTACATGGAAAAAATCCAAACTTCTCTCGAAGAAAAAGTCCATGCAGAAGTACGTTAAATTTTCAATCCATCCTTCGGGGTGGGTTTTGAAATTCTTAAAATGCTAGTTCAGGAATAAAAAGCGACAGTTGAGGAAAAAGTCCTCCCAGATAGTCTTTAATGAGTTATACTAAAGCTATCACTGGAGCTCTTTAAAAGCCTTAAATTTGGTAGATTTTTACTATAAAAAATCACGATAAAAATGGATACAAATGATTGTAAAGGCTATCAAAAAGGAGTATAATAAGTGCAACATATTTCGGAGGTGGAAGATGCTAGAAGTAAGAAATCTAGAGAAAAGTTTCGGATCCAAGCAAGTCTTGTTTGGTGTCGATTTTCAGGCAAGTCCAGGACGAATTCTAGGGCTGGTCGGGAAAAATGGTGCTGGGAAAACAACGATTTTCCACAGCATTTTGAAATTTTTGGAGTACCAAGGAGAGATCAGTCTGGATGGGCAGGAGATTCGTCAGGAAACCTACGCTCGAATTGGCTATCTGCCTGAGGAACGCAGCCTCATGCCCAAGTTGACAGTCCTTGAACAAGTTCGCTACTTGGCGACTCTAAAGGGCATGGATGCCAATGAGGTCAAGGAAAAACTCCCTCAATGGATGGAAAGACTTGAAGTGAAGGGCAAATTGACCGACAAAATCAAGAGTCTTTCTAAAGGGAATCAACAGAAAATTCAGCTGATTATCACCCTAATCCATGAGCCAGACTTGATTATCCTGGATGAGCCTTTTAGTGGTTTGGATCCAGTCAATACCGAGTTGCTCAAACAGGTCATCTTGAAAGAGAAAGAGCGCGGTGCAATCATTATCTTTTCTGACCATGTCATGACCAATGTTGAGGAACTTTGCGATGATATCCTGATGATTCGTGATGGACGTGTAGTCTTGCATGGACCAGTTCAGGATGTTCGCAATCAATACGGGAAAACACGTCTCTTTGTTTCAAGTGAACAAAGCAAGGAAGAATTGGAAAAACTTCCTCACGTCAAACAGGTGAGCTTGACCAAGCAAGGCAGTTGGAAATTGATCCTAGATGATGAGAGCGCTGGAAGGGAACTCTTTCCAATCCTCACTCAAGGTCAATATATTGCGACCTTTGACCAACAAGCTCCAACAATCGATGAAATCTTTAAACTAGAATCAGGGGTGGAAGTATGAGAAATATGTGGGTTGTAATGAAGGAAACCTATCTTCGGCATGTCAAGTCGTGGAGTTTCTTCTTTATGGTGATTTCGCCGTTCCTCTTTTTAGCCTTATCTGTAGGAATTGGCTATCTCCAAGGGTCTTCTATGGCCAAGAATAGCAAGATAGCAGTAGTAACAACTGTGCCATCTGTGGAAGAAGGGCTCAAGGGTACCAATGGTATCAACTTTGATTATAAGGATGAAGCCAGTGCCCAAGCTGCTATCAAGGATGAAAAAATCAAGGGTTACCTAACTATTGATCAAGAGGATAGTGTCATCAAAGCCGTTTACCATGGTGAAACTTCTCTTGAAACAGGCATCAAGCTAGCAGTAACCAATAAACTCAATGAGCTTCAATACCAACTCAATCGCTCGGCAGCCAATTTGTCCCAAGAGCAGGAAAAGCGCCTGAGTCAAACCGTTGACTTTACTGAGAAGATTGATGAATCTAAGGAAAACAAAAAAATTGTTCAAACCATTGCGGCCGCAGGGCTTGGTTTCTTCCTTTATATGATTTTGATTACCTATGCTAGTGTCACTGCTCAGGAAGTAGCTAGCGAGAAAGGAACCAAAATTATGGAGGTGGTCTTCTCTAGTATCCGAGCTAGTCATTATTTCTACGCTCGTATGCTGGCTCTACTTCTTGTGATTTTGACTCATATTGGCATTTACGTCGTGGGTGGGCTGGCTGCCATTCTGCTCTTTAAAGACCTACCAATCTTGGCACAATCTGGTATTTTAAACCATATAGGAGAGGCCTTCTCGCTCAATACCTTATTGTTTGTCTTGGTTAGCCTCTTTATGTATGTAGTTTTGGCAGCCTTCCTTGGTTCCATGGTTACTCGTCCTGAAGATGCCGGTAAGGCCTTGTCGCCATTGATGATCTTGATTATAGCAGGCTTTATGGGGGTAACAGCCTTGGGCGCTGCAGGAGACAATTTGGTTTTGAAAATTGGGTCTTACATTCCCTTTATTTCGACCTTCTTTATGCCATTTAGAGCCATCAATGGTTATGCAAGTGATTTAGAAGCTTGGATTTCACTAGCGATTACAGTCGTTTTTGCGGTGACTGCAACAGCCTTTATCGGACGCATGTATGCCAGCCTAGTCCTTCAGACAGATGACTTAGGTCTATGGAAAAGCTTCAAACGTGCCTTAGCTTACAAATAGCAATAGAAACCTCGTTTTCACGAGGTTTTTGTGATATTTTAAAGGTTAAATAGGGAAAATTATTTTTCATATCTATTGACTTTTAGTAGTAAAATTTGGTATGATAGTAGACGGTATTGTTTACCCCATTTGTAAGGCCCCGGAACCTTTCAAATACCCCGCGGACCGGAACATCCGCCCAGTAAACAAAAACGATATTCATATAGGAGAAATCATGAACAAAACTACATTCATGGCTAAACCAGGCCAAGTAGAACGCAAATGGTACGTTGTTGACGCAACTGATGTACCTCTTGGACGCCTTTCAGCAGTTGTTGCTAGCGTACTTCGCGGAAAAAACAAACCAACATTCACACCACACACTGATACAGGTGACTTCGTAATCGTTATCAATGCTGAAAAAGTTAAATTGACTGGTAAAAAAGCAACTGATAAGATCTACTACACTCACTCAAACCACCCAGGTGGATTGAAACAAATCTCTGCTGGTGAACTTCGTTCTAAAAATGCAGTACGTTTGATCGAAAAATCAGTTAAAGGTATGCTTCCACACAATACTCTTGGCCGCGCTCAAGGTATGAAATTGAAAGTATTCGTTGGAGCTGAGCACACTCACGCTGCACAACAACCAGAAGTTCTTGATATTTCAGGACTTATCTAAGGAAAGGAACAATAAAGTATGTCACAAGCACAATATGCAGGTACTGGACGTCGTAAAAACGCTGTTGCACGCGTTCGCCTTGTTCCAGGAACTGGTAAAATCACTGTTAACAAAAAAGATGTTGAAGAGTACATCCCACACGCTGACCTTCGTCTTGTAATCAACCAACCATTCGCAGTTACTTCAACTGTAGGTTCATACGACGTTTTCGTTAACGTTGTAGGTGGTGGATACGCTGGTCAATCAGGAGCTATCCGTCATGGTATCGCTCGTGCCCTTCTTCAAGTAGACCCAGACTTCCGCGATTCATTGAAACGCGCAGGACTTCTTACACGTGACTCACGTAAAGTTGAGCGTAAGAAGCCAGGTCTTAAGAAAGCTCGTAAAGCATCACAATTCTCAAAACGTTAATCAATACGATTATATCAACGTTTCAAAGCACTCAAGAGTTTACCTCATGGGTGCTTTTTTATGTTTTTTGAAAAAGTTCACCTCAAAGTTTACCTTATTTTCACCTTATTGTTTTAGAGATTTTAAGGCAAATTCACCGACTGCCATAGGGACTATATTAGAAGTATTGACATAAATCTGTGTTGTACCTGTGTCGCTATGTGTCAGAGCTTCAGAAATGGCTTCTAAGCTCATTCCCGCTTGTTTAGTAAATGTTAATTCGAGAGAATTACTATACTTGCAAAGAACACCTTTCGGGTGTTTTTTTATGTTTCCTGCCATGGAGTGTTTGTTTTTCTCATCTTCTCACGGCATTGCCCATGTGGTATAATGGGATAAGGATTGTTCCTCGTTTCAGACGAGTTTATGGATTTCAGGATAAGTTAGCAGGTGAGAAGAGTATTTCTGTCAGCCTCCTATACACCTGTTAACAGCTATCCACGATAAAAGGAGATTGTAGATTGGTTTTATTAGTATTAGGGATTTTGGTTTTGCTCATTCTAATCTTAAAACGAAAACTGAAAACTGCTAAAAAATCTGAAGGAAAGGCCCAGAAAAGAAATTGGCTATTAATAGGTTGCTTATCCATAGTGATTCCAATGGTAATCTTCACAGTGTTCACTCCGATTTTTTCTCTAATGGATATGTGGGGGCTGTTTGCCCATGCAAGTCGAACTGAGATTGAGCAAGCTGTGCATCGTTCTTATCAAAATTACGGTCTTACAGGACAGTTTGAGTTAGAAAAATACGAGAAAAACTATACAAGTGTGGGAGGATTTATAATCCATGGTAGCTACAGTGAAAATATAGCTGGAAAAACCTATCAGGTTAAAACTAGATTTAAATACTATACTCGCTTTTCGAAAAGTGAAACATATGGAAAGACAGATGCAGAGGTTGATTACAAAAATGGTAAAAAAATTTATGATGTTTTCCCAGAATTAGCCTATTTAGGGATTGAGGTTAGTCCAGGCACCAGTGAATTTTTAAAAACACTGGACAGTTCAATCAAAGATCCTAAACTGCCTGATTTGAAGTACCAAGGTATTGGTTTTGAATTTAATAACCAATCTGATAATATCTATCTTTATAATGAAGTATTAGAGGAAAATCAAAGCAAGGGTCAAGCTCTGCAAGGAATGTACCCAATGGATGCTCAATATCTTTTCCAAAAAGAGATTTTTATACCGACATTTGAATTTCAATATTTCGTTCCAAAAGAAAAAAGAGATTTCTTGTATGATGACTATCTTAAAGAGCTTGAAAGGCTCATGAAGGAATTTTTTGCCAACCAACCCCTACCACGCGGTCTTTATGCTGTCAAAATTGCTAAGTATAAGGAGGATAAACTTGTCAGTGATAATGGTGTATACTATGTGAGGATTGAAAATCGGCAAGTTGTAAAGCTGTTGCAGAAATTAGAGTAGGAGTTGCTAGGGATAGTTCCGTCTAACAATATTTTTACTAAGAAGAGAAGGGGAGTTTTGTAATGATCAGTTTAGAGTTGTTGTCTGAAGCAAACAGTCTAGATGTCTATTCTTTTGAAAAAGAAAATCGAGAGTATTTTGAGCGAAATTTACCTCCTAGACCAGCTAACTATTTTGATCCAGAAGGTTTTAAAGAAATTACAAGGGAATTGTTAACGGAACAAAGGAATCGGGCTGTCTACATGCATCTAATCAGAGATTCGCAAGGTGTTATGGTCGGAAGAATCAATTTAAGTGTTTTAGAGAATGATCGAACAACAGCAGAGCTTGGGTATAGGATTGGGGAAAATGTTAGCAACTTAGGCTATGCTAGCGAAGCGGTTAGACTTGTTTTAGACAAGGCGTTTCATACTTATGGTTTCAATAGAATCATTGCGGGAACGGCAAGGGATAATCTGGCCTCTCAGAGAGTGCTTTTAAAAAATGGCTTCACCTTTAGTAGGATGATAGAAAATGACTTACAAATTCATAATGAGTGGGTCCATACAGCAGTATTTGAGATAAGGAGACCATGATATCATCAATTCCAGTCTATTGAAAAGGTTAATGGAGTTATAATCTTTCCATACATTCAAGAATTTTCTCTGGGATGTTTTTTTGTTTAGAATCTCTGGGTATGTCTGTTAAAATTTGATTTTCCCAGTGGACAATCGACCGCTTTTTTTATATAATAAAACTAAACCAGATTGGTTGAGTTTTGGGAATGTAAGCTCAATCATCAATTGATCTTTCTAAGGGAGATAATGTCCATTAAAGCATCACACTAGGAGGTGAATCATGTACCAACCAGAAAAACTCAAAGCTCGGAGGAAAGAGCTAAAACTGACACAAAAAGAGATTGCAGAGCAACTGGGGATTAGTTTTCAGGCTTATTCGGCTTGGGAACGCGGGGTTAAGGAACCGTCCCAGGAGAAGGTTGCTCAGCTGGAGAAGATTTTAAAAGTCGCAAAAGGCTATTTCACCCAGATCGAGATTGTTCGTCTCTACAATAGCCTCTCTAAGCAAGGGAAAGAAAAGGTTGTGCTCTATGCTCGCAACCTAGCTCAAGAGGAACAAGCCCAGAAGGTTGCGGATATGTCAAAACGACTCTACGAATATCGTGTCTATGAACGCATGTCAGCAGGGATTGGGGCTTCGGTCTATGATGATCGGAATTTTGATACGGTTTACTTTAATGAGGAACTAGCCCACGATTTTGCTTCCTGGGTGGCTGGGGACTCCATGGAACCTAAATATCAAAATGGTTCCGTGGCTTTGATTCGAGAGACCGGATTTGACTATGACGGGGCAGTTTATGCAGTGGTTTGTAACAACCAGACCTATATCAAACGGGTCTATCGGGAGGAAGATGGCTTGCGTCTGGTCTCTATCAATCCTAAATACAAGGATATTTTCATCTCCTATGAGGAAGATCCTCGGATTGTGGGGATTATCGTTGGGAATTTTGTGCCAATGGAGGGCTAGCCTATGGGCTATTTTGATTATTCCAGAGAGCCCAAAAGTGATATTGCCTTTGTCGATATGAAATCTTTTTATGCCAGTGTTGAGTGTGTGAAAAGAGGCTTGCATCCGCTGAAGACCTCGCTTTGTGTCATGAGTCGCGCGGATAATTCAACTGGTCTTATCCTAGCCTCCTCTCCCATGTTTAAGAAGATTTTTGGCAAGTCAAATGTTGGCCGGGCCTATGATCTGCCTTTTGATATCAAAACGCGCAAATTTTCCTATTACAATGCTCGAAAGCAAGGCTTGCCTACTGACTTAGACTATGTTCGCTACATCGAAGATTGGGCCCAAGTCACCTTGATTGTCCCTCCTCGGATGGACGAGTACATCGCAGTCAATATGGAAATCCAGCGAATCTTTCAAAATTATGGCAGTCCAGATGATATTTATCCCTACTCTATTGATGAAGGTTTTATTGATCTGACTAGTTCGCTCAACTATTTTATCCCAGACAAGAATCTCTCTCGCAAAGACAAGCTGGATCTGCTTTCTGCCCGCATCCAGAGGGATATTTGGAGGCAGACAGGGATCTACTCTACGGTGGGGATGTCCAATGCCAATCCCTTACTGGCCAAGTTGGCTCTGGATAATGAGGCCAAGCACACCCCGACCATGAGGGCCAATTGGTCTTACCAGGATGTGGAAGAGAAGGTCTGGGCCATTCCCAAGATGACGGATTTTTGGGGGATTGGCAGGCGGATGGAGAAACGCTTGCATGCTCTGGGGATTTTTACCATCAAGGAATTGGCAACCAGCAATCCCGACCAATTAAAGAAAGCTCTGGGTCAGGCTGGCCTGCGTTTGTGGTTTCATGCTAATGGGATTGATGAGAGCAATGTTCATAAGCCCTATAAAGCCAAGTCCCAAGGCTTGGGAAATTCTCAAATCTTGCCGAGAGACTACGTGAAGCTACGGGATATTGAAATTATTCTCCGAGAAATGGCAGAGCAGGTGGCTATTAGATTGAGAAGGGCGGGAAAGAAAACAACCCTTGTCTCTATTTATGTTGGTTTCTCTAAAGAGGAGGTTAGGCCGTCTATTCACACACAAATGAAGGTCGAACCGACCAATAATACAGCTATCTTAACGGATTATGTTTTGAACTTATTTCATAACAAATACACTTCTGGGGCGGTCAGAAGTGTCGGAGTCAACTATTCAGGATTTGTGGACGAGTCCTTTGGTTTGATCTCTCTCTTTGATGATGTTGACAAGTTAGAAAAAGAAGAAAGGCTCCAGACGGCTATTGACTCCATCCGGGAACAATTTGGCTTCACTTCTCTCTTAAAGGCCAATGCACTGGAAGAAGCCTCTAGGAGTCTTGCCAGAAGCAAGCTGATTGGGGGGCATTCTGCTGGAGGATTAGACGGATTACAATGATTGATCGTTCTTATTTACCTTTTCAATCTGCGCGAGACTACCAAGATCCAGGCATGCAGAAGTGGATGGGCTTTTTCCTCTCAGAGCATACCAGCTCGCTTGGTGACGAAAAAAATCGTGTTGATTTTTCGACGAATTTGAATTCAGTTGAGAAGCTACTCTTGCTTTCTCAGCTTTATGTTGGTCAATTGAAGGGATGTTTTGTTGTCAAGGAAAGAAAGCAAAAAACGACAATCATCGGTGAGGTGAGCGAATTATCACCTCAAACTCTATCTATTAGGACAAACGAGGGATATAGACTGATAGAGCTTACAGACATCCTCGAAATTCGACTGTGGGAGGAGGGAGTGTATGACTAGAAAAGAGCTGTATGAAAACAAACTGCAGATGAATTATTTTTCAGATAGTTATATCCGCTTTGAAGAGGATTTCCAAAAATACTCTGCCATGAATGTTCCCTTGACTTTTTTGATCGATGATATCCTACGAACCATGGCAATGAATCAGAAAAACTACTTTGTTTTAAACAAGGAAAATGCCAAGGATGGGCGGGAGCATCGCTTTTATTTTAGGGTAGTGACAGAAAAAGAGTGCCCTAGAAATCGAACCTATGCATATGCTGGAGTCGAGAATACTGACCAACAGCTCTATTTTGGTTGAAAGGATACGTTTAAAAAGAAATTAGAGTATTTTTTGGAGAGACTCTTGGATGGTTTGGGGGTCTGTTTTGGAAGAGAAGCGCTCAAGTACTTGCCCATCTCGGCTAATGAGAAACTTAGCAAAATTCCATTCGATTCGTTTTCCTAGAGGACCAGCTTTCTGGTCTTTTAGCCAAACATAAAGAGGATCTGCTTTCTTGCCGTTGACCTTGATCTTGGCAAAGCGAGGGAAAGTTGTCTGATAGTGTAGGCTGCAGAAGCTATTGATTTCCTCTGCGCTGCCGGGTGCCTGTCCCATAAATTGATTACAAGGGAAATCTAGGATTTCAAAGCTCTTATCTTGATAGCGTTCATAGAGTTCTTGAAGTCCCTGGTACTGGGGTGTTAAACCACATCCAGTAGCAGTATTGACAATCAAGAGAACTTTGCCACGATAGCTCTCCAGGGGAGTTGCTTGGTTATTTTGGTTCAAAACGGAAAAATCATATATACTGGTCATTTTTCTATATTCTCCTTATGCATTCCTGAATCAGAGTGTTTCAACTCGTGTTCCGATAAAAAGGCATAGGTCATGGTTCCAAAGATAGCACCAATTCCCAAACCTAAGACTAGTAAAGGGAGTATTTTATCGAACTGGGAGAGATTGTCCCAAAATGTATCGAGGGGAAGATGCTGAACAAAGAGCTTATGAAAGATTAGTAAGAGGAAGAGACCAAGCTGAATACTGATGAATACACCCCAACTACGAAGGTTGATTTGACTTTTGCTGTAGCTTTTGTGATGAATCTCGGACTGGTCGTCCTTGTTCAAATGTAAGTCTCGAACTGCTAATCTCGCCCTGGACGAGAGGATGAAGATGAGTCCAAAATAGAGGTAGGGCATAGTATCTCGAACCAACTCTATAAAGCGTCCAAATAGGAGATAGAACAATAAGAGTAGGAGGGAGGAGTAAACGATTTGGATCAAGGTACGGGCACAAGCCTTGTAAATCATCTCTTGACGGCATTCATCAAAGGGGCCTTGTATGTGAAAGAATAGTTTGAGTAAGCGAGTGGTGAAATCTTCTTTTTTCATGGGAGGAATCTCCTAAATCAACTGTTTTTGATCTACTTCTTTAACTACTTGATAAAAGTTATAGAAGTAGACCAAACTTGAAATGATGGTTACGGCTAGGAATATTGGAAATTTCCATTGGGTGGGGTTGGTTAAAAGTTGTGGAAAGGATATAAGGAGGAAGAAAAGGGCAGCGTTGAGGATAGGTATCCGTTTTGATTGGATCTTCTCAAGTCCTTTATTGAGCGCAGGAAGAAAGAGGAGTAAGAGTATTAAAACGGTATGAGAAATAGCTCCTGAAACAAGGGAGAAGGAAAGGAAAATACTGATAAAAACATGACTGATCAGTAGTCTAGCTAGTGATTTCATAAGGTACCTCCTAGTCGTCTTCTTGATCTTTCTTAGCTTTTCGAATGCGAAGAGAGACGATGATTTGTATGGTCAATCCGAAGAAGAAGGTAGCTAGGATAGTTGATATAAAATGTCCTGTATTTAAAAGAGAACTAAGATAATCCTTGCTATCATCGGTTAGGGTATTCAGCAGTGGTATTCCAAAGAACATGCCCATGCCGTAGATCAGGCCCGCTTTTAGACCCGGAAAATGTAGCTGTTTGCTTTCTTTTTGACTCAGCATTTCGGGATCAATAGCTGTGATGCCCGTTTTTTTGGTTTGAGAGACCACATAGAGGGCAGCCATCATCGAAATGCCAAATACCACGAGAGGATAGCCGATAGCGACAATTTGCGGGTATTTGTAAGCAAGGACAAAGGGGATGAGGTTGCCAAATATCATGAGATAAAAGAGAACGATAAAGACCTGATTCCCGATACGATCGGCCTCGCGCCGTTTGTGTTCGTCAAGGGGACCAGAAATGCCGTATGTGCGTTTGATGAGTTTTTCAGTGAGAGTTTCTTTTTTCATTTGTTTGCTCCTTTTTTAAAAATCGTCTTCCCAAAAAAGACTGTTAAGGTCAGTTTGGAGGCTGCGGGCGAGATTGAGACAGAGTTCCAGAGTAGGATTGTACTTGTCATTTTCAATCATGTTGATGGTCTGTCTCGAGACACCGATATCTTTGGCGAGCTCGAGCTGGGAAATGCCCAGTTCCTTACGGAATTCTTTGACACGATTCATAGGGTCTCCTTTCTGATATGTCGCATATATTTGACTATATTATATTCTTTTGGAGATGATATGTCAAGTATATGTGACATTTTTTGGGAATTTTTTTCGAAGAAACTTAGCCTTGTCTGACAAGTGCAAGCTGGTCAGATTTGTGGTAAAATAGATAAGATATGACAAAAGAATTTCATCATGTAACGGTCTTGCTTCATGACACGATTGATATGCTGGACGTAAAACCTGACGGTATCTACGTTGATGCGACTTTGGGCGGAGCAGGCCATAGCGAATATTTATTGAGTAAATTGAGCGAAAAAGGGCATCTCTATGCCTTTGACCAGGACCAGAATGCTATTGACAATGCGCAAAAACGGTTGGCACCCTATATCGAAAAGGGGATGGTAACCTTTATCAAGGACAACTTCCGTCATTTGCAGGCACGTTTGCAGGAGGCTGGTGTCCAGGAAATTGATGGAATTTGTTATGACTTAGGGGTGTCCAGTCCTCAGCTGGATCAGCGTGAGCGTGGCTTTTCTTATAAAAAGGATGCGCCACTGGATATGCGGATGAATCAGGAAGCTAGTCTGACGGCTTATGAGGTGGTCAATCATTATGACTATCATGACTTGGTTCGGATCTTTTTTAAATATGGCGAGGATAAGTTTTCTAAACAGATTGCCCGAAAGATTGAGCAAGCGCGTGAGGTGAAACCCATTGAGACAACGACGGAGTTGGCAGAGATTATCAAGTCAGCCAAGCCTGCAAAGGAACTCAAGAAAAAGGGACACCCTGCCAAGCAGATTTTCCAGGCTATCCGAATCGAAGTCAATGATGAGCTGGGTGCGGCAGATGAATCCATCCAACAGGCCATGGACATGCTGGCTCTCGATGGGAGAATCTCGGTCATTACCTTCCATTCGTTGGAAGACCGCTTGACCAAGCAATTATTCAAAGAAGCTTCAACAGTGGAAGTTCCCAAAGGCTTGCCCCTCATTCCAGATGATCTTAAGCCCAAGATGGAATTGGTATCCCGCAAGCCAATCTTGCCAAGTGCTGAAGAGCTAGAAGCCAACAATCGTTCGCATTCAGCCAAGTTGCGCGTGGCTAGAAAAATTCACAAGTAAGAGGAAAAACATGGCAGAAAGAATCGAAAAAACAAGCCAGTTATTGCAAACGAAGTTTAAAGGTTTTTCACGTGTGGAAAAGGCCTTCTATGTTTCGATTGCTGCAACAATGATTATCCTGGCAATTAGCGTTGTGTTTATGCAGACCAAGCTATTACAAGTTCAGAATGAATTGACCAAGGTCAATGCTCAAATCGAAGAAAAGAAAACCGAGCTAGACGATGCCAAGCAAGAGGTCAATGAATTGATTCGTTCAGAACGTTTGAAAGAAATTGCAAACTCTAAGGATTTGCAGCTGAATAACGAAAATATCCGAGCGGCGGAGTAAGATATGAAACAGTGGAAAGAAAAAATCATCCGTTATGCCGTTCGTAATCGCAAATCTCCAGAAGAAAACCGCAGAAGAGTAGGAAAAAGCCTGAGTTTATTGGCTGTCATACTCTTCGCTGTCTTTTTGGTCAACTTTGCGGTCATTATCGGAACGGGTAAAAAATTTGGTAAGAACCTGGTTCAAGAAGCAAACAAGGTCCATCAAACAACCAAGACGATTCCTGCAAAACGGGGAACCATCTACGATCGTAATGGAACGCCTATTGCTGAGGATGCGACTTCGTATAATATCTATGCCGTTATTGACAAGAACTACAAGTCAGCAACAGGAAAAATTCTCTATGTAGAGGATTCTCAATTTAATAAGGTAGCTGAGATTTTCCATAAGTATCTGGATATGGAGGAGTCCTATGTCAAAGAACAACTTTCTCAGCCAGATCTAAAACAGGTATCTTTTGGTACCAAGGGAAATGGGATTACCTATGCCAATATGATGGCCATTAAAAATGACCTAAAAACCGCTGGTGTTGAGGGGATTGACTTTACAACTAGTCCTAACCGCAGTTATCCCAATGGACAGTTTGCTTCATCCTTTATCGGTTTAGCGCAACTCCATGAAAATGAGGATGGCACCAAACGTTTGATTGGGACATCTGGTTTAGAGAGTTCTTTAAATAACATTCTGGCGGGTACAGATGGGATCATCACCTATGAGAAGGATCGTCTGGGAAATATTGTTCCGGGTACAGATCAGGCTTCCCAACAAACGGTAGATGGAAAAGATGTCTACACAACCCTTTCTAGTCCCTTGCAATCCTTTATGGAAACCCAGATGGATGCCTTCCAGGAAAAGGTAAAAGGCAAGTATATGACGGCTACCTTGGTCAGCGCTAAAACAGGGGAAATCCTGGCTACGACCCAACGGCCAACCTTTAACGCAGATACCAAGGATGGCATCACAAAAGACTTTGTCTGGCGTGATATCCTCTATCAAAGTAACTATGAGCCAGGATCGACCATGAAGGTGATGATGTTAGCTTCGGCTATTGACAACAATACCTTCCCTGGTGGCGAATACTTTAACAGCAGTGAATTGAAAATAGCAGATGCGACCATTCGAGACTGGGACGTCAATGAAGGATTGACCAGTGGTGGCACTATGACCTTCTCTCAAGGATTTGCCCACTCAAGTAATATCGGGATGACCTTGCTTGAGCAAAAGATGGGGGATGCAACTTGGTTGGACTACCTTAACCGCTTTAAATTTGGGGTGCCGACCCGTTTTGGTCTGGCAGATGAGTACACAGGTCAATTGCCTGCTGATAACATTGTCAATATCGCCATGAGTTCATTTGGACAAGGGATTTCTGTAACCCAGACCCAGATGCTTCGTGCCTTTACAGCTATTGCCAACGATGGGGTTATGTTGGAGCCGAAATTTATCAGTGCTCTTTATGATCCAAATGACCAGTCTGTTCGTAAGTCTCAAAAGGAAATCGTCGGAAATCCTGTATCAAAAGCGACAGCATCCTCTACTCGGGATCACATGGTCATGGTCGGAACAGATCCTGTCTATGGTACCATGTACAACCATAGCACAGGAAAGCCTAATGTCAATGTTCCAGGTCAGAATGTTGCCCTCAAATCAGGGACTGCTGAGATTGCTGATGAGAAGAATGGGGGGTACCTAACAGGTGAAACCAACAATATCTTCTCTGTTGTGTCGATGCATCCTGCAGAAAATCCTGACTTTATCCTCTATGTGACGGTGCAACAGCCAGAGCATTATTCAGGTGTTCAGCTTGGGGAGTTTGCCAACCCAATCCTTGAGCGAGCTTCTGCTATGAAAGAATCCCTCAATCTTCAGTCAACTGCCAAGAGCTTAGATCAGGTCAGCAAGACGACAAGCTATGCCATGCCAGCTACCAAGGACTTTACGCCGGGAGACCTAGCAGAGGAATTGCGTCGCAACCTTGTCCAACCAATCGTTATCGGAACAGGAACCAAGATCAAGGAACTCTCGGTTGCTGAAGGAGATAATTTGGAAGCCAATCAGCAGATCTTAATCCTGTCTGACAAGGTCGAAGAAATGCCTGATATGTACGGCTGGACAGATGAAAATGTGCAAACATTTGCCAAATGGCTGAATATAGAAGTCGAGTGGGAAGGTAGTGGCAAAACGGTCAAGAAACAAAGTGTCCGTGCCAATACAGCCCTCAAAGACATTAAAAAAATGAAAATAACTTTAGGAGATTAAGATGATTAGTTCCATTAGTGCTGGAGTTCTAGCCTTTCTATTGACCTTGATAGGTATTCCAGCCTTTATCCGATTTTATCGAAAAGCACAGATTACAGGTCAGCAGATGCACGAGGATGTCAAGCAACACCAAGCTAAAGCTGGAACTCCAACCATGGGAGGTCTTGTCTTCCTGATCGTTGTAGTTGTTGTGAGCTTCCTTGTCGCTCTCTTTACCCAACAATTGACCAACAATGTAGGCATGATTTTGTTTATCTTGGTTTTGTATGGTTTGGTAGGTTTTTTGGATGATTTCCTCAAGGTCTTTCGTAAGATTAACGAAGGCTTAAATCCCAAGCAAAAACTTGCTCTCCAGCTCCTTGGAGGAGTGATTTTCTACCTCTTTTATGAGCGTGGTGGCGATATGCTTTCGGTTTTTGGTTACCAAGTTCATCTGGGAATTTTCTATATTTTCTTTGCCCTTTTCTGGCTAGTTGGCTTTTCAAATGCGGTGAATCTGACGGACGGGATCGACGGCTTAGCAAGTATTTCCGTAGTGATTAGCTTATCGGCCTACGGTGTGATTGCTTATATGCAAAATCAACTGGATATCCTTCTTGTGATTCTTGCCATGATTGGTGGTTTGCTAGGTTTCTTCGTCTTTAACCACAAGCCTGCCAAGGTCTTCATGGGAGATGTGGGAAGTTTGGCTCTTGGTGGGATGCTGGCAGCAATCTCTATGGCCCTCCACCAAGAATGGACCCTTTTGTTGATTGGGATTATCTATGTCTTTGAGACAAGCTCTGTTATGATGCAGGTCACTTACTTCAAACTTAGTGGTGGAAAGCGTATTTTCCGTATGACACCTGTGCATCATCATTTTGAGCTTGGAGGATTCTCAGGCAAGGGCAATCCTTGGAGCGAGTGGAAGGTTGACTTCTTCTTTTGGGGAGTTGGGCTTCTAGCAAGTCTCTTGACCCTAGCCTTTTTATACCTACTGTAAAACTAACTTTTGATTACAAAATAAAACAGGATGAAGGTGATCTTCATCCTGTTTTTGTGTGCTTAAAGGTTAGTTGGAGTCATCCTTTCTCCCTTTTAACATAAAAGTTGCTGTGAGGGCTAGGCTGAGTCCTGCTAAGAAGAGGAGTGGGTAGCGCCTTCTACTTGGTTGAAGGTAAGTTCGGCAGTGACTCCATTTTGTCGAACGGCTGTCAGACTGGTCACACGGCCAGGGAAATGTTCAAAGGTAATGACGTCACCTTTTTGCGTTGCAAGCTGGATACGATTATCTTTAAGGATCGTTGCCTTGACTGGTTTGCCATTGACCTTGATTTGGCTAGCTTCGATATTTGGATAATCTACAACCAGGTCTCCACCGACATTTGAAAGGAAGGACAAGCTTTGCAGGTTTTTATCTTTCCACTTCATGCTGACTTCAAAGTTACCACGGGCAACCAAGCCAGAAACTTGACCGTCTTTCCATGCATCTGGAAGGGCTGGCAATGGTGCAATATAGCCAGTGTGTGATTGGAGAAGCATTTCTGCCATCCCACTGGTCGCTCCAAAGTTTCCGTCGATTTGGAAAGGCGCGTGGGTATCCCAAAGGTTTTCTAGAGTTGAGTACTTGAGCTGTTCAGCGAGTAAGCGATGGGCACGGTTACCGTCCAGCAGACGAGCCCAGAGGTTGATTTTATTGGCCTTAGACCAACCAGTCCCCCCATCTCCACGGTGATTCAAGGTAGCACGCGCAGCCTCTAGGTATTCAGCCTGGTCCTTGCTAAAGAGCGTACCTGGGAAGAGACCAACTAGATGGGAAACGTGGCGGTGGTGATTTTCAATCCCTTCATTGGTGAATTGCGGACTGTCTTCTTCGTACCATTCTTTGATACGGCCCTCTTTATTGATGTGAAGTGGTTTAAGTTTGTCAAATTTAGCCTTGACCTCTGTGACTAAGTCTTGGTCGACTTTCAGATGGTTGGCAACTTCCATGTAGTCGTGGAATAGCTGCCAGACTAGCGATTGGTCAAAGGTATTTCCGATGGTGATGGTACCGTGTTCTGGTGAGTAGGATGGAGAAGACACCCAACGGTCACTGGCCTGGTCATAGTGCAAGAAGGAGTTCCAGAACTTGGCAGTCTCTTTCAACATAGGATAGATCTTTTCTTTGAGATAGGTCTCATCCTTGGTGAATTTGTAGTAGTCATAAACGTTCTGCATCATCCAGGCATTAGCAGCTGGCGACCAACCCCAATAGTAATTCCAGCCTGGAGTAGTCCAGCCAAATGGTGTCGCCTGAGTGTGGACCAGCCAACCATTTTCTTGTCCGTCTTTGGATTCGATACCTGCGTATTCCTTGGCAGCGATACGGCCATAATAGCGCATGTCATCAATGTAATTGATCATTGGCTTGGCAGTTTCAGCAAGGTTGCTCATGTAAGCTGGCCAATAGTTCATTTGCAAATTGACATTGAGGTGGTA
This sequence comes from Streptococcus oralis, assembly GCF_965111685.1. Taxonomy (GTDB): domain Bacteria; phylum Bacillota; class Bacilli; order Lactobacillales; family Streptococcaceae; genus Streptococcus; species Streptococcus oralis_B. The sequence goes on from NZ_OZ217340.1 coordinate 301,039, forward strand.
GTCAGCGTTCCAAGGTGGATTGTCTACAGCGTTCCAGACTCCTTGGAGGTTGGCAGGAAGAGCATCTGTCCGATCACGAGACGAACTGATGAGTAGATATCGGCAATATTGGAAGAAGAGTTCTTCCAATTTTTGCCCTTTTTCTGGGTTATAGCCTTGAAGGGCCTCTTTTGTCGTTTGAGTAGTCTTGGTTCCGCCTAGATTTAGTTTAACGCGGTTAAAGAGACTTTGATAGTCCTTGATATGGGCCTTTTTAAGTGTCTCGTAGTCTTTGGACTTAGCTGCTTCGACAATCCCTTTAACTGTTTTTTCGAGGTCAATGTCTTTTCGATAGTTGGTTTTTGGATTCTGAGCAAAGTTAGTCTTGGCACTGAGATAGAGGGTTGCATAACTTGCGCCTGTAACGGTCAGAGTTTCGTTCTGAACAGTCACCTTTCCGTCCGTTTTAATTCCTAGATAGGATGCAAATTTGAGACCGTTATCTTTGACAGTTCCCTTTAGAAGGATTCCGTTTGCATCTGTAGTGACATGACCATTCTTATAGTTAGAATATTCCCAAGAGTAGTTGCCATTAGCGAGCAAGTCTTCTGTCAAACTTTTCCAAAGGGTAAAGTCAAGCGTCTTGTTTCCTTTTTTGGTCAAGTGGGTCACGGTGACATTATCAGGATAGCTGGAGAAGGTTTCGCGTTTGAAGGTTGTTCCATCTTGGGTATAAGAAGTGGTCGTAGTGGCTTCTGTGATATCCAAACCACGATGATAATCAGTTACAGTATCTAGTCCTTTCTTCTGGTTATTAAAGACCATGAAAATATCACCAAAGGCTAGGTAGCGACCATATTGGGCATTATTAGGCCCAACTAAATTTTGTTCAGCCAGTTGTTTGGCTTTTTGGCGGTCTCCATCTTCGAGAGCCTTACGAATTTCTGCCAAGACCTTGTAGCGGTCCTTGTAGTTCCCTCCGTTATAGTCGGTGCTATCGGGCTGGGGACCTCCAGACCAGAGGGTCTTTTCGTTGTACTGAATTCTTTCTTCACCAATTAGACCGAAAACCTTGGCTCCCATCTCTCCATTTCCGACAGGAAGGGCTTGTTTTTCCCATCCATCATAGGAGGGAGCTGTTGGTTGATCGTAGTTGAGTTGATAGTTTTCTTGCTTTGTCACAGGCTGATCTTTTTTTTCAGGTTCCTTATGTTCTTTAGCTTCTACAATGGCTTCTTCACTAGCTTGACTATTTGTTGTCTGAGTCTCTTCGGCTAGCTTGCTTTCGGAAACTACTGGACTCTCGGCTAGAGACGGATTTTTAGTTTCAGTAGCTTCAGCTGCTTTGGGTCCACTATCAGGCTTAGTTATAGCTTCGACAGAGGTTGGTTCAGTTTGTTTGACCTCCACACTGTTTGCGGCTACAGTGTGGTTGACTAGAAAAACAGCCCCCAGTAAATCAGTAAAACAGAAGCAGTCCCAACCATCAGCTTGCGGATGCTTTAGCGACAGGATTTCTCCCAAAAGTGTTTTTTCATAAAACCCCTTTGTCCATTAGAAACCGCTTACATTTTATAAAGCAGTTTCGTTTAAATTGTTTCTATTTATCTCCTCACATCCCATTCTACTGGTCATCTAGCATTTGTCAATAGCTTTTTAGCAAGAAACATATTTGTTGTTGTTTTTTCTTAAAATAGTAGAATAAGTAGCAAGCAGCTCCTCTTTTCCAACTCTCAACTAGATCATTTACTACTAAAAAACAGTTGAGAGTATTCCAAACTGTAAGTGTTTATTTTGGATGTCTTTTGGCAAAGTCAACAAAGTGAAATTTTTCTAATTTATGCCGACTTTCGGTGAACTGAAATTGGCGCCCGTCTTGGAGATAGACTTTTGACTTGATTGAAACAACATAAGGGTCTTTGCCAATGTCCATGAGAATCTTATCTCGGTCACCCGTATGGTCAATGGTAATTTCTTTCTGAGCATAATCAATATGGAGTTTGAGGTCGTCCTCTATATACGAGTAGATAGACTGCTCAGCGATTTGGCGAGTGAGATTTGGGATTAGTTCCATATCCAGATAGTCCGTATCCAGAACGGATACCAAATCATCCACCACACGTTGACGCACCACCTTCCAAACCATCCGAAACTCTGGAAAGCCGGTTATCAGTGAGGATTTTTTATCGATAATGATCTTGTCCAGACTGACCACATTGGTTTTAGAACGGAGTCCAAGTTCCTGGACCAGTTCTTGGTAGCTGGTTAGGTTAGAGACAGGGAAATTGACGGTTTCTTCTTTGACGACTTGAGAACCTTGCCCCCTTATCTTTTTGATTAATCCTTCTTCTTGGAGAAGGGACAGAGCTTTTCGGACGGTGTCACGGCTCACCTGATACTGATTCATGAGTTCGTACTCGCTGGGGAGGAAATCTCCGACAGCGTAAGTTTCGTTTTGAATGGTTTTTTGGATCTGCTTAAATAATTGTTGGTATTTCTTCATCTTGCTTCCTTAAATAGGTTTTGAGTCTTCTTCTATACACACTTGTATCTATTTTATCATACAAGTGCTAGAAAATATCCAAAAATATCCTCTTTTTATCACAAACAAGTTGCCTACAAGTTTGGTATCGTTTACAATAGAACTATCAAGTCAAGCTTGCTTTGACAAGTATTTTGACAAGTATAAGGAGAATCAAATGGGAAAATTTGAACAAGAAGCCAAAGATCTGCTCCAGGCAATCGGAGGTAAGGAGAATGTCACTGCTGTTACACACTGTGCGACGCGGATGCGCTTTGTTCTCGGTGACGAAAATAAGGCCAACGTCAAGGCTATTGAGTCGATTCCAGTTGTCAAAGGGACCTTTACAAATGCGGGTCAATTTCAGGTAATTATTGGAAATGACGTACCAATTTTTTATAATGATTTTACAGCTGTTTCAGGCATTGAGGGTGTTTCCAAAGAAGCAGCCAAGTCGGCAGCTAAGAGCAATCAAAATGTACTTCAACGTGTCATGACCACTCTGGCGGAAATCTTTACACCGATTATTCCAGCCCTGATTGTTGGTGGACTAATCCTCGGTTTCCGTAATGTTTTGGAAGGTGTGCATTGGTCGATGTTGGATGGCAAGACCATCACAGAATCCTCTCAGTTTTGGTCAGGGGTCAATCACTTCCTCTGGTTGCCCGGTGAAGCAATCTTCCAGTTCTTACCAGTAGGGATTACCTGGTCTGTCTCTCGTAAGATGGGAACCAGCCAAATCTTGGGAATTGTACTCGGGATCTGTTTGGTATCACCTCAGTTGCTCAATGCCTATGCAGTAGCTTCAACACCTGCATCAGAAATTGCAGCCAACTGGGTATGGAATTTTGGCTACTTTACTGTTAATCGTATCGGTTACCAAGCACAAGTTATTCCAGCCTTGCTTGCAGGTTTGAGTTTGTCTTATCTAGAAATCTTCTGGCGCAAGCATATTCCAGAAGTCATTTCCATGATTTTTGTACCCTTCTTGTCTTTAATTCCAGCTTTAATTTTGGCTCACACAGTTTTAGGTCCAATCGGTTGGACAATTGGTCAAGGACTTTCAGCAGTTGTCTTGGCAGGTTTGACTGGTCCTGTTAAGTGGCTCTTCGGTGCGATTTTTGGTGCCCTCTACGCTCCATTTGTTATCACTGGTCTGCACCACATGACCAATGCCATCGATACACAATTGATTGCGGATGCTGGCGGAACTGCCCTCTGGCCAATGATTGCACTTTCTAATATTGCTCAAGGTTCTGCTGTATTTGCCTATTATTTCATGCATCGTCATGATGAGCGTGAGGCTCAGATTTCACTTCCTGCAACCATTTCAGCCTATCTCGGTGTTACAGAACCAGCCCTCTTTGGGGTCAATGTCAAATACATCTATCCATTTGTAGCTGGGATGATCGGTTCAGCCCTTGCAGGTATGTTGTCCGTTACTTTCAATGTAACTGCGGCTTCTATTGGTATTGGAGGTCTGCCAGGTATCCTCTCTATTCAACCTCAATACATGCTGCCGTTTGCAGGAACCATGCTAGTTGCTATTGTTGTACCAATGCTCTTGACTTTCTTCTTCCGCAAGGTCGGTCTCTTTACAAAGACAGAGGATGATACAGCCTTACAGGCAGAATTCGTTGCCCAAGAAGAAGCAGAATTTGTGACTCACGAGCCAGCAACTCTAGCTTCAGTAGAGATTGTTAGTCCACTTGCCGGACAAGTAAAAGAACTAAGTCAAGCAACAGACCCAGTTTTCGCATCAGGTGTCATGGGACAAGGTCTAGTCATTGAACCAAGCCAAGGTGAGTTGACTTCTCCAGTCAATGGGACAGTGACAGTTCTTTTCCCTACCAAGCATGCCATCGGTATTGTCTCTGATGAGGGGGTGGAATTGCTCATTCATATCGGTATGGATACAGTTGGTCTTGATGGTAAAGGTTTTGAAAGTCTCGTAGCCCAAGGAGACCACGTCACAGTAGGTCAGAAATTGATTCGTTTTGATATGGATGTCATTAAAGCTGCGGGTCTCGTAACAGAAACTCCAGTTATTATCACTAACCAAGATGCTTATACAGCGACCATTACTGGAACTTATCCAACAACTATCCAAGCTGGAGAAGCTCTCATGGTAGCTACACGAATCTAATTAAAATAGCGCAAACAGGGAAGGAACATCAGTTCCTCCCTTTTATCGGAAAAGGAGAAACAGATGGCACTTGATAAAGGAAAAGTAGTCTATCAAATCTATCCAAAATCATACAAAGACACCACTGGAAATGGTATTGGGGATTTCCGTGGAATTATCGAAAAAATCCCCTATCTAGCAAAACTGGGCGTGGATATGGTTTGGCTCAATCCATTCTACCCAAGCCCCCAACGGGATAATGGCTATGATATTTCAGATTATATGGCAGTAGATCCCCTTTTTGGTGATATGGCTGATTTTGAGGAGATGGTGCGTGTCGGTAAGGAGCACAAGATCGACTTTATGCTGGACATGGTGCTCAATCATTGTTCGACAGAACACGAATGGTTTAAGAAGGCCCTAGCTGGCGACCAGTACTACCAAGACTTTTTCTTCATCCAAGGCCAACCGACAGACTGGATTTCTAAGTTTGGTGGCTCTGCCTGGGCGCCTTTCGGGGATACAGGGAAATATTACCTTCACCTCTTTGATGAGACCCAGGCTGATCTTAATTGGCGCAATCCCAATGTCCGAAAGGAGCTTTTCAAGGTTGTTAATTTTTGGCGCGACAAGGGGGTCAAAGGTTTCCGATTTGATGTGATCAATTTGATCGGCAAGGATGAGGTCTTAGTGGATTGCCCAGAAAATGAAGGAAAGCCAGCTTACACAGACAAGCCCATCGTTCATGACTATTTGCGCATGATGAACCAAGCCACTTTTGGATCCGACGATAGCTTTATGACAGTTGGGGAAATGTCCTCGACAACCATGGAAAACTGTGTCCTCTATTCGTCACCTGACCGTCAAGAATTATCCATGACCTTTAATTTCCATCATCTCAAGGTGGACTACAAGGATGGGCAGAAGTGGACCTTGGCTCCCTTTGATTTCGAAGAGTTGAAAAATCTTTATCATAGCTGGGGCAAGGAGATGAGTGACAAGGACGGCTGGAGCGCCCTCTTTTGGAACAATCACGACCAACCACGCGCCCTGAATCGTTTTGTCGATATTCAACATTTCCGCAATGAAGGGGCGACCATGCTGGCAGCCAGCATTCACCTGTCACGTGGGACACCTTATATCTACATGGGTGAGGAAATAGGAATTGTTGACCCAGACTATGATTCCATGGATGATTATGTGGATGTCGAGTCCATCAATGCTTATCAGATGCTCTTAAAAGAAGGGAAAAGTCAGCAAGAAGCCTTCCAGATTATTCAGGCCAAGTCGCGTGATAATTCACGCATTCCCATGCAGTGGGATGCTTCAGAAAATGCTGGTTTCACAAAAGGAACTCCTTGGCTGAAGGTAGGGAAATCCTACCCACACATTAACGTAGAAAATGAAATCAAAGGCCCAATTTTCGCCTTCTACCAAAACTTGATTCGACTTCGTAAGGAAATGCCGATCATTTCAGAAGGAAGCTACAAACCAGTTTTTGAAGACAGTCAGCAAGTCTATGCCTTTGAACGTCAGTATGAGGATGAAAAATTACTGGTCCTCAATAACTTTTACGCCACAGAAGTAGAAATTGGCCTACCAGCAGCCTACCAAAATGGACAAATTCTGATTTCAAACTATGAAGATGTAGAAGTATCAGAAAAAATTCTTCTGAAACCCTATCAAACACTGGCTATTTATGTAAAATAAATACAGCAAGGAGCTCTTTTTCATTGAAATGCAGAGCTCCTTTTTTATCACCTACTGCCCTTCTTGAAAGCGTAAAACAAACTAGTCAGGAAAGTCACTTTGTGGTATAATATAGAAGACTCAAAAAGAAACAGGAGAAAAAGAATGGATTTACTTTTAGCAATTGTCTTGATTGTGCTAGCTTTTCTAGGAGGAGCTCTTGGAGGTATGTACTTGGTGCGTAAGCAAATTGAAAAAGAATTTGCGGACAACCCACGTTTGAATGCTGAGGCAGTTCGTGCTCTCTTGAGTGCAAATGGTCAAAAACCAAGCGAGGCCAAGGTACAACAAGTTTACCACCAAATCATCCGCCAACAAAAAGCAGCCCTTGCTAACAATAAAAAGAAATAAATAGGAAAAGTCTGGGATGAAAGTTCCAGACTTCTCACTATGTTCAATAGTTCTCAAGGATAAGACTTTTTCCTTGCATTCTATTGATATTTGATTATGATTAAGAGAGAGGCAGTTGCCATTCTATCAAGCTGTCTATCCGTTCATTTAGGACAAGTAATCATGATGAACTATCAATCAGAAAAAAGACTAGAAAGAAGACTGTATGGATAATCGACCAATTGGTTTTTTGGATTCGGGTGTCGGGGGCTTGACCGTTGTTCGTGAGCTCATGCGCCAGCTTCCCCATGAAGAAATCGTCTATATTGGAGATTCGGCACGGGCGCCCTATGGTCCCCGTCCTGCTGAGCAAATTCGTGAATATACTTGGCAGTTGGTCAACTTTCTCTTGACCAAGGATGTCAAGATGATTGTCATTGCTTGTAATACTGCGACTGCGGTCGTCTGGGAAGAAATCAAGGCCCAACTAGATATTCCTGTCCTAGGCGTGATTTTGCCAGGAGCTTCGGCAGCTATCAAGTCCAGTCAAGGTGGGGAAATCGGGGTCATTGGAACCCCTATGACGGTCCAATCAGACATCTATCGTCAAAAAATCCATGATTTGGATCCAGACTTACAGGTGGAAAGTTTGGCCTGTCCCAAGTTTGCCCCCTTGGTGGAGTCTGGTGCCCTGTCAACCAGTGTTACCAAGAAAGTGGTTTATGAAACCCTGCGTCCCTTGGTCGGCAAGGTGGATAGCCTGATTTTGGGCTGTACCCATTACCCACTCCTTCGCCCTATCATCCAAAATGTCATGGGACCAAAGGTTCAGCTCATCGATAGTGGGGCAGAGTGTGTACGGGATATCTCGGTTTTGCTGAACTATTTTGAAATCAATCGTAGCCGAGATGCGGGACCTCTTCAACATCGTTTTTACACAACAGCCAATAGCCAAAGTTTTGCCCAGATTGGAGCAGAATGGCTGGAAAAAGAGATTCATGTGGAGCATGTAACTTTATGACAAATAAAATTTATGAATACAAGGATGACCAGGACTGGTATGTCGGTGTCTGGGATGTCTATGGAGGCATCTATAGCCTTATCAAAGATCCTCTCGAGCTTGATTTTATGGATTTAGCACGGATTTTTCGTGACGAGGAAAACGGCTTTCCGATTACGATAACGGTGATGCGCTGGTCTTCTAACTTCCGTCTGCTCTCCTTTATCGTTGAGATTTTAAATGCCCAAGCAGGTCGCAATCTAGAAGTCATCCAACGTCAGGGAGCCCTGCTCTTGGTTGAAAATGGAAAGCTTTTGCATGTAGAATTGCCTAAAGAAGGAGTCGATGTAGAAGCCTTCTTTGAAACTAGCAAGGTTAGAGAAACTCTGCTCATTGCGACTCGTAACGAAGGCAAGACTAAGGAATTCCGAGCTATCTTTGACAAGTTAGGCTACGACGTGGAAAATCTCAATGACTATCCAGATCTGCCTGAAGTAGCCGAAACTGGTATGACCTTTGAAGAAAATGCCCGCCTCAAGGCAGAAACCATTTCCCAATTAACAGGCAAGATGGTGCTAGCAGATGACTCTGGTCTCAAAGTCGATGTCCTCGGTGGTTTGCCAGGAGTCTGGTCAGCCCGTTTTGCAGGAGTGGGGGCGACTGATCGTGAAAACAATGCCAAGCTCTTGCACGAATTGGCCATGGTCTTTGAACTCAAGGACCGCTCAGCTCAATTCCATACAACCCTAGTCGTAGCTAGTCCAAACAAGGAAAGCTTGGTTGTTGAAGCTGACTGGCCAGGATACATTAACTTTGAGCCCAAGGGTGAAAATGGCTTTGGCTATGATCCGCTCTTCCTGGTAGGAGAGACAGGTAAATCTTCAGCAGAATTAACCCTTGAAGAAAAAAATAGCCAATCTCACCGTGCCTTAGCCGTTAAGAAACTTTTGGAGGTATTTCCATCATGGCAAAGCAAACCATCATTGTAATGAGTGACTCCCACGGAGATAGCTTGATTGTGGAAGAAATTCGTGACCGCTATCTGGGGAAAGTCGATGCCATTTTTCACGATGGTGACTCTGAACTCCGTCCCGATTCTCCGCTCTGGGAGGGCATTCATGTCGTCAAAGGAAATATGGACTTTTATGCCGGCTACCCAGAACGTTTGGTGACTCAACTTGGTCCTACAAAGATCATCCAGACTCACGGACACTTGTTTGATATCAATTTCAACTTTCAAAAGTTGGACTACTGGGCTCAGGAAGAAGAAGCAGATATCTGTCTCTATGGTCATTTGCATGTGCCAAGTGCTTGGATGGAAGGAAAGACTCTTTTTCTAAACCCAGGCTCCATCAGCCAACCACGAGGCACTATTAGAGAATGTCTCTATGCCCGTGTGGAGATTGATGACAGCTATTTTAAAGTAGACTTTTTGACACGTGACCATGAGGTTTATCCAGGCTTGTCCAAGGAGTTTGCTCGATGATTGCCAAGGAATTTGAAGCATTTTTACTGGAGCAGGAAGAAACTTTTCTTACCCCTGCTGAGAATCTAGCAGCCTTGATTGATACCCATAACGCTGACCATGCAATTTTGGTGCTGAGCCAAATCACCTATACCCGTATCCCTGTTGTGACCTTTGACAAACGCTTTGTCGGTACCATTGGCCTGAGAGATGTTTTGGCTTATCAAATGGAGCAAGGTTTGACAGATGAGCAGATGGCAACGACAGATATCGTCAATATGACCAAGACAGATGTAGCAGTCGTCGCTCCAGACTATAACATCACTGAAGTCCTCCATAAACTGGTGGATGAACCTTTCTTGCCAGTCGTAGATGGTGAAGGAATTTTCCAAGGAATCATCACGCGCAAGTCTATCCTCAAGGCCGTCAATGCTCTCTTACATGACTTTAGTAAGGAATATGAGATTCGATGCAAATGAGAGATAGGATTTCAGACTTTTTAGAGGGGAAGCAGGGTTTGTCTGTCAATTCCAAGCAGTCCTATAAGTATGATCTGGAACAATTTTTAGACATTGTGGGTGAGCGGATCTCTGAAACTAGTCTCAAGATTTACCAAGGCCAGCTAGCCAATCTAAAAATCAGCGCCCAGAAGCGAAAACTTTCGGCCTGTAATCAATTTCTCTACTTTCTCTATCGAAAAGAAGAAGTGGACAGTTTTTATCGTTTGGAATTAGCCAAACAAGCTGAAAAGAAGACTGAAAAGCCAGAGATTCTAGACCTAGACTCTTTTTGGCAGGAAAGTAATTATACAGAAGGACGCTTGCTGGCGCTTCTTATCTTGGAAATAGGGCTCTTACCAAGTGAGATTTTAGCTCTCAAGGTTGCAGATATCAATCTGGATTTTCAGGTGTTGCGAATTAACAAGGCTTCCCAACAGAGGATTGTCACCATACCTAGGACCTTGATTCCAGAGCTAGAACCCTTAATGGGGCAGACCTATCTCTTTGAAAGGGGAGGGAAAGCCTATTCTCGTCAGTGGGCCTTTCGTCAGCTAGAGTCCTTTGTCAAGGAGAAAGGTTTCCCAGAACTATCAGCCCAAGCCCTACGGGAACAGTTCATTCTAAGACAAATAGAAAACAAGGTCGATTTGTACGAAATTGCAAAAAAATTAGGATTAAAAACAGTCCTGACCTTAGAAAAATATAGATAATGGATATTAAATTAAAAGATTTTGAAGGGCCCCTGGACCTGCTCTTGCACTTGGTTTCTAAGTACCAGATGGATATCTACGATGTGCCTATTACAGAAGTTATCGAACAGTATCTAGCCTATGTCTCAACTCTGCAGGCCATGCGTCTGGAAGTGACGGGCGAGTATATGGTCATGGCTAGTCAGCTCATGCTGATCAAGAGCCGCAAGCTCTTGCCAAAGGTAGCAGAAGTGACAGACTTAGAGGATGACCTGGAGCAGGACCTTCTCTCTCAAATCGAAGAATACCGCAAGTTCAAGCTCTTGGGTGAGCACTTGGAGGCTAAGCACCAAGATCGGGCCCAGTACTATTCCAAAGCGCCAACAGAGTTGATTTACGAGGATGCGGAGCTTGTACATGATAAGACGACCATTGACCTCTTTTTGGCTTTTTCAAATATCCTAGCCAAGAAAAAAGAGGAGTTCGCTCAGAATCACACAACTATCTTGCGAGATGAGTATAAGATTGAGGACATGATGGTCATTGTAAAAGAGTCCTTGACTGGACAAGACCAGTTGCGCTTACAGGATTTGTTCAAGGAAGCCCAGAATGTCCAAGAGGTCATTACCCTCTTTTTGGCAACCTTGGAGTTAATCAAAACTCAGGAACTGATCCTCGTGCAAGAGGAGAGTTTCGGAGATATCTATCTCATGGAAAAGAAGGAAGAAAGTCAAGAGGCACAAAGCTAGACTTGATAGAGAGGAAAGATGAGTACTTTAGCAGAAATAGAAGCGCTCTTGTTTGTAGCAGGTGAAGATGGGATTCGAGTCCGTCAGTTGGCTGAACTCCTCTCTCTGCCACCGACAGGCATCCAGCAGAGTTTAGAAAAATTAGCCCAGAAGTATGAAAAAGACCAAGATTCCAGCTTGTCCCTGATTGAGACAGGTGGCGCATACAGATTGGTCACCAAGCCTCAATTTGCAGCGATTTTGAAGGAATACTCCAAGGCACCCATCAACCAAAGTTTGTCTCGGGCTGCTCTTGAGACCTTGTCCATCATTGCTTACAAGCAGCCGATTACGCGGATAGAAATTGATGCTATCCGTGGGGTTAACTCGAGTGGGGCCTTGGCAAAGTTGCAGGCCTTTGACTTGATACGAGAAGATGGAAAAAAAGAAGTTTTGGGCCGCCCCAATCTCTATGTAACAACGGATTATTTCCTAGATTACATGGGAATTAACCATTTAGAAGAATTACCAGTGATTGATGAGCTTGAGATTCAAGCCCAAGAAAGCCAATTATTTGGTGAAAGGATAGAAGAAGATGAGAATCAATAAATATATTGCCCACGCAGGTGTGGCCAGTAGGAGAAAAGCAGAAGAGCTGATCAAGCAAGGATTGGTAACGGTCAACGGACAGGTAGTGCGTGAACTCGCAACTACCATCAAGTCAGGTGACAAGGTCGAAGTGGAAGGTCAACCTATCTACAACGAAGAAAAGGTTTACTATCTGCTTAACAAACCACGTGGAGTGATTTCCAGTGTGACAGATGACAAGGGCCGCAAGACTGTTGTGGATCTCTTGCCAAATGTTAAAGAACGCATTTACCCAGTTGGACGTTTGGACTGGGATACATCAGGTGTCTTGATTTTGACCAATGATGGAGACTTTACGGATGAAATGATTCACCCCCGTAATGAGATTGACAAGGTCTATGTCGCGCGTGTTAAAGGTGTGGCCAACAAAGAAAATCTCCGTCCCTTGACCCGCGGCCTAGAGATTGATGGCAAGAAAACCAAGCCAGCTGTATATGAGATTCTCAAAGTGGATCCAGTCAAAAATCGCTCAGTAGTGCAGTTGACCATACATGAAGGCCGTAATCATCAGGTTAAAAAGATGTTTGAAGCCGTCGGTCTTCAAGTGGATAAGTTGTCTCGGACACGTTTTGGACACTTAGACTTGACAGGTCTTCGTCCAGGAGAATCCCGTCGCCTTAACAAAAAAGAAATCAGCCAACTACACACTATGGCTGTAACCAAGAAATAATGAAACGAATCTTAATAGCGCCAGTACGCTTTTACCAACGTTTTATCTCACCGGCCTTTCCACCCTCTTGTCGCTTTGAGCCGACTTGTTCCAACTACATGATTCAGGCTATTGAAAAACATGGCTTTAAGGGTGTTTTGATGGGCTTGGCTCGGATTTTGCGTTGTCATCCTTGGTCGAAAATAGGCAAAGATCCTGTGCCAGACCACTTTTCCCTCAAACGAAATCGAGAAGAAAAATAAACCCAACATCAGGTGATGTTGGGTTTTCTTGCTTATTTCAAAGCTTTTTGAGCGTCTTCAATCATGAGTTTGGTTGATTCAAGACCGCCACCGCTTAGATACCAGAGGTCTGGTGTTAGTTGAATAATTTTACCATTTTTAGCAGCAGGAGTTTCAGCGATAAGGGCATTTTCTAGGACGCCATCGTTGCTTGAGTTGTCCCCACCGATGGCAAGGGTACGGTTGATGACAAAAAGGATGTCAGGATTGATTTCTTTGACACTTTCAAAGCTGACTTCTTGTCCGTGGCGAGAGTCTTCAAATTGAGTGTCAGTTGGTTTGAATTTCAAGGTTTGATACAAGAAAGAGAAACGAGATTGGGCACCAAAGGCAGCCATTTTTCCTTCATTGAGGAGGATCGCAAGGGCTTTTTTGTCAGAACTTTCGTTTTTAGTAGCGACTTCCTGAATGCTCTTGTCTAGGTTGGCTAATTCTTCTTTGGCTTTCTGTGTACCTGTTTCGCCGAAGGCGCTTGCTAGGGATTCGATATTGGCCTTGGTAGAAGTCCAGTAGTCGTCCTTACTTGCTTGGAAGAGCACAGTTGGAGCAATTTCTTTGAACTTGTCTACGAATTTTTGGGTACGTGGAGAAGCGATAATTAGATCTGGTTCAAGAGCAGCAATAGCTTCTAGGTCTGGCTCAACCATGGAACCCACATTGTTGACATTTCCTGCAAGATCTTTTAGGTAAGTCGGCACAGTTTTTGTTGGCATTCCGACGATATTCTTTTCAAAACCTAAAGCGCGAATAGTGTCCGCAGCACCGAGGTCAAAGGTTACAATCTTTTCAGGAACCTTTGAAAGTTTGACCTCGTCTAGTGAACTTTTAATGGTTATCTCTGTTGGAGCAGAGCTACTTGTATCTGTCTGGCTAGTGCTTGAGTTTGTATTTGTACTACATGCACCAAGTAAGAGCAAGAAGCTGGCCACTAGGGCAGTGAAATAAAGTTTAAGGGATGTTTTCATAATTTCTCCTTTTAAAATGTGATAACGATGTAAGGGGCTCTTAGATAGGCTTGTTAGCTAAGAGGCAGAGGGTTCTCTAACATGAATTCAGAATAGCTAGCTATAGATACAGATCTTTTTGCCATTGATATCAGCTAGCGTGATGGGGATCTCATAGAGTTGACTGAGCAGGTCAGCCTGCATGATTTGAGCAGTCGTTCCCTTGCAAAAGACTTGGCCGTCCTTGAAGGCAACAATTTCATCCGCATACTGACTGGCCATGTTGATATCGTGGAGGACGATGATAATGGTCTTCCCTAGTTCCTCCACCAGTCGCTTGAGAATCTGCATCATGCTGACGCTTTGCTTGATATCGAGGTTGTTAAGTGGTTCGTCCAGCAAGATAAAGTCTGTATTCTGGGCTAGTACCATGGCGATAAAGACACGTTGAAGCTGTCCACCAGACAGACTATCGATGTAGCGGTCTTTTAAGTTTGTCAGTTCCAGATAGTCCAGAGTTTCTCGGATTTTTTCCCAGTCTTCTGCCTTCAGTCGACCACGGCTGTAGGGAAAACGTCCAAAACTGACCAGTTCTTCTACAGTCAATTTGGCTTGGTAATTAATCTTTTGCTTTAGGATGGTGAGTTCTTTTGCTAGTTCTTGCGAATTCCAACTCTCGATTTCACGACCTTTGATGCTGAGAATTCCCTGATCCTTCTTGGTTAGTCTGCTCATAATGGAGAGGAGAGTTGATTTTCCAGCACCGTTTGGACCAATAAAGGCCGTCAGTTTCTGAGGACTGACTTCAAGCGAAATGTCTTGCAAAATATCCTGTTTTTGAATGGATTTGTCAATGTTTTCCAGTTTCACTGACGCGCCCTCCTGTATAGTAAGATAAAGAATAAGAAGCCACCCAGACTCTCGATAATCATGCTGATGCGAATTTCCAGTGCAAAGACTCGTTCAATGAGGGCTTGCCCCAAGGTCAAACTAATAAATCCAATCAGAATGGCCACGATAAAGAGCAACTTGTGCCGATAATCTTTGACAATCAGGTAAGTGAGATTGGCCAGCATAAAGCCGAAGAAGGCCATAGGTCCTACCAAGGCAGTAGCCGTTGAGGTCAAAAGAACGATGCCCCAGAGGAGTTCTCTCTGTTCTTTTTCAACATCAAGTCCCAGTATCTGAGCCGTTTCTCTTTGCAGGTGCAAGACATCTAGAACGACTGCTTTTCGAAAGAAAAAGATTGTCAAAGCGAGGATGATTAGTGAACCGATAGCTAGGATGGAAGTGTTGAGATGTTGAAAGGAAGCAAAGAGACTGTTCTGCAGTTTATCGTATTCATTTGGATCCATCAGGACTTGGAGGAAGGTACTGATATTTCGAAAGAGACTTCCCAGGGCTAGACAAATTAGCAGAATGAAAACCAGATTTTGCTTCATCAGCGTCTTCAAGTAGCCTTGTAAGGCGAGAAAAAAGAGGGATTGAAGCAGAAGCAAGACTAGAGATTCTATGATAGGAGACTTTTCAAGCTGTAGAAATTTGCTTTCAAAAACCAGTAGTAGGGTTTGTAGCAAGACATAGAAGGATTCGATTCCCAAAATACTTGGCGTTAGGAAGCGATTTTCCGTCAGGGTTTGAAAACTAATGGTCGAAATTCCTGTCGCGATAGCTACCAAGAGATAAACGACAATCTTTTGAGAACGAAGTTTCCAAGCAAAGACAGATAGGTGACTAATAGGCCAAAAGTAGAGGAGACAAGCTCCGATGGCCAGAATAATGAGAAGGCAGAAGAGCCTGGTATGTTTGCTTTTAAACTGCATCTTTTCGTCCCCCTCTCCATAGAAGCAGGATAAAGACGAGGCTACCGATGATTCCTAGCAAGAGACTGACAGACAGCTCATAGGGCCGAATGAGAACTCGAGAGAGGATATCGCAGGCCAGAACCAGATTGGCTCCGACCAGTGCGACGATGAGTTTGGTTTGACTCAAATTATCTCCATAGCGCTTGCGGACCAGATTGGGAACGATAACCCCGAGAAAAGGCAAGGCACCCACGGTAATCATGGTGACACTTGTCGTTAGCGCCACTAGAAAGAGGGCCAGTTTTTCAAGTAGGGAGTAAGAAATCCCCAAATTCTCACTGGTTTCCTTGCCCAGATTCATTATGGTAAAGGTTTGGGATAATTTCCAAACGGCTATCAGGATAATGAGGCCTAAGAAGAGCCACTCATACTGATGGGTCTGAATCATGGAGAAGGAGCCCTGGGTCCAGGCCGTCATACTCTGAACCAGATTGAAACGATAGGCGATAACTTCTGTGATAGAACCGATAATCCCGCTATAGATGATCCCGATCAAGGGCAGCATCCACCTTTCCTTTACAGAAAAAATAGTCATAAAGGCCAGGAAGAAGAGGGTAAATAAAATGGATGAGACAAAAGCAAAGAGCATCTTTTGGGTCAAACTCGCAGACGGAAAGACGAAGAGGCTCAACACCATTCCCAGTTTGGCGGCTTCAGTCGTTCCAACTGTGCTTGGTGCAGCAAACTGATTTTGAGTAATGGTCTGCATGAGGAGTCCTGCCATACTCATACTGGAGGCTGCAAGGAGAATGCTGATAGTTCTTGGAAGACGCGACTCTTGAAAGAGAAGCCAGGTCTGCTGGTCGAAAGCAAAGAATTTTTCCCAAGAAAAATCACTGGTTCCAATGCTGATGGAGAGAAAGACTAGGAGTAGAAGTAAGCCTGTTAAAATATGAGAGAGTTTCATACCCCGTCCTTTCGTGTAGATTTGGTATCGAAAGATACCTGCGGATATAAATGTAACACGATTTTTTTAATCTGTCAATAAATTTTCTGACAATTTAATGCAAAAAGAAAGAAAATTTCCTGAAATTATATCTGGCCATCTCTTTTATTGGAAAACTGAGTAAAAACCAATCCACCTTCCCACTATCCTTCTCCTATAAAAAGTGGTAAAATGGAGGACAGAAAGAAGGAACTGATATGACAACATTATTTTCAAAAATCAAAGAAGTAACAGAGCTTGCTGCGATTTCAGGTCATGAAGCGCCTGTCCGGACTTATCTTCGTAAGAAGTTGACTCCGCATGTGGATGAAGTAGTGACAGATGGCTTGGGTGGTATTTTCGGAATTAAACATTCAGAAGCTGCGGATGCGCCACGTATCTTGGTCGCTTCTCACATGGACGAAGTTGGTTTTATGGTCAGCGAAATTAAGCCAGATGGTACCTTCCGTGTCGTTGAAATCGGTGGCTGGAATCCAATGGTAGTCAGCAGCCAACGTTTCAAACTCTTTACTCGTGACGGTCGTGAAATTCCTGTGATTTCAGGTTCTGTTCCTCCACATTTAACACGTGGAAAGGGCGGACCAACTATGCCTGCTATTTCGGATATTGTCTTTGATGGTGGTTTTACAGACAAGGCTGAGGCAGAAAGTTTTGGCATCCGTCCAGGTGACACCATTGTCCCTGATAGCTCTGCTATCTTGACAGCCAATGAAAAAAATATCATCTCTAAAGCTTGGGACAACCGCTACGGTGTTCTCATGGTAAGCGAGCTTGCAGAAGCCCTTTCAGGTCAAAAACTCGGAAATGAACTCTATCTTGGTTCCAATGTCCAAGAAGAGGTTGGTCTTCGTGGTGCTCATACTTCTACAACTAAGTTTGATCCAGAAGTTTTCCTTGCTGTGGATTGCTCACCTGCTGGTGATGTTTATGGCGGTCAAGGCAAGATTGG
This sequence comes from Streptococcus oralis, assembly GCF_965111685.1. Taxonomy (GTDB): domain Bacteria; phylum Bacillota; class Bacilli; order Lactobacillales; family Streptococcaceae; genus Streptococcus; species Streptococcus oralis_B. Next base: position 318,428 of record NZ_OZ217340.1, read on the forward strand.
GGATGGAACCTTGATTCGCTTCTACGATCCAGGTCACTTGCTTCTCCCAGGAATGAAGGATTTCCTTTTGACAACGGCTGAAGAAGCTGGCATCAAGTACCAATACTACTGTGGAAAAGGCGGAACAGACGCTGGAGCAGCTCATCTGAAAAATGGTGGTGTCCCATCTACAACTATCGGTGTCTGCGCTCGTTATATCCATTCTCACCAAACTCTCTACGCGATGGATGACTTCCTAGAAGCTCAAGCTTTCTTGCAAGCCTTGGTGAAAAAATTGGACCGCTCAACGGTTAATTTGATTAAAAATTATTAAAAATAAGGGAGGTGCCGTATGGTAGAACCAAACCTAGAAAGCCTTATAAAAGATCTCTATAACCATGCCCGTCAGGGCTTGAGTGAAGATTTAGTTGCTGCTCTCCTTGAGACTGCTAAAAAACTACCTACTACAAATGAGCAATTACTAGCAGTCCGACTCTCAGGACTGGTCACCCGTGAATTGCTCATCAATCCCAAACACCCAGCACCTGAGTTGATCAACTTGGCGCGCTTTATCAAAAGAGAAGAAGCCAAGTACAGAGGCACTGCAGTTTCTGCTATCATGTTTGGAGAACTCTTTAAAATGCTTTGATTCACAATGGAATCAAAGCATTTTTCTATATGCTAGAAAAGAAATTCTTGATGAGGAGACGAAAAAAGCCATCCCATTCAGGATAGCTTTTTGTTTATTAGATTTGTTCAGCGATAACCTTTTCAGCTAGGTTCATAGCATGGTCAGACACACGAGTGTAGTGGGAAATGATGTCGATGAAGTTGACTCCAGCTTGTGTAGAACACTCACCCTTGTTAAGGCGTTTGATGTGGGTCTTTCTAAGAACGCGTTCCATATTGTTGATTTCTTTATGGCGTTCAATCAGACTGTGAGCTTTTTCAATATCATTGTTTTCCACACTATCAAGGGCATCTTTGATAAATGCAGTTGTTGCTTGATAAATCTCAGCTAGCTCTTTCAAAGCGGCCTCAGAGAACTGAACATTCTTGCGTTGGAGATAGTCTGTTAGGTTGATTAACCCTTCTGCGTGGTCTCCAATCCGTTCCAAATCACGAGATGAATCCAGAATGTTGGTCAACACTTCGCTTTCCTTTTGGCTCAAGGATTCGCTTGAGAGTCTGATGAGGTAACGAGTGAGTTTTTCATCGATGGTGTTGATGGCTTCCTCTGTCTTGTGCCCTTTTTCAGCTACCTTTTCATCCAAACCGATGATATAGGTATAAGAAAGGTCAAAAGCTTTGGCAGCATAGTTCCCCAAGTGCAAGAGTTCTTTTTTGGCATTTCCTAGAGCGATAGAAGGAGATTGCTGGATAAGTTGTTCGTCGAGATAAAGAGGCTCGTACTTAACAACTTCGTCTTCACCAGGGATAATCTTGGTTACAAAGTAGGCCAAGGCTCCGATGAATGGAAATTGTACAATGGTATTGCTTATGTTAAAGGCTCCGTGAGAGAAGGCGATCGTCATCTCAGGTGAGAGTTGAAGGAGTGCCTGGAAGTACTCGATCATAGCAGTGAAGGGGCCTAATAAGATTAAGCAAAGAATAGTTCCTAAAACGTTAAAGATAACGTGGGTCGCTGCAACGCGTTTTGCAGAGATGTTTGCTCCAGCTGCTGCAATGATAACGGTTAAGGTTGTCCCGATATTATCCCCGAAGAGAACAGGTAGCGAACCTTTAAGGTCAAGGAAGCCACCTGAATAGAGACCTTGTAGAATCCCGATAGTTGCCGAAGAGGCTTGAATGAGGACGGTAATCACTGCACCGGCTACTACTCCTAAAATAGGATTTTGTCCCAAGGTTACCATATATTCCTTGAATTGTGGTAAATCTTTAAGCGGACTCATACCGGCACTGATGAGGTTGAGAGCGTAGAAGATTCCCCCGACACCAAACAGGATGCGCCCGATATTGTTTGCTGTTCTGTTTTTTGTAAAGAAGAGGAACATGGTTCCAAGGAAAATCAAGGGTAAAGCATACTCACCAAGCTTGAAACCGATGATAAAGGAAGTAACGGTGGTTCCGATGTTGGCTCCCATGATAATTCCGATAGCCTGTCTAAGAGTGAGAAGACTAGCGCTGACCAGCCCAACCGTGATAACTGTAACCCCTGTACTTGACTGAATCAGGGCAGTCACGACAATCCCGACTAGAACACCTAAAAAGGGATTGCTGGTATACTTGTCAATGTAAAAACGAAGGCGATCTCCAGCAGCTTGTTGTAAACCGTCTCCCATGGTCTTAATACTGTATAAAAACAGTCCTAGACCTCCTAAAAAGTGAAATAAAATTTCCTGCCAATTAATGGACATTTCTTTCTCCTCCGAAAAATAATAACGGAATTCCTCCTATTCTATTTTAAAGGATAAAAGTAAATCTCACAAGTGTTTAGTAGAAATTTTCATAAGAAACAAGAACTTTCTTTCAAAATGAGAGATAGAATCTCTTTAAAATAGATGATTTATAGGATTGTGTCCAAATTCTACTGATTATTATCCTAGTTATAGTTTTTGTGTTAAATAGATTGACATCGCTTTCATATAGGATAAAATGAAGATGATCCTGTTCTGGTGACGTACACTGAGAACAGTTACTTTTTATCAAAAAGTAAAGCGTTTACTTGTTAGAAAGAAGAAAGAAGACTAATCGGATTTACGAATCTTGGATTTTCTCATGAAAATAAAAAAACAAGGCTTGACTGTAGATTAGTCAGACCTTGTTTTTAGTTTTGAAATTGAAGAGTAAATTTGAAGCTAGATTTTTGTTATTCAATTTCTTGGATAAATTTTTGGAAGCGATAGGTGTCGAAATAAATATTGGATGCAACTAATTTATCAAACTCATCGAATTTCAGAAATTCTGCGACGTCCAGTTCTAGTTCTTTTCCTTGAGGGGAATGTAGATGGTAGCGATTTAAGGCTGAGACAGTTCGACCATCAACAAATAATTGCTTCACTTCAAGATGCTGGCTCAAAGCATAGAATTGGCCTGCTCCTTGCAAATAAATATCACGTCCTTGTCGAATTTCTATACTATCGCACATGCCATAATCAAAGTTTTCAGCTACGAAATCTTCCCAGCCTCCCTCATTTACTGCCGTAAAATAGCTTTCTGCAAGTGTTTTTGTATCCATTTGGAACCTCCTGTAAAATAATTGGGCTATGATGAATATCATGAAATATTTTGCCCAATTAAGAGTATACAAAAGGAAATATGACTACAGGTTGTCATATTGCTGAAGATTTTTTTTGAGAGTACTGACCAGTAGATTTTGTAAGTGACTTGGAGATACGACCTTTACTTGATAACCAAAGCTTAAGAGTAAATCAAAAAATGCAGGAGTTAAAGCTCTGGATGCCTGAACTTTTATTATTTCGTCCTCGACTCTGATTTCTTCTTCCGTGAAGTAATCGTAGATTTTTGGAAGTGCAAATCTTGTAAAAACTAGTTCGATTTCTTCTCTTTGCCCCTCCACTTTATGTTTTGGGGGATTTAAAAAAAGGTCTAACTTTTCTTGAGATAAACGTGGATAATCGAATGGTTTATCTTTTATCTCCACTAGTTCTAGTTCACGAATTCGAGTTAATTTAAAAATACGAAAATCTAATTTTTCTAAGCAGTAACCGATAACATACCAAGCATTCAGTTTATAGATCAATCTGTATGGGATAATTGTTCGCTGACTTTTCTCTTGTTTTTTCGAATAGTAAGAAAAAGAAATCATCTGTTCAGTTTGTATCGCTTCCTCAATGTCTAGTAAATAATTTGTATTAAGAGTCCAGGAACTGAGATCAAAGTAAAAAGGACTGTTTGCTCTTGCAATTTCTTGAGAAGAAAGCTTGTGCTCGATACTGTCAAGACTTGAATGGCCAACGATTTTACTAACATTCTGGCTCATATTAATAATAAACTGTCTCTCTTCCTCAGTGAAAAAGTTTCTGTCTATCTTATAGTCGCTTGGTATATAGAAACCTCCCTTATCTCCACGTTCCGAATAGATTGGAATCCCCGCTAAACTAAGCGTATCCATGTCTCTGTATACTGTTCGAGTAGATATTTCAAACCTCTCTGCAATCTCTTTAGCTGTTATTCTCTTCTTATTTAAAAGAGACAGTAAAATATAGATTAGTCTTTCTAATTTCATTGTAGTAAATCCTCTTTTTTAATTTCAAATAGCACAAACTAAAAGAAACTATTTCAGTTATATTGTACAATAAGAAACCTAGCAATTCAAAAAGAAGGACCGTATAGTTTAGAATATTAAGGATTAAAATGTTGGAAAAAGAATGGTATAGAAGTAATTAGGCAGAGCAATCAAGAAATTTGCCTAAATTTTTCCAACCGAATTATGTGAAGATTGCTATTTTCCGAACTGCAATCCTAGGTTTTTAGGTTAATAAATAGAAGAAAGAACAAGAAAAGTTTAGGGTTTTTCTATCTCTTTTGCTGATTTTGTGATATAATTAACACGTATAAAAAAAGAAGGAGTCATATCTAATGGCAAAATTGACTGTTAAAGACGTTGACTTGAAAGGGAAAAAAGTTCTCGTTCGTGTTGACTTCAACGTACCTGTTAAAGATGGCGTGATTACCAATGACAACCGTATCACTGCAGCTCTTCCAACTATCAAGTACATCCTTGAACAAGGTGGACGTGCAATCCTCTTCTCTCACCTTGGACGTGTAAAAGAAGAAGCAGACAAAGAAGGTAAATCACTTGCTCCTGTAGCTGCTGACTTGGCTGCTAAATTGGGACAAGAAGTTAAATTTATCCCAGGTGTTACACGTGGTGCTGAATTGGAAGCCGCTGTTAACGCTCTTGAAGATGGACAAGTTCTCTTGGTTGAAAACACTCGTTTCGAAGATGTTGACGGCAAGAAAGAATCTAAAAACGATCCTGAACTTGGTAAATACTGGGCATCACTTGGAGATGGTATCTTCGTAAACGATGCATTCGGTACAGCTCACCGTGCACACGCATCTAACGTTGGTATCTCGGCAAACGTTGAAAAAGCAGTTGCTGGTTTCCTTCTTGAAAACGAAATTGCCTATATCCAAGAAGCTGTTGAAGCTCCAGAACGTCCATTCGTGGCTATCCTTGGTGGTTCAAAAGTTTCAGACAAGATCGGTGTTATCGAAAACTTGCTTGAAAAAGCTGATAAAGTTCTTATCGGTGGTGGGATGACTTACACATTCTACAAAGCTCAAGGTATCGAAATCGGTAACTCACTTGTAGAAGAAGACAAATTGGATGTCGCTAAAGCTCTTCTTGAAAAAGCAAACGGCAAATTGATCTTGCCAGTTGACTCAAAAGAAGCAAACGCATTTGCTGACTACACTGAAGTGAAAGACACTGAAGGTGAAGCAGTTGATCCAGGCTTCCTTGGTTTGGATATCGGTCCAAAATCAATTGCTAAGTTTGATGAAGCTTTGACTGGTGCGAAAACAGTTGTATGGAACGGACCTATGGGTGTGTTTGAAAACCCTGACTTTCAAGCTGGTACAATCGGTGTCATGGATGCGATCGTGAAACAACCAGGTGTTAAATCAATCATCGGTGGTGGTGACTCAGCTGCTGCAGCGATCAACCTTGGACGTGCGGACAAGTTCTCATGGATCTCTACTGGTGGTGGAGCATCAATGGAACTCCTTGAAGGTAAAGTTCTTCCAGGACTTGCAGCTTTGACTGAAAAATAAATAGTTTATTTGAAAGAAGATGGTGTGACCATCTTCTTTTTAATTTAATTTATAAATATGTGGAATATTTCTATAAATAAAAAGAAAAAAGAGTAAATATTTGCATCTTGCCTTGTAAAGTGCTAGTATAAGAAGTAACGACTAAATTTAGATAAGGAAAGGGATTAAAATGAAAAATAAAAAAGAAGTCTATGGATTTCGTAAAAGCAAAGTTGCGAAAACTTTGTGTGGTGCTGTTTTAGGAACTGCTTTAATTGCTTTTGCGGACAAAGCTGTATTTGCTGATGAAGTTACAGAGACAACTAGTACAAGTACGGTTGAGGTAGCTACTACAGGAAACCCGGCCACAAATTTACCTGAAGCTCAGGGTGAAATGAGCCAAGTTGCCAAAGAAAGCCAAGCTAAGGCTGGTACTAAAGACTCAGCTTTGCCAGTAGAAGTATCATCAGCTGATTTGGATAAAGCAGTTGCTGATGCAAAATCCGCAGGAGTTAAGGTAGTTCAAGATGAAACAAAAGACAAAGGAACAGCCACAACTGCTACAGAGAATGCTCAAAAACAAGATGAGATTAAAAGCGACTATGCTAAACAGGCTGAAGAAATAAAGACAACGACTGAAGCATATAAAAAGGAAGTCGCAGCTCATCAGGCTGAAACAGATAAAATCAATGCTGAAAACAAAGCAGCGGATGACAAGTATCAAAAAGATCTAAAAAGTCATCAAGAAGAAGTTGAAAAAATCAACACTGCCAATGCAACAGCTAAATCAGAATATGAGGCTAAGCTAGCACAATATCAAAAAGATTTAGCAACTGTCAAAAAAGCAAACGAAGATAGTCAACAGGATTATCAAAATAAACTTTCAGCTTACCAGACAGAATTAGCTCGTGTTCAAAAAGCGAATGCTGAAGCTAAAGAGGCATATGATAAAGCAGTAAAGGAAAATACTGCAAAAAATGCAGCGCTTCAAGCTGAAAATGAAGCGATTAAGCAACGTAATGAAACTGCCAAAGCAAACTATGACGCAGCGATGAAGCAGTATGAAGCAGACCTTGCAGCTATTAAGAAAGCCAAGGAAGATAATGATGCTGATTATCAAGCTAAATTAGCAGCTTACCAAGCAGAGCTGGCTCGTGTTCAAAAGGCAAATGCTGATGCTAAAGCAGCCTATGAAAAGGCAGTTGAAGAAAACACAGCTAAAAATACAGCCATTCAAGCTGAAAATGAAGCCATTAAGCAACGTAATGAGACGGCTAAAGCGACTTATGAAGCAGCATTGAAGCAATATGAAGCAGATTTGGCGGCAGTTAAGCAAGCAAATGCTACCAATGAAGCTGACTACCAAGCTAAGCTAGCCAAATACCAGACAGAACTAGCTCGCGTTCAAAAAGCAAATGCTGATGCTAAAGCAGCTTATGAGAAGGCCGTTGAAGACAACAAGGCAAAAAATGCAGCGCTCCAAGCCGAAAACGAAGAAATCAAGCAACGGAATGCCGCAGCTAAAACTGACTATGAAGCAAAATTAGCAAAATATGAAGCAGATCTTGCCAAATATAAGAAAGAGTTGGCTGAGTATCCGGCTAAGTTGAAGGCTTATGAAGATGAGCAGGCCAAAATTAAGGCAGCACTTGTAGAACTTGAAAAGAATAAAGATCAAGATGGTTACTTGTCTAAGCCATCTGCTCAGAGCTTGGTTTATGATTTAGAACCGAATGCTCAACTTGACCTCAAAACAGAAGGAAAACTTCTTACAGCAGCAGCTGTTGATGAAGCCTTTAAGAAAGACACAGTCCAGTATGGTAAAAAGAATCTTCAGTTAGATAACCTGAATGTCAAGGATTTGGAAAACGGTGCTACTACTTCTTCAGTAGAATTGTATGGGAACATCAATAACAAATCTGACTGGACCACCAATGTAGGGAATAAAACTGAAGTTAAATGGGGATCTGTTCTTCTAGAACGTGGTCAAAGCGTAACAGCGACTTATACCAACCTTCAAAATTCCTACTACAACGGTAAAAAGATTTCGAAGATTGTTTACAAATATACTGTAGATCCTTCTTCGCAATTTAAAAATCCTAGTGGAAAAGTTTGGTTGGGAATCTTTACCGACCCTACTCTAGGAGTCTTTGCTTCAGCCTATACGGGTCAAGTAGAAAAAGATACTTCGCTTTTCATTAAAAATGAATTCACCTTCTATGATGAAAATGATCAGCCAATTAATTTTGACAACGCCCTTCTTTCTGTAGCCTCACTTAACCGTGAGCATAACTCTATTGAGATGGCCAAGGATTATAGTGGTAAGTTTATCAAAATCTCAGGTTCATCCATTGGTGAAAAGAATGGCATGATTTATGCTACTGAAACCTTGAACTTTAAACAAGGACAGGGTGGGGCACGTTGGACAATGTATCCAAATGGTCAGCCAGGTTCTGGTTGGGATAGCTCTGATGCACCAAACTCTTGGTATGGTGCAGGGGCTATTAGTATGTCAGGCCCTAATAATTACGTTACGGTTGGTGCAACGTCTGCTACTAATGTGATGCCTGTAGCGGAAATGCCTCAAGTACCTGGAAGAGACAATACTGAAGGTAAAAAACCAAACATTTGGTACTCACTCAATGGTAAAATTCGTGCGGTCAACGTTCCGAAAATTACTAAGGAAAAACCAACTCCACCGGTAGCACCAACTGAACCACAAGCTCCTACTTATGAAGTGGAAAAACCATTGGAGCCAGCACCAGTAGTACCAACATATGAAAATGAGCCAACTCCGCCAGTTAAGACTCCAGATCAACCAGAGCCGTCAAAACCGGAAGAGCCAACATATGAGACAGAGAAACCATTGGAACCAGCTCCAGTAGCACCAAACTACGAAAATGAGCCAACTCCACCGGTAAAAACTCCAGATCAACCAGAGCCATCAAAACCAGAAGAGCCAAATTATGATCCATTGCCAACTCCACCGCTAGCACCAACTCCTAAGCAGTTGCCAACTCCACCAGTGGTACCGACAGTTCATTTCCACTATAGCAGTTTATTAGCTCAGCCTCAGATTAATAAAGAAATCAAGAATGAGGATGGTGTAGATATTGACCGGACATTGGTTGCTAAACAGTCAATTGTTAAGTTTGAATTGAAAACTGAAGCCTTGACAGCTGGACGTCCAAAAACTACTTCATTTGTATTGGTAGATCCGCTTCCAACTGGTTATAAGTTTGACTTGGATGCAACTAAGGCTGCAAGTACAGGCTTTGATACAACTTATGATGAAGCAAGTCATACTGTAACCTTTAAGGCGACTGACGAGACATTGGCAACATACAATGCTGACTTAACTAAACCTGTTGAGACTCTTCATCCAACGGTTGTTGGTCGAGTATTGAACGATGGGGCAACTTATACGAATAACTTCACTTTGACAGTCAATGATGCTTATGGTATTAAGTCAAATGTTGTTCGTGTAACGACTCCTGGTAAACCAAATGATCCTGATAATCCAAATAACAACTATATTAAGCCAACGAAAGTAAATAAGAATAAAGAAGGCCTTAATATCGATGGAAAAGAAGTTTTAGCTGGTTCAACCAACTACTACGAATTAACATGGGATTTGGATCAATATAAGGGTGATAAATCTTCTAAGGAAGCAATCCAAAACGGCTTCTACTATGTAGATGATTATCCAGAGGAAGCATTAGATGTTCGTCCTGATTTGATTAAGGTTGCAGATGAAAAAGGAAATCAAGTATCAGGTGTCAGCGTTCAAAAATATGACAGTCTAGAAGCTGCTCCTAAGAAAGTTCAAGACTTGTTGAAGAAAGCTAACATTACTGTTAAGGGTGCTTTCCAACTCTTCTCTGCTGATAATCCAGAAGAATTTTACAAGCAATATGTAGCAACTGGAACATCATTAGTCATTACAGATCCGATGACTGTTAAGTCTGAATTTGGTAAGACAGGTGGTAAGTATGAAAACAAGGCCTATCAAATTGATTTTGGAAATGGCTATGCTACAGAAGTAGTGGTTAACAACGTACCGAAAATCACACCGAAAAAAGACGTAACAGTAAGTCTAGATCCAACTAGTGAAAATCTGGATGGTAAAACGATTCAATTTTATCAAACGTTTAACTATCGTTTGATTGGTGGCCTCATTCCACAAAATCATTCAGAGGAATTAGAAAATTACAACTTTGTGGATGATTATGACCAAGCTGGTGATCAGTATACTGGTAATTACAAGACATTCAGCTCTCTGAACTTGACAATGAAAGATGGTTCAGTGATTAAGGCAGGTACAGATCTAACATCTCAAACAACTGCTGAAACAGATGCTGCAAATGGTATTGTAACTGTTCGTTTCAAGGAAGAATTCTTACAAAAGATTAGTTTGGATTCACCATTCCAAGCTGAAACCTACCTTCAAATGCGCAGAATTGCTATTGGAACATTTGAAAATACTTATGTAAATACTGTTAATAAGGTTACTTATGCATCTAACACAGTACGTACAACAACTCCAATACCAAGAACTCCAGACAAACCGACACCAATTCCAACGCCAAAACCAAAGGATCCAGACAAACCTGAGACACCAAAAGAACCAAGAGTTCCTAGTCCAAAAGTTGAAGATCCTTCAGCACCAATTCCTGTTTCTGTTGGTAAAGAAAAAACTACACTTCCAAAAACAGGTACAAATGATTCAAGCTACATGCCATATCTTGGTCTAGCAGCTTTAGTAGGAGTTTTAGGACTTGGTCAGTTGAAACGTAAAGAAGATGAAAGCAAGTAAGCTCTAAAAGTTAAATAGAAAAGAGGGACTCTGTTTCCTCTTTTTTAGGCTCATTGTCAACTGTAGTGGGTTGAAGAAAAGATAAGCTCGAGAAAGGACAAATTTCGTCCTTTCTTTTTTGATATTCAGAGTGATGAAAATTCGTTCTTGAAGTTTTCAAAGTTCCGAAAACCAAAGGCATTGCGTTTGATAAGTTTGATGAGATTATTAGTCGCTTCCAATTTTGCGTTGGAATAGGATAACTGAAGGGCATTGACGATTTTCCCTTTGTCCTTTATAAATGTTTTAAAGACAGTCTGAAAAAGAGAATAAACCTTCTTTATATTGTCTTCAATGAGTCCGAAAAATTTCTCTGGTTCCTTATTCTGAAAGTGAAAAAGCAAGAGTTGATAGAGAGGATAGTGGTGTTTCAAGTCTTCTGAATAGCTCAAAAGCTTGTCTAGGATTTCTTTATTGGTTAAGTGCATACGAAAAGTAGGTCTATAAAAACGCTTATCACTGAGTTTACGACTATCCTGTTGAAAGAGCTTCCAGTAGCGCTTGATAGCTTGTGTTCTGCCCTCAAGAACAGTGATGATATTGGGCTTTTCAAAATCTTGCGCAATGAAACTCATCTTTCCCTTAGTGAAGGCATACTCATCCCAGGACATAATCTCAGGCAGACGAGAAAAATCATGCTTAAAACGGAAGTCATTGAGTTTGCGAATGACAGTTGAAGTTGAAATAGACAGCTGATGGGCAATGTCAGTCATAGAAGTCTTTTCAATTAGCTTCTGGGCAATCTTTTGGTTGATGATACGAGGGATTTGGTGATTTTTCTTGACTATAGGAGTCTCAGTGACCATCTTCTTTTTAATTTGATTTATAAACATAAAGAGTAAATATTTGTATCTTGCCTTGTAAAGTGTTAATATAAGAAGTAACGACTAAATTTAGATAAGGAAAGGGATTATAATGAAAAATAAAAAAGAAGTCTATGGATTTCGTAAAAGCAAAGTTGCGAAAACTTTGTGTGGTGCTGTTTTAGGAACTGCTTTGATTGCTTTTGCAGACAAAGCAGTATTTGCTGATGAAGTTACAGAGACAACTAGTACAAGTACGGTTGAGGTAGCTACTACAGGAAACCCAGCCACAAATTTACCTGAAGCTCAGGGTGAAATGAGCCAAGTTGCCAAAGAAAGCCAAGCTAAGGCTGGTACTAAAGACTCAGCTTTGCCAGTAGAAGTATCATCAGCTGATTTGGATAAAGCAGTTGCTGATGCAAAATCCGCAGGAGTTAAGGTAGTTCAAGATGAAACAAAAGACAAAGGAACAGCCACAACTGCTACAGAGAATGCTCAAAAACAAGATGAGATTAAAAGCGACTATGCTAAACAGGCTGAAGAAATAAAGACAACGACTGAAGCATATAAAAAGGAAGTCGCAGCTCATCAGGCTGAAACAGATAAAATCAATGCTGAAAACAAAGCAGCGGATGACAAGTATCAAAAAGATCTAAAAAGTCATCAAGAAGAAGTTGAAAAAATCAACACTGCCAATGCAACAGCTAAATCAGAATATGAGGCTAAGCTAGCACAATATCAAAAAGATTTAGCAACTGTCAAAAAAGCAAACGAAGATAGTCAACAGGATTATCAAAATAAACTTTCAGCTTACCAGACAGAATTAGCTCGTGTTCAAAAAGCGAATGCTGAAGCTAAAGAGGCATATGATAAAGCAGTAAAGGAAAATACTGCAAAAAATGCAGCGCTTCAAGCTGAAAATGAAGCGATTAAGCAACGTAATGAAACTGCCAAAGCAAACTATGACGCAGCGATGAAGCAGTATGAAGCAGACCTTGCAGCTATTAAGAAAGCCAAGGAAGATAATGATGCTGATTATCAAGCTAAATTAGCAGCTTACCAAGCAGAGCTGGCTCGTGTTCAAAAGGCAAATGCTGATGCTAAAGCAGCCTATGAAAAGGCAGTTGAAGAAAACACAGCTAAAAATACAGCCATTCAAGCTGAAAATGAAGCCATTAAGCAACGTAATGAGACGGCTAAAGCGACTTATGAAGCAGCATTGAAGCAATATGAAGCAGATTTGGCAGCAGTAAAGAAAGCCAACGAAGACAGTGAAGCTGACTACCAAGCTAAGCTAGCCAAATACCAGACAGAACTAGCTCGCGTTCAAAAAGCAAATGCTGATGCAAAAGCAGCCTATGAAAAGGCTGTTGAAGACAACAAGGCAAAAAATGCAGCGCTCCAAGCCGAAAACGAAGCAATCAAGCAACGGAATGCCGTGGCTAAAACAGATTATGAAGCTAAATTAGCAAAATATGAAGCTGATCTTGCCAAATATAAGAAAGATTTAGCAGCTTATACTGCAGCACTCGCAGAAGCGGAGAGTAAAAAGAAGCAAGATGGTTATCTTTCAGAGCCAAGATCACAATCGTTGAACTTTAAATCAGAACCAAATGCAATACGAACAATTGATTCATCTGTACATCAATATGGGCAGCAGGAATTGGATGCTTTGGTAAAATCATGGGGGATTTCGCCAACAAATCCTGATAGGAAAAAATCTACAGCATATTCATATTTCAATGCAATCAATTCGAATAACACTTATGCAAAGCTTGTATTAGAAAAGAATAAACCAGTCGATGTTACCTATACTGGTCTAAAAAATTCAAGTTTTAATGGTAAGAAAATTTCAAAAGTAGTTTACACTTACACATTAAAAGAAACAGGTTTTAACGATGGAACCAAAATGACTATGTTTGCCTCGAGTGATCCAACTGTGACAGCATGGTATAATGATTATTTTACTTCTACAAACATTAATGTAAAAGTCAAGTTTTATGATGAAGAAGGTCAACTTATGAATCTCACAGGAGGATTAGTTAATTTTTCATCTCTAAATAGAGGTAACGGTAGTGGGGCAATTGATAAAGATGCAATTGAAAGTGTTAGAAACTTTAACGGTCGATATATTCCAATTTCTGGTTCATCTATCAAGATTCATGAAAATAACTCTGCTTATGCAGATTCATCAAATGCAGAAAAATCGCGAGGGGCTCGTTGGAATACATCGGAATGGGATACAACCTCTAGTCCAAATAATTGGTACGGTGCTATTGTCGGTGAAATAACTCAATCGGAGATTAGCTTTAATATGGCTTCTTCTAAAAGTGGAAATATTTGGTTTGCTTTCAATTCAAACATTAATGCAATTGGGGTTCCGACGAAACCTGTTTCACCAACAGCTCCAACTCAACCAATGTATGAGACAGAGAAACCATTGGAACCAGCTCCAGTAGCACCAAGCTATGAAAACGAGCCAACTCCGCCAGTTAAGACTCCAGATCAACCGGAGCCATCAAAACCAGAAGAGCCAACATATGAGACAGAGAAGCCATTGGAGCCAGCACCAGTAGCACCAACATATGAAAATGAGCCAACTCCACCGGTAAAAACTCCAGATCAACCGGAGCCATCAAAACCAGAAGAGCCAACATATGAGACAGAGAAACCATTGGAGCCAGCACCAGTAGCACCAACATATGAAAATGAGCCAACACCACCGGTAAAAACTCCAGACCAACCAGAGCCATCAAAACCAGAAGAGCCAAATTATGATCCATTGCCAACTCCACCGCTAGCACCAACTCCTAAGCAGTTACCGACTCCACCAGTTGTACCGACAGTTCATTTCCACTATAGCAGTTTATTAGCTCAGCCTCAGATTAATAAAGAAATTAAGAATGAGGATGGTGTAGATATTGACCGGACATTGGTTGCTAAACAGTCAATTGTTAAGTTTGAATTGAAAACTGAAGCCTTGACAGCTGGACGTCCAAAAACTACTTCATTTGTATTGGTAGATCCGCTTCCAACTGGCTATAAGTTTGACTTGGATGCAACTAAGGCTGCAAGTACAGGCTTTGATACAACTTATGATGAAGCAAGTCATACTGTAACCTTTAAGGCGACTGACGAGACATTGGCAACATACAATGCTGACTTAACTAAACCTGTTGAGACTCTTCATCCAACGGTTGTTGGTCGAGTATTGAACGATGGGGCAACTTATACGAATAACTTCACTTTGACAGTCAATGATGCTTATGGTATTAAGTCAAATGTTGTTCGTGTAACGACTCCTGGTAAACCAAATGATCCTGATAATCCAAATAACAACTATATTAAGCCAACGAAAGTAAATAAGAATAAAGAAGGCCTTAATATCGATGGAAAAGAAGTTTTAGCTGGTTCAACCAACTACTACGAATTAACATGGGATTTGGATCAATATAAGGGTGATAAATCTTCTAAGGAAGCAATCCAAAACGGCTTCTACTATGTAGATGATTATCCAGAGGAAGCATTAGATGTTCGTCCTGATTTGATTAAGGTTGCAGATGAAAAAGGAAATCAAGTATCAGGTGTCAGCGTTCAAAAATATGACAGTCTAGAAGCTGCTCCTAAGAAAGTTCAAGACTTGTTGAAGAAAGCTAACATTACTGTTAAGGGTGCTTTCCAACTCTTCTCTGCTGATAATCCAGAAGAATTTTACAAGCAATATGTAGCAACTGGAACATCATTAGTCATTACAGATCCGATGACTGTTAAGTCTGAATTTGGTAAGACAGGTGGTAAGTATGAAAACAAGGCCTATCAAATTGATTTTGGAAATGGCTATGCTACAGAAGTAGTGGTTAACAACGTACCGAAAATCACACCGAAAAAAGACGTAACAGTAAGTCTAGATCCAACTAGTGAAAATCTGGATGGTAAAACGATTCAATTTTATCAAACGTTTAACTATCGTTTGATTGGTGGCCTCATTCCACAAAATCATTCAGAGGAATTAGAAAATTACAACTTTGTGGATGATTATGACCAAGCTGGTGATCAGTATACTGGTAATTACAAGACATTCAGCTCTCTGAACTTGACAATGAAAGATGGTTCAGTGATTAAGGCAGGTACAGATCTAACATCTCAAACAACTGCTGAAACAGATGCTGCAAATGGTATTGTAACTGTTCGTTTCAAGGAAGAATTCTTACAAAAGATTAGTTTGGATTCACCATTCCAAGCTGAAACCTACCTTCAAATGCGCAGAATTGCTATTGGAACATTTGAAAATACTTATGTAAATACTGTTAATAAGGTTACTTATGCATCTAACACAGTACGTACAACAACTCCAATACCAAGAACTCCAGACAAACCGACACCAATTCCAACGCCAAAACCAAAGGATCCAGACAAACCAACACCAACACCAACGCCAAAACCAAAGGATCCAGACAAACCTGAGACACCAAAAGAACCAAGAGTTCCTAGTCCAAAAGTTGAAGATCCTTCAGCACCAATTCCTGTTTCTGTTGGTAAAAAATTAACTACACTTCCAAAAACAGGTACAAATGATTCAAGCTACATGCCATATCTTGGTCTAGCAGCTTTAGTAGGAGTTTTAGGACTTGGCCAGTTGAAACGTAAAGAAGATGAAAGCAAGTAAGCTCTAAAAGTTAAATAGAAAAGAGGGACTCTGTTTCCTCTTTTTTATAGCCCTAAATTAAAAACGCTTCCTATTGATTTTCACTCATAAAATCAACTAATTTATGTTAAAATGGTAGTAGAAAGTTGAGATTATGAGTTATTTTAAAAAATATAAATTTGATAAGTCACAGTTCAAGCTTGGTATGCGAACCTTTAAAACGGGGATTGCCGTATTTATAGTTCTCTTGATTTTTGGTTTTTTTGGCTGGAAGGGGCTTCAAATCGGAGCATTGACAGCGGTCTTCAGTCTACGAGAGAGCTTTGATAAGAGTGTCCATTTTGGAACTTCGCGTATCTTGGGAAATAGTATTGGCGGTTTTTACGCCCTTGTCTTTTTCCTCTTAAACACTTTATTTCATGGAGCCTTTTGGGTAACCTTACTAGTTGTTCCAATTTGCACCATGTTAACCATTATGACAAATGTAGCCATGAACAATAAGGCAGGAATTATTGGTGGTGTAGCGGCTATGTTGATTATTACCCTATCAATACCAAGCGGAGAAACATTTTTGTACGTGTTTGCACGCGTATTTGAAACATTTATGGGAGTTTTTGTCGCAATCCTTGTGAATTATGATATTGAGCAACTGAAGCTCTTTTGGGAGAAAAAAAGAAAATAATGTTACATTTTATGACATTATTCGTTGACGTATGTCTTTTTTTAGACTATAATAGACAGGAAGAAGGAAATTGTAAATGAAGGAAAGAGAATTTCGCCGAAATATGGCTGTTTTTCCTATTGGCAGTGTTATGAAATTGACCGATCTCTCGGCGCGTCAGATTCGTTATTATGAAGATCAAGAGTTGATAAAGCCTGATCGAAACGAAGGAAACCGTCGCATGTATTCCTTGAATGACATGGATCGTCTGCTTGAAATCAAAGATTATATCTCTGAAGGTCATAATATTGCTGCGATTAAGAAAAAATATGCTGAACGTGAGGCGAAGTCCAAGAAAACCGTGAGTCAGACGGAAGTGCGTCGTGCACTTCACAATGAACTCCTCCAGCAGGGGCGCTTTGCTTCAGTACGGTCACCCTTTGGTCGCGGTTAGGCAATCGCAAGTAGTCATATATTAAGGAGAAAACCCATGCCAATCACAGCTACAGATATTCGTCGTGAAGTCAAGGAAAAAAATGTTACCTTTATCCGTCTCATGTTTTCAGATATTCTGGGAACCATGAAAAACGTCGAAATTCCTGCTACAGATGAACAGTTAGATAAGGTCTTGTCAAACAAAGCCATGTTTGATGGCTCTTCTATTGAAGGTTTTGTACGTATCAATGAGTCAGATATGTACTTGTACCCAGACTTGGATACATGGACAGTCTTTCCTTGGGGAGATGAAAATGGAAGTGTTGCAGGTTTGATCTGTGATGTCTATACAACAGAAGGAGAACCCTTTGCAGGTGACCCTCGTGGTAATCTGAAGCGTGCACTTCGTCATATGGAAGAAGTAGGATTCAAATCCTTCAACCTTGGTCCAGAACCAGAATTCTTCCTATTTAAGCTAGATGAAAATGGCGATCCAACACTTGAAGTAAATGACAAGGGTGGTTACTTCGACTTGGCGCCTACTGACCTTGCAGACAATACGCGTCGTGAAATCGTGAATGTCTTGACCAAAATGGGATTTGAAGTAGAAGCGAGTCACCACGAGGTTGCGGTTGGACAACATGAAATTGACTTCAAGTATGATGAAGTCCTCCGTGCCTGTGACAAGATTCAAATCTTTAAACTTGTTGTTAAAACTATTGCTCGCAAACATGGTCTTTACGCAACCTTTATGGCAAAACCAAAATTTGGTATTGCCGGATCAGGTATGCACTGTAATATGTCCTTGTTTGATGTAGAAGGAAACAATGCCTTCTTTGATCCAAATGATCCAAAAGGAATGCAGTTGTCTGAAACAGCCTACCATTTCCTTGGTGGTTTGATCAAGCATGCTTACAACTATACTGCTATCATGAACCCAACAGTTAACTCATACAAACGTTTGGTTCCAGGTTATGAAGCGCCTGTTTACATTGCTTGGGCTGGTCGTAATCGTTCGCCACTTGTGCGCGTACCAGCTTCACGCGGTATGGGAACTCGTCTTGAGTTGCGTTCAGTGGACCCAATGGCAAACCCATATATCGCTATGGCGGTTCTTTTGGAAGTTGGATTGCATGGTATTGAAAACAAAATCGAAGCACCAGCTCCTATCGAAGAAAATATCTACATCATGACAGCAGAAGAGCGTAAGGAAGCTGGAATTACCGATCTTCCATCAACTCTTCATAACGCCTTAAAAGCTTTGACAGAAGATGAAGTGGTCAAGGCAGCCCTAGGTGAACACATCTACACTAGCTTCCTTGAAGCCAAACGTATCGAGTGGGCTAGCTATGCAACCTTCGTTTCACAATGGGAAGTTGATAATTATCTTGACTTATATTAAGAACATAAAAAAAGATTGTCTGAGTGGACAATCTTTTCTTATTATTGCAAATATTTAAATGTATTTTGATGTTGTTTTTGGTATATATAACATAGTAAATTGCGAAAAAATGGATTATTTGTTGGACTGATTAAAAAATAATAATATTCTGAAAAAACTCATAATAAGAATCCCGTAATCCTATCTCATGAATCTCTCCAACGTATGAAATAGTAGGTTTTTAACATTCTGAAAAAAAGTTTACAATTTGAAAACATATTTCTTGAAATACTAGTTAGTAAATGATAAAATATCATTTGACATGAATGAGGTTTAGCTCTCGTTTTTATAGGTTGATATATTATTTACTTGAAACTTATTCATGATGTTTTACTCTTATAAGAAAGGAGATTTTGTGTAGAGAGACATATGGTCGTTTCCGTTTTAAGAGATGGAAGTCACCATAGGTTTAACGGTGGGTTTAATTTATATCACTAGACCCACTAAGGATGAAGATATAGGTGCATCTTCCGTTTTGCAATCAACTTCAAGTGATGAGAACAATTCAGCTTTGAGTTTAAAAGGTTAACAACTTCCAGAATTTAAAATGACCTCTCAAAATGGAAAATTGACTGCTATCTCGGAACTGTATGATAAACCTATGTTAGTTGTCGAATGGGCTAGTTGGTGTCCGCATTGCCAGAAACAACTACCCATTGTTCAGCAGATGTATGAAAAGTATGGAGATCAAATTCATTTTGTTCTTCTGAATATGAACGAACCAGGAAAAGAAACAAAGGAAACTGCTGATCAGTATATCAAAGAAAAAGGATATACTTTCCCGTATTATTATGACGAAGATCAGTCCGCAGCCGATCTTTTACAGGTTCAAACCATACCAAGTATGTATCTTGTGACAAAACAGCAACAGGTAAAGAATGTATTAGTAAATCATACCACTGCTGAAAATTCCTCGAAAGAGTTATAAGAACTGCTAGACTGACATACATCTAATTCAGAATAAAGGAGAAAGAAGAAATCGCAATAGGATTTCAAAGAAAACTATGAGAGATTTCATTAAAAAGGTCTCCATTCTGTTTATGATTCTGTTTCTCTCTGTGCCATTAGGATTGGCTGGACTGTTCCTTGCTCGAGGTGCATCAGCTGATGAAGGGGCTGCTAGACGAGTAGGAGAGAATACGGAAATTATCCAGAATGGATGTTATCGTAAGGTAAAGAAAACAGAAAAAACAAAGTGGACAGTTCCACGTAAACCGATCGACTTAGTTATTCTTCAGGATGCGAGTGGATCCTTTGAAAAAACTATTCCTAGTGTTAAGAATGCCTTGAAGCGTTTGACCACTTATGTGAAACCTGAACAGTACAATGAAACTGACCCACATTTAGTGAGTACAGGGGATCCAGATACGACTGACCGCGTCTTTGTTTCAGCTTACCAAGGATTAGATCAGGTTCGATATTTTGATAATGAAGACTTCACAGGAGCGATGGATACCTATACAAATGAGGGAATTACTGGTAAACATTATCAGTTTAGTTCAAGTGATTTAACATCAGATCAAAAATCTATTCATAGCTTTATTGATAATATTACTGTTGGAGGTGGAACTCCTACAGTTCCTGGTATTACGGATGCTCTTGCTGCTTACAACAGTCAAAAAGGAGAAATGAAAAATGGTCGTAAGACCGTATTCCTCCTTGTAACGGATGGTGTGGCCAATGGTTACCGTCTCCCAGATGGTAATGTTGTTATGGATAAAAGTTATGCCAGAACTTATAAGCTACAACCTGCATGGGGACTTGGTCAAAACTATTTCCCTGAAGCAGCGCAAGATATTGTCAGCCGTGCAAACGAATTAAAAGAGGCAGGAAATACCCTTAAGAATGCTGTTGGATCAGAAGGTTCTGTAGTTATTGGTTTCTGGGAGCGAGTAGCAGGGTTCACTGACCCATACTTCCAATATGGTTCTGCTTATTTGAATGGATTTGGAAGAACATTGAATATCGGTGACAACCGTTCAGTTCAAGGAATCTTCCATGATGCTCTTCAATCAATGGCTTCACCAGACAAAGTTGTGAACGGAAAGAACGTTTCTTTCTATGTTAATGAACAAAGCGATATCGACAAGTTCTCAAATCGAATTTTAGAATCGGTAGCTGCTGCGTTGATTAAGGAAGACATCAAGGGCGAGTTCACTGTTACACCTGGGTATAAGGTTGATGCTGTTCGAATCAATGGCAAGACGGTTGTTGAAAAAGTCACAGATCCATCAAAACAAATTCGTGGTCGAATCAATCAAGAAGGTGACAATGTCACAATCTATGTACCCGATAGTGTCTTCAACCCTGGAGATAACAATTTCGACTATGATTTGAGTAAGGAAGCACGTGCTCCTGAAACGAATGAAGAGGATGAAGTTGATCCGCCAGCTGATTACAAACCAACGAATGAAACAATTACAGTCCCTGAATTGACTGGTGTCTTCAAGACAGGTGAATTTACAACCCGTAAGATCGGTGGACGTAATGAAGAAGTTGAAGTTCAAAAACTCGAGTACTGTTACCCAAGTGTCACTAAGCAAATTACCGATGCAGATAAGAGTAATGACTTGGGAGAAATTGATGACCCGCTTGGTTTGACAAAGAAAAAAGCCTATTCTGCACAATTGTCAGACAAGGCAGAGGAGTTCACCTATACTCTTGATTACAACTTCAATAACGTAGCCTACGAATTTGAAAAGAACGTCATGTTGACAGACCCACTTGACTACCGTTTGGAAGTGGTTGAAAGTTCAGCTACTGGACCAAATGGAGAAAAATGGGCCACTCGTTTAGTTAGTCAAGATGATTCAGAAGGCAACTCTCAAAGTGTTGTGGTTGCGGATGTTCCTGCTAAAGGATCCAACTATAATTACTTGGTATTGAAGAAAGCTCAAATGACCATTAAGGTTCGTTTGAAAGAACAATACCGCAATAATCAATCAAGTAAAGAATTCATGGCTCTCCTTCAGGAAAGTAATGGATTTGGTCTCCTAAACCAAGGGAACATCATGTGGAATGGTGATGACAATCAACCAAACCAAGATGCACATGCCAAGACAGACACTAAACCAAGTACCATTCGCCGTTCAAATCCTGTTTATGTGAAACCACCAGTTGTAACAGAAATTACGAAGAAGGTTAATGACAAAGAACATGAAGATTTGAAGGCAGAAGAGGAACTCTTTGAGTACAAGGTGACGGCTCCATGGCCAGGTATTGCGGACAACTTTACGCTGACAGATACAGTTGTTCCAGAGTTAGAAGTTCAAGCAGATAGCTTAAATGTGAAACTCGGTGGAAAAGATAACACTGATTTGAAAGGTGTGACAACTGTTTCAGGTCAAACCGTTTCGTTGACACTAGACAAAACTAATCTTGAAAAAATCACTCGTAAAGTGAATCGCCGTAAGGTGAAAGACATTCAATATGTAGAATTAACCTTTAAAGCGAAAATCCGTAAAGGTGCTGATCTTTCTAAATACAAGAAAGATGGTCAAGTAAAAGTACCAAATACAGCGGATGTGATCTTGAATGATGTGAAACAAACCTCTAACGAAGTAACGGTTACCCCACCAAAACCAAAGGAACCGACTATTGATAAGAAAATCAATGAAAACTTGGATAGCTTCCAAACGTTTGATGGGCAACCATACAACTACAACATTACAACAGCAGTACCAAGTGATGTTGCTAATTACAAGAAATTTGTGATTCGTGATACACTAGATGCTAATTTGGCACTTGCAGGTGACGTAAGTATTAAAGGTTCTGCAGCTGCCCTCTTTGATATCCACACCAATGGCCAAGAGATTACGGCAACGGTGAAGGATGGTCAGTTTGGTGAACTTGCAAAATACTCAACTGTTGAACTAGTCATTCCTGCAAAAGTTAAAAATGGTGTGACAGGTACAACCATTGAAAACAAGGCTTCTATTTCCTTTACAAATGAGAATAATGTAGAGAAAGAAGTTGAAACGAAACCTGTCACTGTAACGCCACCTCCTGTAACGAAGAAGATCAATGAAACCCTTGATCACTTAGATATAGCGACAGGTCAAGCGTATAACTACAACATCAAGACAAAACTTCCAACCGATATTACAGATTACAAGAAATTTGTGATTACAGATACACTTGAAGGAGATTTGTCAGTTATCAATGAAACTTCAAGCAAACCAGTTATCAAAGGAGCAGCTGCAGCCTTCTTCGATGTAACAGTTGAGGGTCAAACCGTGACTGCAACGATGAAGGACTTTGCGAACGCTACAGACCTTGCTGGTCAAGAAGTTGAATTGATTATTCCGGCTAAGATCAATGATGGAGTGACTCGTATCAACATTCCAAATACTGCGAAGTTCAGCTTCACAGATAAGAACGATCATAGCGGAGAAAAAGAAACGAAACCAGTCACCGTAACGCCTCCATCAGAACCAGGTGTTGATAAGAAAATCAACGAAACATTGACAGAGGCAACAATCGGTGCAGAAACCGACTTTACTTATAATATCAAAGCGAAATTGCCAAATGATATTACAACGTACAAGTCCTTCGTTGTAACGGATACCTTGGATGAGAACTTGACTCCAGGTCAAGCTGAAATCAAGGGAGCGGCAGCGAAATTCTTCGATGTAACAGTTCAAGGTCAAACCGTGACTGCAACGATGAAGGATTTTGCGAATGCGGGTGACTACGGTAACCAAGAAGTAGAGCTCGTGATTCATGCCAAAGTGAAGAAAGGCTCAACTGTTCCATCTATTGAGAACAAAGCTAAGATTACATACACTAACAAGAATGACCAACAAGGTGAGAAAGAAACCAAGCCGGTTACAGTTACTCCACCACCAATCACTAAGAAAGTGAATGGTCAGGAACACGCAGATCTTGGTAAGTTATCAGAAGTCTTCACGTATACGATTGACTCAACGGTTCCACATGTGGCAGATACATTCACCATTTCAGATGATATCGTCAAAGAATTGGCATTTGAAGGAGAAGCAACGGTCACTGTTGATGGCCAAGCTGTTCAAGACCTCACTGTAACAACAGAAGGTCAACGTTTGACGGTCACATTTGGTAAAGAGCAAGTGAAACAATATGCTGGTAAAGCTGTACAAGTTTCATTTAAGGCTAAGGTGAAGGAAGGCATTACCTTTGATGCACTCTTAGCAGCTTATCCAAATGAATCAAAAGACAAGCCGGTAGTACCAAATACTGCTAGCTACATCATTAATGATAATCCTGATTCTAAGAAAGAATCAAAACCAGTTACAGTTACACCACCACCAACCACTACTCCAGAGCTTAAGAAGGAAGTAAACGGAGCAGAACGTTACGATCTTGCAAAACGTAATGAAGAATTTACTTATACTTTGAAAACAACAATGCCTGCCAGCGCAACTGTGTTTGAGATGACAGACGAGTTGAAAGAAGTTTTAGAATTTGTTGGTGAGAATGCTTCAGCTACTGTTAAACTTGATGGTGAGGATGCAGGATCGAAGGCGACAGTGACACTTTCTGGTCAAGTAATCAAAGTTGCCTTTACAGAAGCTTCTGTAAAAGCAGATGCCGGTAAGTCTATTGAAGTGAATTTCAAGGCTAAGATTAGAGATAATGCCAACTTATCCGCTTATGTGAATAAAGATGGTAAGACTGAAATTCCGAATAAGGCTTCTTATGATATTGATCATAATCCAAAATACCACAAGGATTCAAATGAAGTTCCAGTAACGCCTCCAACACCAGAAGAGCCAGAAATCAAGAAAGATGTGAATGGCAAAGAAGCTGAAACTCTTGACAAACGCGATCAAGTCTTCACATATAATGTGAAAACAAGTGTAGCACAAGATGCGACAGCCTTCAGCGTAACCGATAAGATCGAAGATGTTCTTGAATTCGCAGGAACTTCAAGTGCTAAATTAAATGGTCAAGCGCTTGAAGCAAGTCAAATCAAGGTAGAAGGTCAAACCATTACCTTGACGCTTACAGAAGACCAAGTCAAAGCCAATGGCGGTCAAGCAGTTGAATTAACATTCGAAGCGAAGATCAAAGCCGGCGCGAACTTGTCTGCGTATGTGAAGGAAGACGGCCGTACACAGATTCCGAATAAGGCTTCTTATGACGCAAGCTTCCCACACAAACCAGGAGTGCACAAGGACTCTAACGAAGTCCCGGTAACGCCTCCAACACCAGAAGAGCCAGAAATCAAGAAAGATGTGAATGGCAAAGAAGCTGAAACTCTTGACAAACGCGATCAAGTCTTCACTTACAACGTGAAAACAACAGTAGCGCAAGATGCGACAGCCTTCGCAGTCACAGATACACTCGTAGACGTTCTTGAATTCGCAGGAACTTCAAGTGCTAAATTGAATGGTCAAGCGCTTGAAGCAAGTCAAATCAAGGTAGAAGGTCAAACCATTACCTTGACGCTTACAGAAGAACAAGTCAAAGCCAATGGCGGTCAAGCAGTTGAATTAACATTCGACGCGAAGATCAAAGCCGGTGCGAACTTGTCTGCGTATGTAACAGAAGATAAGTCAATCAAGGTTCCGAACAAGGCAGCTTACAAGGCAGATCTTCCAAACAAACCAGGCTTCACTAAGGATTCAAATGAAGTTCCAGTAACGCCTCCAACACCAGAAGAGCCAGAAATCAAGAAAGATGTGAATGGCAAAGAAGCTGAAACTCTTGACAAACGCGATCAAGTCTTCACTTACAACGTGAAAACAACAGTAGCGCAAGATGCGACAGCCTTCGCAGTCACAGATACACTCGTAGACATTCTTGAATTCGCAGGAACTTCAAGTGCTAAATTGAATGGTCAAGCGCTTGAAGCAAGCCAAATCAAGGTAGAAGGCCAAACCATTACCTTGACGCTTACAGAAGAACAAGTCAAAGCCAATGGCGGTCAAGCAGTTGAATTAACATTCGACGCGAAGATCAAAGCCGGCGCGAACTTGTCTGCGTATGTGAAGGAAGACGGCCGTACACAGATTCCGAATAAGGCTTCTTATGACGCAAGCTTCCCACACAAACCAGGAGTGCACAAGGACTCTAACGAAGTCCCGGTAACGCCTCCAACACCAGAAGAGCCAGAGATCAAGAAAGATGTTAACGGTAAGGCAGAAGAAACGCTCGCAAAACGTGATGATGTCTTCACATATAATGTGAAAACAACAGTAGCGCAAGATGCGACAGCCTTCAGCGTAACCGATAAGATCGAAGACGTTCTTGAGTTCGCAGGAACTTCAAGTGCTAAATTGAATGGTCAAGCGCTTGAAGCAAGTCAAATCAAGGTAGAAGGTCAAACCATTACCTTGACGCTTACAGAAGACCAAGTGAAAGCTAATGGCGGTCAAGCAGTTGAATTAACATTCGACGCGAAGATCAAAGCGGGTGCGAACTTGTCTGCGTATGTAACAGAAGATAAGTCAATCAAGGTTCCGAACAAGGCAGCTTACAAGGCAGATCTTCCAAACAAACCAGGCTTCACTAAGGATTCAAATGAAGTTCCAGTAACTCCACCGACTCCAGAAGAGCCAGAAATCAAGAAAGATGTGAATGGCAAAGAAGCTGAAACTCTTGACAAACGCGACCAAGTCTTCACATATAATGTGAAAACAAGTGTAGCGCAAGATGCGACAGCCTTCGCAGTCACAGATACACTCGTAGACGTTCTTGAATTCGCAGGAACTTCAAGTGCTAAATTGAATGGTCAAGCGCTTGACGCTAGCCAAATCAAGGTAGAAGGTCAAACCATTACCTTGACGCTTACAGAAGAACAAGTTAAAGCCAATGGCGGTCAAGCGGTTGAATTAACATTCGACGCGAAGATCAAAGCGGGTGCGAACTTGTCTGCTTACCTATCAGAAGATAAGACTGTGAAAGTTCCTAACAAGGCAGCTTACAAGGCAGATCTTCCAAACAAACCAGGCTTCACTAAGGACTCTAACGAAGTCCCAGTAACGCCTCCAACACCAGAAGAGCCAGAAATCAAGAAAGATGTGAATGGCAAAGAAGCTGAAACTCTTGACAAACGCGACCAAGTCTTCACATATAATGTGAAAACAAGTGTAGCGCAAGATGCGACAGCCTTCGCAGTCACAGATACACTCGTAGACGTTCTTGAATTCGCAGGAACTTCAAGTGCTAAATTGAATGGTCAAGCTCTTGATGCTAGCCAAATCAAGGTAGAAGGTCAAACCATTACCTTGACTCTTACAGAAGAACAAGTTAAAGCCAATGGCGGTCAAGCGGTTGAATTAACATTCGACGCGAAGATCAAAGCGGGTGCGAACTTGTCTGCTTACCTATCAGAAGATAAGACTGTGAAAGTTCCTAACAAGGCAGCTTACAAGGCAGATCTTCCAAACAAACCAGGCTTCACTAAGGACTCTAACGAAGTCCCAGTAACGCCTCCAACACCAGAAGAGCCAGAAATCAAGAAAGATGTGAATGGCAAAGAAGCTGAAACTCTTGACAAACGCGACCAAGTCTTCACATATAATGTGAAAACAAGTGTAGCGCAAGATGCGACAGCCTTCGCAGTCACAGATACACTCGTAGACGTTCTTGAATTCGCAGGAACTTCAAGTGCTAAATTGAATGGTCAAGCGCTTGACGCTAGCCAAATCAAGGTAGAAGGTCAAACCATTACCTTGACGCTTACAGAAGAACAAGTGAAAGCTAATGGCGGTCAAGCAGTTGAATTAACATTCGACGCGAAGATCAAAGCCGGCGCGAACTTGTCTGCTTATGTAACAGAAGATAAGTCAATCAAGGTTCCGAACAAGGCAGCTTACAAGGCAGATCTTCCAAACAAACCAGGCTTCACTAAGGACTCTAACGAAGTCCCAGTAACGCCTCCAACACCAGAAGAGCCAGAAATCAAGAAAGATGTGAATGGCAAAGAAGCTGAAACTCTTGACAAACGCGACCAAGTCTTCACATATAATGTGAAAACAAGTGTAGCGCAAGATGCGACAGCCTTCGCAGTCACAGATACACTCGTAGACGTTCTTGAATTCGCAGGAACTTCAAGTGCTAAATTGAATGGTCAAGCTCTTGATGCTAGCCAAATCAAGGTAGAAGGTCAAACCATTACCTTGACGCTTACAGAAGAACAAGTGAAAGCTAATGGCGGTCAAGCAGTTGAATTAACATTCGACGCGAAGATCAAAGCCGGCGCGAACTTGTCTGCTTATGTAACAGAAGATAAGTCAATCAAGGTTCCGAACAAGGCAGCTTACAAGGCAGATCTTCCAAACAAACCAGGCTTCACTAAGGATTCGAACGAAGTCCCAGTAACTCCACCGACTCCAGAAGAGCCAGAAATCAAGAAAGATGTCAATACTAAAGCTGAAGAAACCCTCGCTGATCGTGACCAAATTTTCACATACAACGTGAAAACAACAGTAGCGCAAGATGCGACAGCCTTCGCAGTCACAGATACACTCGTAGACGTTCTTGAATTCGCAGGAACTTCAAGTGCTAAATTGAATGGTCAAGCTCTTGACGCTAGCCAAATCAAGGTAGAAGGTCAAACCATTACCTTGACGCTTACAGAAGAACAAGTGAAAACCAATGGCGGTCAAGCAGTTGAGTTAACATTCGACGCTAAGATCAAAGCGGGAGCTGATTTGACTCCATATCTAACAGATCGTGGATTCACTGTTCCAAATACGGCTTCTTATGATGCGAACATTCCAAATAGACCAGGACTACACAAAGATTCAAATAAAGTTCCGGTTATCGTTCCAAAAGAACCAGAACCAGAAATTACGAAGAAAATCAACCGTACCTTGGACCACTTGGATGTCGAATACGATGCACCTTACATGTACAATGTCAATACAGCTTTACCAAAAGATATTGATAAGTACAAAGAGTTCACCGTAACAGATACACTTGAATCTGTTTTGGCAATCGCTGATACACCAGTAGCCTATGTGGACGGTCGTGATGCAAATGGAGCTCTTGAAACAAGTGTTGAAGGAAACACTGTCACTGTAAAAGTGAAAGATTTCGCTCGACTAAAAGGCTTCAAAGAGATTCAATTGTACATCCCAGCTAAACTCAAAGCGAATAGCGATTTGACTCCTTATAAGGACCAATTGGTACCAAACAAAGCAACTGTCAACTTCAAGGATGCCAATGGTCAATCTGGCAGCAAGGAATCAAAACCAGTAACGGTGAAACCGCGTGACCCAGAAAAACCAACAGATCCAACACCAGGTGAACCAGCTAAGTCTGTTGGACCAGAAGATGGGTCTAAACCTGGTAAAGAATACCGCTTGCCAAATGCAACAGATACTTTCCGCTTCGATATCACTACTCCGGTTCCAACGGATCCAGTAGATGAAAATGGAAATGCCAAGAAAGATCAATATGGTCGTCTTGTCAAGACAGATTTGACGAACTTCACGATCAGTGATGAAATCGATTCAGTTTTGAAAGTCAACAAAGACCGTATCGCTCTTAAAGTTGAAAATGCTCAGTTTGACAAGATCAAAGCAACTCTTCAAGCTCAACTTGAACAATCTGAGAAAGAACTCAAAGCTTTGACAGGCAAGTCAACAGAAGAGACTTCAACAGAGGATAACAGGAAGGAAGACCTAAAAGCAGCGGAAGCGAAAGTGGCTGAATTGAAAACGCAGTTGGAAGCAGCTAAGGCATCGCAACCAGCTAAGCCAGATGAAACTACAACACCAGCTACATCTGATTCTTCTGAAACAGAAGATAAGAAACCTGCAACTAGCGAGCCAAGTCAAGATCTTGCAAGCTTGGAAGCAGAGTTGAAAGCAGCTGAAGAAAACTTGGCTAAACTTCAAGCACCAGCGGAGAAAGAAGCAGAATTGGCACCAGCTGATAAGAAACAACAACAAGAGAAACTTGAAAATGAAATCAAGAACCTGAAAGAAGCTCAAACTAAGCTTCAAGCAGCTATTGAAAAATTGAGTAAGGTTTCAAATGATCGTGGTGAATTAGTAGGTAAAGAGTTGGAAGCAATTGCCACTGTTACTTACGATGAAGCTAAAAACATTGTAACTCTTGAAATCAGCGATAAAGATGTTCTTGAAGCCTTGAAGGGAAGTACCGTACGTCTTGTACTTTACACTAACTTCAAAGAAGGAACAGATTTTACACAATTCGCGACAGGTGTACCAAATACAGCAACAGTAAGCTTTAACCATAAACCAAAAACTACCAACAAGGTTGTGGTGTTCCCACCAACACCGGTAACACCACCGGTTCCGGTAACGCCACCGACACCGGTAACACCACCGGTTCCGGTAACGCCACCAACACCGGTAACACCACCGGTTCCGGTAACGCCACCAGCCCCAAATATCCCACCAGCAGAGGGGGATATTCCGAAAGAACCAACAGAACCAGGTGAAACATTACCAAATACGGGTTCTGAAGTTTCTACAGTTCTTGAAGTATTTGCAGCTCTTGCTGCAGGACTTGCAGGGCTTCTAGTTTGGAAGCGTAAAGCTGAACGTTAGTATCATATAGTAAGAGGAGAGTAGAAAAATTTACTCTTCTCCTTACTGTATATTGAAAGTGTTAAGGGAAAAAATAATGAGTAGAAAAAAATTATTAAAGTTAGGGATTTCAATACTTGCTTTAAACGCTCTTGGAGTAGCAACTTATCATGTGGCTCCAGATTTATATCAAATTCCAACAGTGCATGCAGAAGAAACACCAGCGGAAGATGAAGAAATTCCAGATGGCCAAGAGCGAAACATTGCGCTTAAATTCAAAAGATTCCTTGATAATATAGAATCTTCAATTAAGGATTATACAGATAATCCAGAAGAGGAGAATAAAGAACTCCTAGAGGCTGATGTAGTAGAAGCAAAGAATTATTTTGAGACTGCAAAGAAGGCAATGAAGAGTCCAGAAGGTCAAAAAAGTTTTGCGACACTTGAAGCTCGTTACAATGAGTTGAAAGCCAAGGCTGAAGCTTTGTTGGCTGGTAAGACAGAACAACCAACGGAACCAAAAGTTGAGCATCAAGAAATCACTACGACAGAAGAGATTCCTTATGCATCTCGTACCGAAAACAACGCCGATCTTGCAGAAGGTACTCGCAATGTGAAACAAGCGGGTGTTAAAGGTACTAAGACCATTACTTGGGATATCACACTGACAGATGGTAAAGAAACAGCTCGTACTAAGAAAAGCGAGAAAGTTACCAAAGAACCAGTAGAAGAAATCATCGAAGTTGGAACTAAGAAAACAGGTGTAGAAACCAAAGAAACAGTGACTGTAGAGGAAAAAGTTGCTTTCAAAGAAGAAGCGAAAGTAGACCCAGCACTGGATAAAGGTCAAACGCGTGTTGAAGAAGGTGAAGAAGGTATCGATGAAGTCACTTATGAAGTGACAAAAGTGGATGGTGTTGAAAAATCTCGTAAAGAAGTTTCACGCAAGACTAAGAAAGCTGCAAAAAACAAGATTACTTATACAGGTTCAAAAGCAGTTGTAACCACTAAGGAAGTAACCAAAACTGAAGAAGTTGCCTTCCAGACTCGTGAGGTTGAAAATGCACTCTTAGCTGAAGGTGTTCGCCGAGTGAAAACAGCTGGTCAAAAAGGTGTTCGTACGATTGTTGAAACAGTGACTTACACAGATGGCGTTGAAACAGGTCGTGAGGTGAAATCCAACACAATCACTACTCCAGCAGTAGACGAAGTTGTTGAAGTTGGAACTAAGAAAGTAGTAGCTCCAGTGGTAACGACTAAGGAAGAGACGAAAACAGAAGAAGTTGCCTTCCAAACGAAGGAAGTCACAAATCCAGATCTTCCAGAAGGAAGTCGTCAAGTGAAAGCTGCTGGTAAGAAGGGTGTTCGTACGATTGTTGAAACTGTCACTTACACAGACGGAAAAGAGACAGGTCGTGTTGAGAAATCCAACACAATCACCACTCCAGCAGTAGATGAGATCGTTGAAGTAGGAACTAAGAAAGTAGTAGCTCCAGTTGTAACGACTAAGGAAGAAACGAAGACAGAAGAAGTTGCCTTCCAAACGAAGGAAGTCACAAATCCAGATCTTCCAGAAGGAAGTCGTCAAGTGAAGACCGCTGGGCAAAAAGGTGTTCGTACGATTGTTGAAACTGTCACTTACACAGACGGCATTGAAACAGGTCGTGTTGAGAAATCAAACACAATCACTACTCCAGCAGTAGACGAAGTTGTCGAAGTGGGAACTAAGAAAGTAGTAGCCCCAGTTGTAACGACTGAAGTAGTAGTCCCAGTTGTAACGACTAAGGAAGAAACGAAGACAGAAGATGTTGCTTTCCAAGTCAAAGAAGTGAAGAACGAAGATCTTCCAGAAGGAAGTCGTCAAGTGAAAGCTGCTGGTAAGAAGGGTGTTCGCACCATTGTTTATACAGTGACATACACAGACGGAGTTGAAACAGGTCGTGTTGAGAAATCGAGCACAATCACCACTCCAGCAGTAGATGAGATTGTTGAAGTTGGAACTAAGAAAGTAGCTTCGACAACAACCAACGGTAATAAGAATGATACTGCAACAACAGGGAACCAAGCTGAAAGCACTAAGAAAGAAGAAACTGCAAGCCAAGATCAGCAAGTTCTACCAAGTACAGGTACAGCTTCTACTAGTCTTCTTTCAATGATTGGTTTATTTATCGCTGGTCTAGTAGGCTTTGTCGTTCGTAAGAAAGACTAAGGCTCTCTAATTGTACAAAAGCATCTTTTGTACTAGAAATACTAAAAAGAACCCAGAATTTATTCTTGGGTTCTTTTTTATAAAAAATTAAATATATTAATGTTTATGTGTAACTTGAGTACGTTATGAAACTCATGGAGTGATAATAGATTCAACAATAAAACAGCTATTTACATAGTGTAAACGCCTGTTCTGAAATTTTGATATTTTAATTATTCTCACAGAAAATTGACAACCTGGAAATACAAAATAATAAATTTTTATCTATAATCTACTTTTAATTGCCCCCTTTTTGTGTTAGAATGAGGTGAACATTTCTTTTTAAAATGATTGTATATAAATCATTTTTAGTTTGGAGGTTAATTATGAAATGGAGAAGAGGCATGAAAGTGCCGTTTTCTACTAATTTTAGTAGAAAAATAAAGGCTTACATCGGCCTTGTTGTTTTACTTTTTTCTATTTTTCTTCTTCCGGTTCAGTCTTATGCTGCATTAGAAGAGATTAAAAATGGAACGGATATCTCTACCTTGGATATTCGTAAGTTTAATTTGAACATCAACAATTTTAGTGTTTTATCTAAATCACAGGCTGTTGATTAGTTTCATTTATCAAATCCCCACTATGAATATCTCTGGGGTGGTGCCTATCCAGGCGAGATGGAAAACTTTACTCTTAAAGTAGATAAAAGTAAAAAACAAGATCAAGTTTTTGAAAATCCTTTATCTCTAAAATTCACAAATATTGGTAATATTCACGGAAAGCAAGTAGATGCTTATTTAAAATTCAATAAGGTCACTCTTCACTATCTAAATACTGCTCAATCAGAGTTTGAAATGAATAGTGCTCAAAAGTCTACTGTCGAATTTTTCTCAATTTCTGAATTATGGGAAAGTAGTGCTTTCGAAATTGGTAATGTTCCTTATGTGGATGCGAATCATGACTACATCATGAATAAAGCATTTTGGATTGATGCTGATGTTACAGCAGAAATTCGCTATGCTGATGGAACAGAAACAGACTTGAAATTGGTCATGAAACCTACAGATATTGATGCAATTGATGCAAACAATTTGAAGGAAACCTTCTATGTAAAAAACTATAAGAATGATGTGAACCTTCGATTAATGAACAATGCCAATGTCTTGCAACAGGAAGAAGCAAGTGACCGTACTTCATGGATTGCTACTCAAATAACAGGAGGCGGTTACTATGAAAATAATGTTTCAGGTTTAGCGCTTCGTTCAAATAGTAACAGCTTGAATTTCGGTTATTCATCTACAGAAACCTGTTCGGCTGTATTTGGACTGTATGTTGAAAAGCTTGACCCAAGTCCAGTTCTAGAGGTGGAACCAACTGAGATTCCAGCTAAAGAGGGGCAGGATGTAACTTATAAGGCTACTTTTAAAGTTCCGGTTCCAGGTAAAGACCTTTTAGCAGCTCCATCATCTATTGAAATGGTTCAAAATTTTGATGATCGCTTGAACTATAAAGAACTTAAAGTTGAATCAGGTGGAGTGACTCTGCAAGAAGGACGTGACTATACGATCGAGAAGTCAGGTCAAACAGTTACTGTTAAAATGACACCTGAATACATAAAAGCAAATTCTTCTGCTGAAATTATTGTAACTTATAATACTACTACAAACAAAAAGGTAGAAGAAAAAGGTCCTGAAAAAATTAACAACACTGTAACCTTGCATGTTGATAACTTATCAGCTCCTTCTAATCAGGTGAGCACTGCTCTTCTTTACGAAAAACACCATGAATTTGTCAGTGGAACTCCAGGAAAAGAGTTGCCACAAGAAGTGAAAGACTTGCTTCCAGCAACAGAAAAGAATTTATCTAATGGCAGTCAAGTAACGCCAACGCAACCAAGTCAAACAGAAGTGAAGACGTCAGAAGGTACCTGGAGCTTCAAGTCCTATGACAAGTCATCAGAAACCATCAATGGAGCGGATGCCCACTTCATCGGTACTTGGGAATTCACCCCAGCTCCAAGATACAAGGCAACACATGAATTTGTCAGCGGAACGCCAGGAAAAGAGCTTCCAAAAGAAGTAAAAGACTTGCTTCCAGCAGACCAAACAGACTTGAAAGACGGTAGTCAAGCGACTCCGACTCAACCAAGTCAAACAGAAGTGAAGACAACAGAAGGTACCTGGAGCTTTAAGTCCTATGACAAGGCATCAGAAACCATCAATGGAGCGGATGCTCACTTCGTCGGTACTTGGGAATTCACCCCAGCACCAACTTACAAGGCAACACACGAATTTGTAAGCGGAACGCCAGGCAAAGAACTTCCGCAAGAAGTGAAAACCTTGCTTCCGTCAGACCAAACAGACTTGAAAGACGGTAGTCAAGCGACTCCAACTCAACCAAGTCAAACAGAAGTGAAGACGGCAGAAGGCAC
The DNA here is from genome assembly GCF_965111685.1 of Streptococcus oralis. GTDB lineage: Bacteria > Bacillota > Bacilli > Lactobacillales > Streptococcaceae > Streptococcus > Streptococcus oralis_B. The sequence goes on from NZ_OZ217340.1 coordinate 353,094, forward strand.
TTGGAGCTTCAAGTCCTATGACAAAGTATCAGAAACCATCAATGGAGCGGATGCCCACTTTATCGGTACTTGGGAATTCACCCCAGCACCAACTTACAAGGCAACACACGAATTTGTCAGTGGAACGCCAGGTAAAGAACTTCCGCAAGAAGTGAAATCCTTGCTTCCAGCAGACCAAACAGACTTGAAAGACGGTAGTCAAGCGACTCCAACTCAACCAAGTCAAACAGAAGTGAAGACCGCAGAAGGCACTTGGAGCTTCAAGTCATACGACAAGACCTCTGACACCATTAATGGAGCGGATGCCCACTTCATCGGTACTTGGGAATTCACCCCAGCTCCAACTTACAAGGCAACACATGAATTTGTCAGCGGAACTCCAGGTAAAGAACTTCCAAAAGAAGTAAAAGACTTGCTTCCGTCAGACCAAACAGACTTGAAGGACGGCAGCCAAGTAACGCCAACGCAACCAAGTCAAACGGAAGTGAAGACAGCAGAAGGCACCTGGAGCTTCAAGTCCTACGACAAGGCATCAGAAACCATCAATGGAGCAGACGTTAAATTTACAGGAACTTGGGAATTTACCCCAGCGCCAACAGTGACTCATAAAGCGGTTCACGAGTTTGTCAGCGGAACTCCAGGCAAAGAACTTCCACAAGAAGTGAAATCCTTGCTTCCAGCAGACCAAACAGACCTGAAGGACGGCAACCAAGTAACGCCAACGCAACCAAGTCAAACAGAAGTGAAGACAGCAGAAGGCACCTGGAGCTTCAAGTCCTACGACAAGGCATCAGAAACCATCAATGGAGCGGATGTTAAGTTTGTAGGTGCATGGGAATTTACAGCAAGCCCGGTTCCAACAGTGACTCATAAAGCAGTTCACGAGTTTGTCAGTGGAACTCCAGGCAAAGAACTTCCACAAGAAGTGAAATCCTTGCTTCCAGCAGACCAAACAGACCTGAAGGACGGTAGTCAAGCGACTCCAACTCAACCAAGTCAAACAGAAGTGAAGACAGCAGAAGGCACATGGAGCTTCAAGTCCTACGACAAGACATCGGAAACAATTAATGGATCAGATGTTAAGTTTGTAGGTACATGGGAATTTACAGCAAGCCCAGCACCAACAGTGACTCATAAAGCAGTTCACGAGTTTGTAAGCGGAACGCCAGGAAAAGAACTTCCGCAAGAAGTGAAATCCTTACTTCCATCAGACCAAATAGACTTGAAAGACGGCAGCCAAGTAACGCCAACGCAACCAAGTCAAACGGAAGTGAAGACAGCAGAAGGCACATGGAGCTTCAAGTCCTACGACAAGACATCGGAAGCAATTAATGGAGCAGATGTTAAGTTTGTAGGCACATGGGAATTCACCCCAGCGCCAACTTACAAGGTAACACATGAATTTGTAAGCGGAACGCCAGGAAAAGAACTTCCACAAGAAGTAAAAGACTTGCTTCCAGCAGACCAAACAAACTTGAAAGATGGTAGCCAAGCGACTCCGACACAACCAAGTCAAACAGAGGTTAAGACAACAGAAGGCACATGGAACTTCAAGTCCTACGACAAGACATCGGAAACAATTAATGGATCAGATGTTAAGTTTGTAGGCACCTGGGAATTTACAGCAAGCCCAGTTCCAACAGTGACTCATAAAGCAGTTCACGAGTTTGTCAGCGGAACTCCAGGTAAAGAACTTCCACAAGAAGTGAAATCCTTGCTTCCAGCAGACCAAACAAACTTGAAAGATGGCAGCCAAGCAACGCCAACGCAACCAAGTCAAACGGAAGTGAAGACCGCAGAAGGCACATGGAGCTTCAAGTCCTACGACAAGGCATCAGAAACCATCAATGGATCAGATGTTAAGTTTGTAGGTACCTGGGAATTTACAGCAAGCCCGGTTCCAACAGTGACTCATAAAGCAGTTCACGAGTTTGTCAGTGGAACTCCAGGCAAAGAACTTCCACAAGAAGTGAAATCCTTGCTTCCAGCAGACCAAACAGACTTGAAGGACGGCAGCCAAGTAACGCCAACGCAACCAAGTCAAACGGAAGTGAAGACCGCAGAAGGCATATGGAGCTTCAAGTCCTACGACAAAGCATCAGAAACCATCAATGGAGCGGATGCACATTTCGTAGGAACATGGGAATTCACTCCGACCCCAGTTAAAGATTCTGGAAATACTAGTCAACCAGAAGAAAGAAGTAGTCAAAATCAGAACTTGTTGCCAAACACAGGTTCAGCAGTATCTGGTCTTCTTTCAATCATCGGTCTTGCCTTTGCAAGCCTAGCAGCTTTTGTTCTTCGCAAGAAAGACTAAGCCATTCTTAGTACATAAGAAATTGACTTCTTAATTCCTGAGTCTAAGAAGAGAGAACGAGAAATCGTTCTCTCTTTTTCTTGCATTTTATATCGAACTGTGATATATTTTATATAACGAAGTGCGATATATCGAATTAAATAGGAGGTGTGGTTAAATGGAATTAACAGATAAGATCAGGCGTGTTTACCTTCCCATGACGGAAACGGGTTTTTATATCTTGTTCTGTCTACAAAAGGAACGTCATGGTTATAGTATTACGCAAAAGGTCAAGGAGATGACAGATTCGCAAGTCTCGATTAGTCCTGGAACTATGTATGGGACCTTGTCAAAGATGGAAAAGGATGGCTTGATTTTCTTTGTCCGAGAAGAGGAAAAACGGAAAATTTATCAGATAACAGATTTGGGACGCAAAGTCTTAGATATTGAATTGAAACGTATTGAACGACTCTATAGAAACAGTCGGGAGGAAGGATGATGGAAAAGAAGGTCATTTATAGAATTGCTACCATTGCGGATTATGATAGGGAGGCTCTATACTTTAGAGAAATGCATGCCAAGGGCTGGAAACTTAAGGAAGTAACCTACTCTAACTTAGTAGTTGCGGTTAAGTATACTTTTGAAAAGTGCCAACCGGAGCAGGTGTCTTATCAGTTGGACTTTTATCCTATGAAAAAATCAGAGAGAGCCTCCTATTTACAATTATTTAAAGACTGTGGTTGGGAGCATATTACAGACTTTAATGGGTTTTCCTACTTTAGAAAGCTTCATTCTGGAATTGAGTCGGATGCCGAGTTTGAAATTTATAATGACGCGGTCGGGAAGTTAGCTGTGGTCAAACGGATTTTAACGAGGCGGATGCTTCCTATTTTGCTTCTCTTTTTAGCTCTACTACCGGTTTTCTCAAAGTTTGTCACCGGAGGTAGTTCTTTCAGATGGGAAGTATTTTTGATTTTCATAATAGATTGGGTTTTATTGCTAGTTTTTGCGATTCAGATTTCTTATATTTTTTGGAGATTGTTTCAAAAATGGAAAGAATTATCTGATAAATGAAGCAATACCTATTTTCTAATCTGGAGGTAAGACAATGAATAGTGAAGTACAATTTCGGATTTTTACAATAGTTGATTTGGACAAGGAAGAAGAATATTTACATGAGATGCACTTGAAAGGTTGGAGATATAGAACTAATCGTTTTGTTTTTTTCTATTTTGAACAATGCCAACCAGATGATGTCATCTATCATATCTATGATTCTAGATTTTTTAAAAAGTATAAGCATGAACTACAAGATTTTAGAAATAGCGGTTGGGAATTGATAGAAACAGGTTTTTGTTCAATTCTTCGTAAACCAACTTCTGATATACTTTCAGAGGATCAAGTCTATATGCTTAATGGTCTCAGATGGGAAGTTATGCGGTCTAGACTTCGTTCCTGTATAGCCACTTTTTCAGGTGGTCTTGTTGTTTGCATGAGTTTGTATCGAGAAAACTTGTCTCAGTCTTTCTTTATTATTTTCGTTTTATACGCTTGCTTAATTTCTTATCTAATCTATGGTTTTTTCAGACTTAAAAGGAAATACCAAGCAGATGAGAAGTAAGATTCTAGGTCTTTAGACTGATTTTTAGCACTCTTAACAAAAGAGTGCTAATTTTTTGAGTTTTTGTCTTGACATTCTCTTCTAAGGGTGTATAATAGAATCATGAGTTAGCACTTGGGTGCATAGAGTGCTAATTGATTGGACAGAGAGGAGTGATGAGATGGTTACAGAGCGTCAGCAGGATATTTTAAATCTGATTATTGACATCTTTACCAAAACGCACGAACCTGTCGGATCCAAGGCGCTACAAGAGTCTATCAATTCTAGTAGTGCTACCATTCGTAATGACATGGCGGCTCTAGAGAAGCAGGGTTTGCTTGAGAAGGCTCATACCTCAAGCGGTCGGATGCCAAGTGTCGCGGGATTTCAGTACTATGTGAAACACTCGCTTGCTTTTGACAGACTGGCTGAAAATGAGGTATACGAGATTGTCAAAGCCTTTGATCAGGAGTTCTTCAAACTGGAGGATATTCTGCAAGAGGCTGCTAATCTACTGACAGACCTGAGCGGCTGTACGGTAGTAGCACTGGATGTTGAGCCGAGCAGGCAACGGTTGACAGCCTTTGATATCGTTGTTTTGGGGCAACATACAGCCTTGGCAGTATTTACCCTAGACGAGTCGCGAACGGTTACAAGTCAATTTCTGATTCCAAGAAACTTCTTGCAGGAAGATTTGCTGAAACTGAAAAGCATCATTCAGGAACGTTTCCTCGGTCACACTGTTCTGGACATTCATTACAAGATTCGGACGGAGATCCCACAGATTATCCAGCGTTACTTTACAACTACGGACAATGTTATGGATCTCTTTGAACACATTTTTAAAGAAATGTTCAACGAAAACATTGTGGTGTCGGGCAAGGTCAATCTCTTGAATTTTGCCAATCTAGCGGCCTATCAGTTCTTTGACCAACCGCAAAAGGTGGCTTTGGAGATTCGTGAGGGTCTGCATGAAGATCAGATGCAAAATGTCCGTGTTGCGGACAGTCAGGAATCCTGTCTAGCTGACTTGGCGGTGATTAGCAGTAAATTCCTCATTCCTTATCGAGGTTTTGGAATTCTAGCGATTATCGGTCCGGTTAATCTGGATTACCAGCAATTGGTCAACCAAGTCAATGTAGTCAACCGTGTATTGACCATGAAGTTGACGGATTTTTATCGCTACCTCAGCAGTAATCATTACGAAGTAAATTAATTTTGAAATCATTAAAGGAGGCGAAAATGGCCCAAGATAAAAAGAACGAAGAAATGAAAGAAGAGGAAGTTGTGGAAACAACTGAAGAAACAACTCCTGAGAAGTCTGAGTTGGACTTGGCAAATGAACGCGCAGATGAGTTCGAAAACAAATACCTTCGCGCTCATGCAGAAATGCAGAATATTCAACGCCGTGCCAATGAAGAACGTCAAAACTTGCAACGTTATCGTAGCCAGGACTTGGCAAAAGCAATCTTACCATCGCTTGACAACCTAGAACGTGCGCTTGCCGTTGAAGGTTTGACAGACGATGTCAAAAAAGGATTGGAGATGGTGCAAGAGAGCTTGAATCACGCTTTGAAAGAAGAAGGAATAGAAGAAATCGCTGCTGATGGCGAATTTGATCATAACTATCATATGGCCATCCAAACTCTCCCAGCAGACGATGAACACCCAGCAGATACCATTGCCCAAGTCTTCCAAAAAGGTTACAAACTCCATGACCGCATTCTTCGCCCAGCCATGGTGGTAGTGTATAACTAGGCAATTCTGACGGTAGCTAAAGCAACTCGTCAGAAAACGGCAATCGCTATGGCGTTTGCCTAGCCTCCTTACTAACTCGTCGTCGAAATAATATCGATTTCGACTCCTCGTGTCGTAACATAATAGGAAACTTGTCCGAAACGACAATAAACTATGAAGAAAGTTAAAAAGCAAGCCGGAGGCTTGCAAGGAAGATATTGCCCGCAGTGGTGAAAGTTTCAGTAGCTTTGGCTACTGAAACAGGGGATTTTTGAGACAATAGGCTCAAAAATAAGTGATGAAATCCCGAAGGGAGTTGCTCACGTCCCCACCACTTAAGAGAAATATCAAAAAATCAAAATTCGAATTAAAATTTAAGGAGAAAAACACATGTCTAAAATTATCGGTATTGACTTAGGTACAACAAACTCAGCAGTAGCAGTTCTTGAAGGAACTGAAAGCAAAATCATCGCAAACCCAGAAGGAAACCGTACAACTCCATCTGTAGTATCATTCAAAAACGGTGAAATCATCGTTGGTGATGCCGCAAAACGTCAAGCAGTTACAAACCCAGATACAGTGATCTCTATCAAATCTAAGATGGGTACTTCTGAAAAAGTTTCTGCTAACGGCAAAGAGTACACTCCGCAAGAAATCTCAGCTATGATTCTTCAATACTTGAAAGGTTACGCTGAAGAATACCTTGGTGAGAAAGTAACCAAAGCGGTCATCACAGTTCCAGCTTACTTTAACGATGCTCAACGTCAAGCAACAAAAGACGCTGGTAAAATCGCTGGTCTTGAAGTAGAACGTATCGTCAACGAACCAACTGCAGCCGCTCTTGCTTACGGTTTGGATAAGACTGACAAAGAAGAAAAAATCTTGGTATTCGACCTTGGTGGTGGTACATTTGACGTCTCTATCCTTGAACTCGGTGACGGTGTCTTCGATGTATTGTCAACTGCAGGGGACAACAAACTTGGTGGTGACGACTTTGACCAAAAAATCATCGACCACTTGGTAGCAGAATTCAAGAAAGAAAACGGTATTGACTTGTCTAATGACAAGATGGCAATGCAACGTTTGAAAGATGCCGCTGAAAAAGCGAAGAAAGACCTTTCTGGTGTAACTTCAACTCAAATTAGCTTGCCATTCATCACTGCTGGTGATGCTGGACCTCTTCACTTGGAAATGACTTTGACTCGTGCGAAATTTGATGATTTGACTCGTGACCTTGTAGAACGTACAAAAGTTCCAGTTCGTCAAGCCCTCTCAGATGCAGGTTTGAGCTTGTCAGAAATTGACGAAGTTATCCTTGTTGGTGGTTCAACTCGTATCCCAGCCGTTGTAGAAGCTGTGAAAGCTGAAACTGGTAAAGAACCAAACAAATCAGTAAACCCTGATGAAGTAGTTGCTATGGGTGCGGCTATCCAAGGTGGTGTCATTACTGGTGATGTGAAAGACGTTGTCCTCCTTGACGTAACACCATTGTCACTCGGTATCGAAACAATGGGTGGAGTATTTACAAAACTTATCGATCGCAACACAACGATTCCTACATCTAAATCACAAGTCTTCTCAACCGCAGCAGACAACCAACCAGCCGTTGATATCCACGTTCTTCAAGGTGAACGCCCAATGGCAGCAGATAACAAGACTCTTGGACGTTTCCAATTGACAGATATCCCAGCTGCACCTCGTGGTATTCCACAAATCGAAGTAACATTTGACATCGATAAGAACGGTATCGTATCTGTTAAAGCCAAAGACCTTGGAACTCAAAAAGAACAAACCATTGTCATCCAATCGAACTCAGGTTTGACGGATGAAGAAATCGACCGCATGATGAAAGATGCTGAAGCAAACGCTGAAGCCGATAAGAAACGTAAAGAAGAAGTTGACCTTCGTAACGAAGTAGACCAAGCCATCTTTGCGACTGAAAAGACAATCAAGGAAACTGAAGGCAAAGGCTTCGATGCAGAACGTGATGCTGCCCAAGCTGCCCTTGATGAGCTTAAGAAAGCCCAAGAAGACAACAACTTGGACGAAATGAAAGCGAAACTCGAAGCTTTGAACGAAAAAGCTCAAGGCCTTGCTGTTAAACTCTACGAACAAGCTGCAGCAGCACAACAAGCTCAAGCAGGAGCAGAAGGAGCACAAGCAACAGGAAACGCAGGCGATGACGTCGTAGACGGAGAGTTTACGGAGAAGTAAAACAATCCAGTGGATTGTTTTAGCGGAACCTCTTGAAATAAAGAAAGGTTCCGAGATTTTAGGATTTCTTTAATCCGAAACTCAATTCAGCATTACTAGTTCTAAAACAAAGTATAATCGACTTTGTTTTAGAACGTCGTAATGATAAGAAGAAATCCAGAGGTTGCAACCCAGCCTCTGTTTTTCGGTAAAAAAGGATAGGATCTTAGTGGTTTGGGTTTTATCTTGTCAATAAGAAAGAAATGAATTGAACCCGAACTAAATCGTGGTCTCGTTCCGCAATATTAACAGAAAGGAATAAGGGTGTTCGTAATTGAACTCGAGCGGAAAGCTTGGAAATTAGATAAACCTTCTAAGAAATCAGGATTTCTTGTCGGTTTCCTAAATTTCAGTCGCTTTCTGTTCGCTCTTAGTATCTTGTATGAACAATACTGAATTTTATGATCGTCTGGGGGTGTCAAAAAACGCTTCGGCAGACGAAATCAAAAAGGCTTATCGTAAGCTTTCTAAAAAATATCACCCAGATATCAACAAGGAACCTGGCGCTGAGGAAAAATACAAGGAAGTTCAAGAAGCCTATGAGACCTTGAGTGACGACCAAAAACGTGCAGCCTATGACCAATATGGTGCTGCGGGTGCCAACGGTGGCTTTGGTGGTGCTGGTGGTTTCGGCGGCTTTGACGGAGCAGGTGGCTTCGGTGGTTTTGAAGATATCTTCTCAAGTTTTTTCGGAGGAGGCGGAGCTTCGCGCAATCCAAACGCTCCTCGTCAAGGGGATGACCTCCAGTACCGTGTGAATTTGACTTTTGAAGAAGCCATCTTCGGAACGGAAAAAGAAGTGAAATACAACCGTGAAGCAAGCTGTCGTACATGTAATGGCTCTGGAGCTAAGCCAGGAACAAGTCCAGTCACTTGTGGACGCTGTCATGGTGCTGGTGTTATTAACGTCGATACGCAGACTCCTCTTGGTATGATGCGCCGTCAAGTAACCTGTGATGTCTGTCATGGTCGCGGAAAAGAAATTAAAGATCCATGTACAACTTGTCATGGAACAGGTCATGAAAAACAAGCTCATAGCGTCCATGTAAAAATCCCTGCTGGTGTGGAAACAGGCCAACAAATCCGCCTCGCTGGTCAAGGTGAAGCAGGCTTTAACGGTGGACCTTATGGGGACTTGTATGTAGTGGTTTCAGTAGAAGCCAGCGATAAGTTTGAACGTGAAGGAACCACTATTTTCTACAAGTTAAATCTTAATATTGTTCAAGCTACTCTTGGAGATACTGTGGAAATTCCAACCGTGCATGGAGATGTTGAATTGGTTATCCCAGAAGGAACACAGACTGGCAAGAAATTCCGTCTACGTGGTAAGGGAGCACCGAGCCTTCGTGGCGGTGCCGTTGGTGACCAATATGTTACTGTCAATGTCGTGACTCCAACAGGTTTGAACGACCGCCAAAAAGCAGCGCTTAAAGAATTCGCAGCTGCAGGTGACTTGAAAGTCAATCCAAAGAAAAAAGGCTTCTTTGACCATATAAAAGATGCCTTTGAAGGAGAATAAAGTAAAAAGAGCCGGCGGGCTCTTTTTTGTATAATTTTGGGAAATTTAGTATCGAAAAATCATTTTCCAGTTAGTCTACTATCTATACTTTTGAGTGAGCAAGCCAGCCTCATCCATCTCCTGGATGAGTTGCTTGATTTCCGATTCTTTGCCAGGCTTAACGGTGACGGTATCAATGTGGTTGATTGCCGAATTATCCTGAATATCCACCAAGGTCAAAGCTTTTTCATAGAATGCGATTCCCTTTTTTAGACTTTCCTGATTTTTCCAAGCTAGAATTGTGTAAGAAGAGTTTGATTTCTTTCCTTTTTCTTGGAAATACTTCTCGCCCTCCTCCCCTAAAAATTGTATTAAACCACGATTGAATAAGTTGTCTCCTACTTTATAGTAGGAAATATCACCTGTCTGGAGGACATAGACTTTCAGTCGGTTTTTGGTGAGTTTTGGACTTTCTTTTAGGACGGGGTGTCTATTGATAACTTCATCAGAGAATGTCACATAAAAATCTAAGCCCCCGCCCTCGAATTGATACTTTCCATTTGATTCGACTTTCTCGGGAGGGAGGTCAAGGGAGATAAAGATTTGTTTTAAGGCTTTATTCCCCTCACGGATGTCACTCGGTGAAGCCTTGAAAAGATTGGCCACTAGTAGAAATGCTAGGGCTGCAAGCAGGCAGAGACAGCCACAAGAGATCGCGATGACCTTCGCTAGAACTTTTAAAAACTGTTTCACTTTCATTCCTCCCTTTTCTGTTCGAATCTAGTAACCCAAAATGGATTTAAGGAAAGTTGGAGGCTTTCTTATTCTTGTTTTTCTTCTTGGAGGACCACCATTCTAGTCTGGAAATCTTTTTCCAAGACTTTGAACTTGTAGGTCAAGCCTTTTTGGTATTCCTTGATAAGGGCTTTTTGTTGGTCGATGATTTGTAGGCTGTTTTGGATGATATCCAAATCATCCTTGATAGCTTTGACGCGGTCAGTTGTATCTAGCACTTCATCCTGAATGGCTTGGCGATTTTTCACGACAAAATAACTTCCGACGGCAGCACCTGCAAATAGCAATAGATTGGATAGTTTCATGGTATCTCCTTAAGCATTTCTAATAGTTTCAGCGACTTGGGCAAGTTTGTCAAAGTCTGGTTCGTGAGCGATAAAGTCAATCTTGAGGTCATCTTCTGCACCGTAGCGAGGTACGAGATGCACGTGAGTATGAAAGACTGTTTGACTAGCAACTTCCTCACAGTTGGCGATGATGTTCATTCCGGCAGCCTTGGTAGCTTTCATAACTTTTTGAGCTACCAGTGGTACTTGGGCAAAGAGTTGGCTGGCACTCGCAGCATCCATCTCCAAAAGATTGCGGTAGTGCTCTTTTGGCACTACTAAGGTATGTCCAGGTGTTACTTGAGAGATATCAAGGAAGGCAAGAACCTGCTCATCCTCGTATACTTTTGAAGCAGGAATCTCCCCTGCGATAATCTTACAAAAAATGCAATCTGACATAAAATCCACCTCTACTGTATTGAATTTTGATATAATATAGCTACATTATACCAGATTCGGAGAAAATATGTTAGAAATTAAAAACCTGACAGGAGGCTATGTTCACGTTCCTGTCTTGAAAGATGTGTCCTTTACAGTTGAAAGTGGGCAGTTGGTCGGTTTGATTGGGCTCAACGGTGCTGGGAAATCAACGACAATCAATGAGATTATTGGTCTGTTGACACCTTACAGTGGGGAAATCAAGATTAACGATCTCACCCTGCGAGAAGATGCGACAAACTACCGCAAGCAGATTGGCTACATCCCTGAGACTCCTAGTTTGTATGAGGAATTGACCCTCAGAGAGCATATCGAAACGGTGGCTATGGCCTATGGTATTGACCAAAAAGTGGCTTTTGATCGTGTGGAACATTTGTTAAAAATGTTCCGTCTGGACCAAAAATTAGACTGGTTCCCAGTACATTTTTCCAAAGGGATGAAGCAGAAGGTCATGATTATTTGTGCTTTTGTCGTAGATCCGAGTCTTTTCATCGTTGATGAGCCTTTTCTTGGTCTTGATCCGCTGGCGATTGCCGACTTGATTCAGCTTTTGGAAGTAGAAAAGCAAAAAGGCAAGTCCATTCTCATGAGTACCCACGTGCTGGACTCGGCGGAGAAGATGTGTGACGCCTTTGTTATTCTCCACAAGGGGGAGGTGAGGGCTCAGGGGAACCTCCAGCAACTCCGTGAAGCCTTTGACATGCCTGAAGCGAGTTTGAATGATATTTACTTGGCTCTGACCAAAGAGGAGGACCTATGAAAGACTTGTTTTTAAAGCGAAAGCAGGCTTTTCGTAAGGAGTGTGTCGGTTATCTCCGTTATGTTCTCAATGACCACTTTGTCTTGTTCCTGCTGGTTCTCATCGGTTTTCTAGCTTACCAGTACAGTCAACTCTTGCAAGATTTTCCTGAAAATCATTGGCCTATTCTCTTGTTTTTGGGAATTGTATCTGCCTTGCTTTTGGCTTGGGGAGGAATCGCGACCTACATAGAAGCACCTGACAAGCTCTTTCTCTTAGTCAGTGAAGAGGAGGTCAAGTTGTACCTCAAAGGGCAGACAGTGCGCTCGCTAGTTTTTTGGCTCTTTGTCCAAACCCTTTTCTTGCTTTTGTTTGTACCCTTGTTTTTAGCCATGGGCTATGGTTTTCCAGTCTTTCTCATCTATGTGGTTTTATTGGGAGCTGGAAAATATCTCCTCTTTCGCCAAAAAGCCAGTAAATTTCTTACTGAAACTGGACTGGACTGGGATTATATCATTGCCCAAGAAAGCAAACGCAAGCAAGTTTTGCTTCGTTTCTTTGCTCTCTTTACTCAGGTCAAGGGCGTTTCAAACAGTGTCAAGCGTCGCGCTTATCTGGATTTCATCCTAAAGACTGTTCAAAAGGCACCAGGGAAGATCTGGCAAAACCTCTATCTTCGTTCTTATCTGCGAAATGGAGACCTCTTTGCCCTCAGTCTCCGCCTCTTGTTCTTATCCTTGTTAGCTGAAATCTTTATCGAGCAGTCTTGGATTGCGACAGCAGTGGTTGTCCTGTTTAATTACCTCCTGCTCTTCCAGTTGTTGGCTCTCTATCGAGCTTTTGACTACCAGTACTTGACCCAGCTCTTTCCTTTAGAAAAGGGTGAAAAAGAGAAAGGACTACAGGCAGTTATCCGAGGATTGACAGGTTTTGTTTTATTAGTACAACTGATAGTTGGTTTGATTACCCTCCAAGAAAAACTAGCCCTTCTAGCCCTGCTTGGAGCTGGACTGGTTTTACAAGTCTTGTATTTGCCTTATCAGGTAAAACGTCAGATGCAAGACTAACATTGCTTAAACAATACAAAAAGAAGTTGAGTTCAGTCTGTCTCAGCTTCTTTTATTTTCTACAAGATAATAGTTGGTCCGTAGAGACTTAGCTTGGTTTTGACTTGGTCAAAGTGGAAACGGTCATAGGCCCGCCAAGCGGAGCGAGTAGGAGCATCTGGATTGAGACCGCTGAGTCCCATGAGAAGACTGGAAGTCTGGTAAAATTTTTCCAGTTCAATCAAGAATCGATTATCCACTGTCTCAGTTTTAGAGAGAAAGTCAAGGATATTGTCCAGCTGCTCCTGAAAGCGGACATCGTCAGCTGTTGCCTGTTTGCAGACTTGGTAGGCTTTGTTTAAGTCAGTAATCAAAGTATGAGCTCTTTTAATAGGGTCTGTATCTGTCATGAGAATGCCTCCTTTGTGATGGTTCTAAAGCTGTTTCAAGTGATTGTCTTTCTATAATCATAGCTTATCACTTTTAATTCTTTTTTTATCTTCAAATCTTTAATTGTCATTGAAATTTCCTGAATGGTTATTGCAGGATTTTATGATAAAATAATTGTAAGATTATCATAGCCATTTTGCGAATGATTCGACACTTTAGGAATTTTTGAGAACCGTTTAGGATTTGGTGAAAAATAGTTTCTAGATTTATGCTATCCTCTTTTTAGGAGGTTTTATCCATGAACTACATTATCATCCAAAAAGAGAAAGAAATTTTCAAATTAAACATAGAGGATATCTACTATATCCAAACGCATCCAAGCAAAGCCCATACCGTGCAGATTGTTACAGAAAACGCTAGCTTTGATCTATTTCAAAATTTAAGCAATCTTGAGAAACAATATGGAGAAACCTTGACGAGATGTCATCGAAATTGTCTGGTTAACCTTGAACGGCTAAAATCCATGGATATCCAAAGAAAGACTCTTTTTCTTGGAGAAGAAGGTCGATATGCTGTTCAGTATGCCAGACGTCGCTATAGAGATATTCGCCAAAGATGGTTGAAACAAGGAGAATAAGAAGATGAGAATATTTGTTTTAGAAGATGATTTTTCCCAACAAGCTAGGATTGAAACGACGATTGAGAAACTTCTGAAAGAACAGCATATCATTCCCAGCTCTTTTGAAGTTTTTGGCAAGCCAGACCAACTTCTGGCAGAGATGCATGAGAAGGGAGCACATCAGCTATTCTTTTTGGACATTGAGATTCGAAATGAGGAGATGAAAGGCCTAGAAGTGGCAAGAAAGATTCGGGATCGAGATCCTTATGCCCTGATCGTCTTTGTGACGACTCACTCGGAGTTTATGCCCCTGTCCTTTCGCTACCAAGTGTCTGCTTTGGACTACATTGATAAGTCCTTGTCGGCAGAGGAGTTTGAGTCTCGTATCGAGACAGCTCTTCTCTATGCCGATAGTCAAGACAGTAAAAGCCTGGCGGAAGATTGCTTTTACTTTAAATCAAAATTTGCTCAATTCCAGTATCCTTTTAAAGAGGTTTACTATCTCGAAACGTCTCCTAGAGCCCATCGTGTTATTCTCTATACCAAGACGGATAGACTGGAATTTACGGCGAGCCTAGAGGAGGTTCTCAAGCAGGAGCCTCGTCTCTTGCAGTGCCACCGCTCTTTTCTCATCAATCCTGCAAATGTGGTGCATTTGGATAAGAAAGAAAAACTGCTTTTCTTTCCCAATGGTGGAAGTTGTCTAATCGCGCGTTATAAGGTTAGGGAAGTTTCTGAGGCTATCAATAATTTGCATTGAGCTAGGAGAATTTATGAATATTGCTTGGATATTATTGTATACACTTATTACTAATGGGATAGAAATTGTCATTTTCTTTAAGGTAGATGGAATTGATCTTACTTTCGAGAGGATTTTTAAGGCCTTTCTTCTGAAATTTCTCCTTGGGGCCATTTTTGCGACTTTTCAATTTTTAGCTGTGAGTGAATATTTGTCATATTTTATAGAACCTTTGTTTGGCATAGGGTTATCTTTCTTATTGTTAAGAGGGCTTCCTAAAAAACTCCTTTTCTTTTATGGTCTCTTTCCAATGATATTGGTGAATCTCTTTTATAGAGGTGTTTCTTATTTTGTTCTTCCATTTTTGGGACAAGGGCAAGTATATGACAGTTATTCATTTATTTGGTTATGTATAATGATTTTCAATTTCTTCATTTCTTTAGTCTTTTTGAAATGGTTGGACTATGATTTTACTAGTTTGAGAAGGGAGATTCTAGATAAAGGTTTTCAAAAGTCCCTGACTAAAATTAACTGGATAATGGGAACCTACTATCTAGTTATGGAAACTCTGTCTTTCTTTGAATATGAACAAAGCATTCAATCAAAGACTGTTCGCCATCTGATCCTAGTGTTTTACATGCTCTTTTTTATGGGGGTTATCAAGAAGCTGGATACCTATTTGAAGGAAAAACTTCAGGAGAAACTGAACCAAGAACAGGCCCTGCGCTATAGAGATATGGAACGGTATAGTCGGCATATAGAGGAGCTTTATAAGGAAGTTCGGAGCTTTCGTCATGATTATGCCAACCTCTTGACCAGCTTAAGCCTAGGCATTGAAGAGGAGGATATGGAGCAGATAAAAGAGATCTACGACTCCGTCTTGAAGGATTCTAGTGAAAAATTACAGGACAACAAATATGACCTTGGTAGATTGGTGAATATTCGGGATCGTGCCCTCAAAAGTCTCCTCGCAGGAAAATTTATAAAAGCCAGAGAAAAGGATATTGTCTTTAATGTCGAAGTTCCTGAGGAGATTCAAGTTGAGGGGATGAGTCTACTTGATTTTCTAACCATTGTGTCTATCCTTTGTGACAATGCTATTGAAGCTAGTGAAGAGGCCAGTCAACCTCATGTTTCAATCGCCCTTTTTAAAAATGGGGCACAGGAGACCTTTATCATTGAAAACTCCATCAAAGAAGAGGACATAGATGTTTCTGAAATCTTCTCTTTTGGAGTTAGTTCTAAAGGGGAGGAGAGAGGAGTTGGTCTTTATACCGTTATGAAGATAGTGGAAAGTTATCCCAATGCTAGTCTCAATACTATCTGTCAAAATCAAGTCTTTCGTCAGATACTTACTATGATGCATACAGAATGATGAAAATAAGACCGAGAGTTCTTGTATCTCGATCTTATTTTTTTATAGTTGTATTGGCTGATGAAGTCCTTGTGTGATGTTATGAGAATATCTATTAACGCTATATAAGAAATTTTCCCACCATCCTCCACCTGTAATCTGGTTGAGTTCAGTAGTTGTTAGTTCTTGAAATGAAGTTAGGTTTTGATTCTTATCCATGTTACGATTCTCCTTTTTGATAAGATAATAAATAGTTCTAGAGTGTTATCTGAAAATTAATCAGAATGTGTTAAAATTTTATCTTTGAAATAATCAAAATATGTTTTCTTTGCAGTTACACTAGTGACGCGACCTTGTAGGCCATATTGGATGAGTTTACTATCCTCATTAGATAGTTTTGCAAGAGCGGTTAATTTAAAGAGATTGCCTTGCTCTGTTCTGGTGGGAGTTTGATCAATGCTCTGAAGTTGACCGATGATGGTAATGCCGTGATTTCCAATCTTCTCAAGTTTTAATCTTACAGTTTGTCCTTTATCTAGTAAGGGGAGATGGTCAGATGATACGTAGTAAGTGATTAGTACTTCTCTTGTATCTGTTATAATAGGGAATATTTGAGCAATTTCTGTACCAGTTGGAATTCTATTTTTACCTTCAAATTCGCTGTTCAGATGAATGATACCTTTACTTGGAGCGGTTAAGGTATTGTTTTCCAAACGCTGTGTCGCTTGATCTAGTTGTACTTTTAATTCTGTTAATTGATTCTCCACGGTTAGTTGTTGCTGAGAAGCTGTTTGTAAAAACTGAGTGCGGAGTACTTCAATTTTGGTTTCTAAACTATTATCATAAGTTGCTACACTTCCGATACCAGCTTGCTGAATTTTGAGGCTTGCGATAGATGATTCAAGATTTGCAATACTTTGATTGATTTGAGATAAAAATGGCTCCTCTTCAGTTCCCTGTGTTTGTCCTTGTGAGGCTACAAGATAACGATTCAAAATTGACTGGTGTGGATTGCTGGTTGGTAAGCGTGCCCTTTTATTTATGATAGCATCTCTCAGCTCCTGATATTCTCCAATTTGTTGTTGCACTTTTGTAATTTCTTGTTCGATGGCTGATGAACTGCTATTGGCAAGATTAGCTTGATTTGAAACCTCAGTGTTAGTCTTTGTGATACCCAGTTCAATATCATGGGATTGTTTAGTAAAATTCATAAAGGTATTATGGTAGCCAAACTCATCCTCGCCAGAAAAAAGATCAGTCGCTTTTTCTAAGCTTTGTTTCAAAATTCCAAGTCCTTCTTTTTGCTTCTCAAGTCTTTGTAATTGAGTTTCTAAGGCAGTTTTCTGACTTTCTTCCATTGTTTCAGAGTATTTGATGAGTAAGTCACCTTTTTCAACTACTTGATTTGCCACTAAATGATTAGCAAGGATAGGATTATCACTTGTTGACTGAATAGATGCAATGACACTTGTAGGGGTGATTTCTCCTTGGGAAGTAACAGTAATCTCTTTTGTAGCAACGAGGGAGAAAATCAAGATGAAAGTAAACAGTAATGAAAGAGGTATAATTAATACTGTCGCATAATTATGGTAACGTCTCTGATAAAACTCGACGCTTCTAAAAAGATTAGGATTCATAACATTCTCCTTATTTGTTGAATAGATGATGGTAGAAGCCCTGCTCCTGCATTAACTCTTGATGACTCCCAACTTCAATGATTTTCCCCTGGTCAAGAACAATGACACTATTAGTTCGTTCGGCTATACTGAGACGATGGGCTACAAAGAGAATGGTTTTATCAGTTAGAGACATAAGATTATCTATAACTTTTTTCTCAGTCAAGACATCAAGACCGCTAGTAGCTTCATCTAGTATTAAAACAGGAGCTTTAGTTAGGAGAGCACGAGCGAGGGCTATTCGTTGCTTTTGTCCTCCTGATAGACCAGCTCCATCAGAGAGCTGAGTTTGATAGCCCATAGGCATTCTTTCAATATCTTGACGGATTTCAGCTAATTCACAAGCTTTTAGAATATCTTCTTGACTAATCATATTATTACCGCCCAAGGTTAAGTTTTCCAAGATAGATCCATTAAAGATATAGGCTTGTTGAGGTAGGTAATTAATATGACGGCGCAAGACTTTTTTGTCAATGTTTTTAATATCCTGATGATTGATGGAAATATGTCCTTTGCAGGGTTCAAAGAAATTGACAATCATTTTGGCTAAAGTTGTTTTACCAGAACCACTAACTCCAACTAGGCTAACCTTATCTCCTTGTTTAATCGTGAGATTAATATCTGTTAAAGTATCTCGTCCAAAACCATACTTATAAGAAAGGTCATCAAATTCAATATCGCCCATCAAAAAATGTGAATGAACAGGGTTTTCTTGAACTTGAAATTCAGATTCGACTAGATAGACTTCGTTCAAACGGTTATTAGCGACCTTCGCAGATTGGAGTTTGGTTTGGAGGTTGATAATATTTTCCATAGGAGTTGTAAAGTAAGAAAGGAGTGTGTTAAAGGTAATCAGCTGACCGATAGAAATTTTACTCGACATGACTAATTGAGCCCCAAACCATAGGATGAGTATATTAAGAACTAACTTTGTTCCTTGTTTTAAATTCGTTTGTAAAATAGAATATTTATTGAGTTTAAAGGATTTTTCCAAATAATCTACAAATTCGCTGTCTATATTTTGATAGCGATTTTCTTCACTCGTGAGCGACTTTATAGTTTCAATCCCGTTGATATCTTCGATAATGGCAGAGCTAACCATAGAATTACTTTGCATGACATCATGGTTCATTTTTTCGAAAGGCTTCATAAAGGAAAAGATGATGAACATGTATATAGGAATGGAAATAAGAGAAAGAAGGAAGAGATTAGGGTTTTGTGCCAGTAAGACGCCTCCTACAAGAATCAGAATAGAAACATCTAGAAAAAGAGAAAGAATGGTAGAAGCCAAGGCATCTATAATAGAGTTAGCATCTGTGAACCGTGAAATGATTTCTCCTGTACGACGTGTCGCAAAGAAAGACATAGGAAGTTCAAAAATATGGCGAATATAGGATAAAATCACATCAATGCTTAATCTCTGACTCAGAACAGTTAGGAGATAATCACGGGAGAAGCCCATGACTTGTTGGAGGATATAAGTGATAACTAGACCGATTGAGATG
This sequence comes from Streptococcus oralis, assembly GCF_965111685.1. Taxonomy (GTDB): domain Bacteria; phylum Bacillota; class Bacilli; order Lactobacillales; family Streptococcaceae; genus Streptococcus; species Streptococcus oralis_B. The sequence continues at coordinate 372,105 of NZ_OZ217340.1, forward strand.
ATTCCTAAAGTTGATTTCATCTGATTTGGGATATACTCATCCAAGATTCCTTGGAGATAATAAGAACCACCGATATTGATAATAGTGACCAATAAGCTTGAGAGAACAATGTAAGTAATGAGAGATTTTTGTTTGAAAATCAGAGGAAGGAAGCTTAGTAGACCATTCTTTTTATCTTTATGGGGTTGATAGCTGGGTTTTGGAGCTAGAAAAATAGCTACTCCAGTCCATTCAGAGAAAAAGCGTTCTTTTGACATTTTGGTGATTTTTACAGAAGGGTCAGGATCACCAATAATCAGATAGTCTTTCTTTGTTTGATAGACAACATAGTAATGTTGGAGTTTTCCTTCTTTGTTAACGTGAACAATAAATGGATAGGGGACATCACTCATGTCAAAGAGCGTTTGATCTGCTTGAACAGGCCTTGTTTCAAATCCCATTTCATCAGCGGCTTTTACAATGCCAAGAGCAGTCGTCCCTTCTTTATTGGTCTTTGCAAGTTCTCTCAAGTGAGCTAGAGAAAAATCTGAACCATAGAATTTAGCAATCGAGGCTAAGGCAGCAACACCACAGTCTCTAGCATCTATTTGTGGAACAAATGTACGTTTATAAGAAGTCATTGGCAATTCCTTTCATATAATATGATGAGTTTATTATGCCATAATAATAAGTTTATATTTTATGAAATCTTGAATTGTCATTGAAACTTCCTGAATGGTAAAAAAGTGATTAGAAATTATCTTTTTTTTTTTTTAAATTTAGAGGTGGTTTCAAATAAAAAAAGCTAATTCAAGACGTTTCGATGACTATTCAAGATTTGGATGAGAAATTTTAAAAAACAATGATATACTAAACTTGTCAAAGTTGCAACGGGACAAAAATTAAAAATAAAAAGGAGTATTTATCATGAATACAAAAATGATGTCACAATTTGAGATTATGGATACTGAAATGCTGGCTAGCATTGAGGGAGGAACAGTTAGTGCAGGGGAAGTTGCTCAGGCGACAGGAATTTGCACATTAGCAGGAGCAATGATTGGTAGTTTGATTGCACCAGGAGCTGGAACTTGGGCTGGAGGTATTTTAGGAGCACAATATTGCACAGGTATATGGGCTCTCGCTAGATCTTTATAGAAAAGGGGGTAGTTAATGAAAAGTGGTGAATTTAGGCTAATTTTAGCTCTTTTTACGTCTTTTTTTATAATAGGTGCGCTTGGAATAGTTCTAAATGTTACAATAAGCGAAGTTTTAGTTCTTTCTGTAGGTAGTGTGTTTTTTGAGTTGCTGATTCACTTATTAACGCATAATAAGAAGAGAGGAAACATTAGTTCTGAACTATGCTTTAATCGATACAAGCAATTTATTAAAAAGATTTCAGCACCTACTTTTTTTCTGTTACTACTATCAATTATCTTTGTTGTTATAAATGGCTATAAGTCATCTTCTGTATTATTTTATACTCATATATTTGTAGTATTATTCACAGTAGGATACATTATTTGCTCAAATAATATCGAATTACATATTTCAAAAAAGAAATGAGGTTACGTATGAATAAATTAAATATGCACTTTATGGAGTTAAAAAATGAAGAATTGTCCTGTGTTTTAGGTGGAGGACAACGTGAGGGAAATGCTGTTCTTTCGGGGGCGGCAGGTGCTGTAGAAGCGGCGATGTCTTGTGCTCCTGCTGGTCCGTATGTCATTGCAGCATGCGCTGTTGGTGGAGCAATCTATGGTGGATTTTGGGGTTATGTATTCGGTTCATAAATAGAATTCTTGTGTGGGAAGAATATTTATTTTGCATTGATTAGAATTGATTGATATTTTGTCTTCAAAATAAAATGCTACCAAATTTAATATTTGAATGTGTGTACTGGCCCCCAAAAGTTAGATTTTTCTGTCTAACTTTGGGGGCCAGTACAGTGTTAGCGTTTTACTTACAGTATATAATAATAAATTATTTTGAGACGTAGTAGTAAAGTGATTGAGCTATAGATATGATGAGGATGGAAATATGGAGAATGTTATAATGAATGTAGTTAATCATCTCTTGCTAAAGATTGAATGGATAGTAAGTAATATCTTTATAAAAATGAGCATACTTTGGATGCTTATTTGGTTTCTATACTATTTAAAGAGTGATTTAGCAATGTATTTCTTGTTTTTTGGAAATGGCTTTTTATTATTGCTAATAATTTTTCGATTTGCACTGTATCAAATTAAACTAGTAATGCAGAATGATATTAAGTAATTGTGTCTAGATCATATTTTGGGGAATCAGATTATAATCATTCTGGACGTTTTCAAGACTTTTTGGGATTTGTATAATAGAACTTGGTGAAGCTATCATAGCCTTTTGTGAAGGAACTGGATCTTTTTTCTACGATATAGAAAGTTGAGGTTCAAATGAAGCGTTATTTGATATGCGTAATTAGTTTTATAATGACGGTTTTAGTCCTAAAATTTTATTCGAATCAAATACTATTATTCATAAGTTTATTGCTATATTAGGTATTACTATGTATTACAGAGGCATTTTTAGAGAGTAAAAAAAATTCAAATCATTTCAGATTTTTAAATTTTATAATATTTGTATTTTTTTGACACAATAAAATTATCAAGTACTAGGAGGTATTCCATATGGATGGTATGCATCATTTGGATATATTTCAGATAACACTATTTGTAGGGATGGTTATCGATATACGCAATCGAATTGGAACTCTGGTAATTGTTAAATTAATGTTGAATCTGTAGTAAATGGTGTTGTATCACAAATGGCTATGGCAATAGCAGGAGCAGGTGGGAACAGACCTAGATAATAATAAGAGGGTATAGATATGAATCAACAGTTTAGAAGTCAATGTTTAGATGCAATTGTAAACTTTGAAACTAGCTTTAAAGAAATGAACTTACCTCAACAACAATATTTCCAAGCCTATAGTCTAGTTAGTAAAATAGTATCTGAAAAGAAATTAGACGGTGTTGCATTTGCTCAATCTTTCAGATATTTTTATGAATTCTTTAGTCGAGAATTATTTCCAGGGGGAATTGTTTTATCTGAACAAGCTCGTAAAGATTTTAGTAGGATATCAGACCTAGCAAATTCTACTGAGTTATTAAGAACAAATTATAGCCCTATTAAAATATTTTGGTAATTACAAAATTATATTAATTTCTACAATAGTAATTATTTATTTTGTGTATCCTTAAAATTTGTGATTTACCAAACTTTATAAAATTGTACAACAATAAAAAGTACCCAATGGTTTACTGAAATGTTTTCGACTAATATTAATTGATTCAAAAAATTTTCTCAATATTATATTCAAGGAGTCTGGGACAAAAGTCCAACCTTAAATGTAAAAAGCGAACAAAACGAGTTGTCTGACACTCAGAATTCTGTCTTGTTCGCTTTTTTGTCTAATCTATATTTTTTAAGAAAATCAAGAAGATGTCGTTTAAAATAATTCAATTCGTTTATTATAATTTAATCCTTTTATGAAAAAATTGAAAAGTGATGCTGTGCTAGTATTGTCAAAGATGTAATAAAACAAAAATTGGAAATAAAAAAGGAGATATTCATCATGAATACAAAAATGATGTCACAATTTGAGATTATGGATGCTGATATGCTTGCTTGCGTTGAAGGTGGAGATTGCAATTGGGGAGACTTTGCCAAAGCAGGTGTTGGAGGAGGGGTAGCAAGAGGTCTTCAACTAGGAATTAAAACAGGAACATGGCAAGGCGTTGCAACCGGTGCTGCAGGAGGAGCTATACTTGGAGGTGTAGCCTATGTAGCAACATGTTGGTGGTAATTATGGATTTTAAAAGTTTTATTATTGGTTTAGTAATTGGTGTATTTGGTCCTTATATGGATGATTTAATTAAAAAGATATTTTCAAAATCTCCCAAAAAGAATACAGATAGTACCCCTAAAAAATAAGTTCCTCCCCTGTATTTGCTAGCATAATCTACAGGGGAGTTTCTTGAATATTGTTTCGGCTGTCAAAATGATATGTGATAGCAGGATGAGAAGTTTATAAACAAGTTGATATCAATACAGTGTAAAGTGTCCAGCATGTTTTTCGTGCTTGCTTTTTTTATTAACAATTTAGGAGGTTTTGATGACCATTTATGATTTCAGTAATTCAAAATCAAAATGAGTGCTATACTAGGAGTGTAGAGGGTGTAGCTTATCTAAGATTAAGCACACATTTAGGAGGAAATTTTATGAAGAAAAAAATACTTATCATTTTCATCTTGTATCTGATCATGTCCATCTTTCTTTATCCGCTTAGGGAGAGTATTTGGTATCAGCTATTTTATACCATAGCCTATTTGATTGCAGTTAAGATCTATTTTGCTTTAATTAAAAAGAAAGGAGTAAAGAAATGAAAACTTTTCTTGCTAAAAAGCGGAATATCTTCCTCGCGAGATTGTTCCTAGGTCAGTTGCCCTTGCTTGTCTCTATTTAACTATTTCTATCTCGTCAGTTTTAAATTTTTCCTTGGTTTTCCATTTTCTTCTAGTGATTATTAACTTGGTTTCTGTTTTGGTCACTGTTTACCTCACTAGGGAAATGAGGATAAGAGAGTTTGAAGAAGATGATTTGGTTAGTCCTAGAACCAACTAACTTATGTTCATCGGATTGACAGGTCTTATTTCGATTATTGGTTTGTATAGAGGTATGACAGCAGCCGAATCCTACCAACAAATAATCGCCTATATTGGCGCTGTTCTCTGCTTAATTATCATGTTTCTGCTTATGTGGGGCTTGAGGTATTATAAAAAGTAGATGTTAATGAAGTATCAAAGGGTAAGTGTTTTCGAAATACTTACCTCTTTATACTGAAGTTTTTGCAATTCAAGACGTTTCGATGACAATTCAAGATTTGGATGAAAAATTTTAAAAAACAATGATATACTAAACTTATCAAAGTTGCAACGGGACAAAAATTAAAATAAAAAAGGAGTATTTGTCATGAATACAAAAATGATGTCACAATTTTCTGTTATGGATAATGAAATGCTTGCTTGCGTTGAAGGTGGAGATAATTCATACGGATTCTGGTATAGAATAGGTGGTTTAGTAAGAGATGGATTCGATTTGTATGTTGAAAATCAAAGAAGATTGCATGCGATGTGTCCACTGTGTATCTAGGGAGGTAATATCATGAAAAATAAATACTTTGAAACTTTAAGTGCAGAAGAACTAACACAAGTCCAAGGAGGCGGAATTCCTTGGTGGACTCCAATAATTCCTAATTACGACCAAATTCTGGGATCAATTTGTGGTTTCATAGATGGATTTAGCAGATCTACAAACAGGGGACAATGCTAAAAATCATCTAGACATTAAAGAAAGGATAAACTATGAAGAACATAAGTTTTATCTTTATAAAAGTGCTTACTTGCTTTTTACTTACTTTTGCCATTCAAGTTGTACCATTAACTGTTGTTAGACGATTTTATGACGGAGCGATGGGAGATGTGTTCAGTGTTGGTGTCTTCTTTTTAACTTTCTTTATTTGTTTAACCATTCTTGTATATCTCATTAAGAGATGGGGTGATGAGACTACTTTAGATTGCTTGCCAATCAAGTGGGTAGAATTGAAATGGATTGTTCTTGCTTATCTGGCTAATCTGGTTTTAGTAGTTGGTTTTATACTTTTCATGACCGTACTTGGAAAAGTCCATGATAATACAAGTTCTTTAAGCTTTTTTCAACATTTGGAAACAAGAGGTTTTCTGTACACATTTCTATTCTGGTTGTCAACTGCTTTTACTCAACCTCTTTTGGAGGAGATGCTCTTTAGAGGGATCATTTTAGGAACTTTAGAAAAATATTCTCCTATTTTTGCTGTTTTTCTTTCAGCTGTTCTTTTTGGATTTGCTCATGATGGAGAGATTATTTCTCAGCATCTTGTGACAGGAATTGTATTAGGGAGTCTCTATATAAAGCGGAGAAACCTGTATTCCTGTGTAGTTGTACATGGTTTGATGAATGCTACTGTTACCTGTCTCTTTTTTCTGGCTACTTAAGTTTTTAATAAGGTCACATAGCTATGTAGCAGAGGTTACATACGGTTTCTTGATATATTAGTATAAGAGAGGAGACTGGAAAAATATTTCTAAAAACACAACGTACTTCTAGTGAGATTGTTCCTAGGTCAGTTTCCTTTACTTGTCTATTTTTATCTCGTCAGTTTTTAAATTTTTCCTTAGTTTTCTAATTTCTTTTAGTGGTTATCAACTTGACTTCTATTTTGGCTGTTGTTTATCTCACTAGGGAAATGAGAGTGAAAAAATTTGAAGATGATGATTTGGTTAGTCCTAGAACCAATCAACTCATGTTTATAGATTGACAGGTTTTGTGTCTATTATCGCTTTGTATAGAGGTATCACAGCAGTAGAATTCTATCAGCAATTAATTGCCTATATCGGTGCCATCCTATGCTTGCTTATCATGCTTCTGCTCCTTTGGGATTTGAAGTATCATAAAAAGTAGGGGCTAATGCTAATAAAGTATAAAAGGGTAAGTGTTTTCGCAATACTTACCCTTTTATAATGAAGTTTTTGCAATTCAAGATGTTTCGATGACTATTCGAGATTTGGGTGAAAAAATTTAATAAACAGTGATATACTAAACTTGTCAAAGTTGAAACAGGACAAAAATTAAAAATGAAAAGGGGTATTCATCATGGATACAAAAATGATGGAACAATTTGAGGTTATGGATACAGAGATGCTTGCGAGTAAAGTAGGAGGAAAAACAATATACTACGGTAATGGTTTATATTGTGATAACTATAAAGGTTGCTGGGTAAACTGGCCTGAAGCTATAAATAAAATTCTTACTAATTCTATTGTTAATGGATTTTCAGGTGGGAATGCAGGTTGGAATTCGGGGGGGCCTCTATAATGAGAGGTTTAAAGTGGTTTTCTGGAGGAGTTGAAAGACGCCGTGAAGCTATCATCATATTAGAAGAACTTATTCAAAATATAAAATGTGATTCTCAACTTCTCCCTTTGAAAAATATATTGATTTCTTACGAATATGAATTAAAGAAAGGAAGTATATCGATTCCTTATACCCTTAGTCGAATGAACATTGAAATTTCAAATGTATTAATTGAAAATGCACTACATTTATCTGAAATTCAGTCTGATCAGATAAAAAAATTAAGAGAATTATCTAATATTAGATATGGATACTAGGGTATGGTATAGTTGATATGTTAATTATATTTTATATATTTCTAATATTTTTATTGTGACTCTGAATTTGAGTGAAAAAAATTAAAACAGTACTATACTAAACTTGTCATGGTTGCAACAGGACAAAAAACTCAAATTAAAAGATAAGTGTTTTTGAAATACTTACTTTTTTATGAAGTTTTGCAATTCAAGATGTTTCGATGACAATTCAAGATTTGGATGAAAAATTTTAAAAAAACAATGATATACTAAACTTGTCAAAGTTGCAACAAGACAAAAATAAAAAATATAAAAGGAGTATTTGTCATGAATACAAAAATGATGGAACAATTTGAGAGTATGGATACTGATATGCTTGCTTGCATTGAAGGTGGTAAAAAATTTGGTGATTGTGAAACTGCAATTGCTGCTGGAATTGGTGTAGGTGCTGTTTTTGGGGGTCCTTGGGGCGGTATAGGTTTAGGTATGGTAGCAGCCGCTTATTACTGTTAATAATTATTTGGACATTAGTATTTATAGTGATGTTAAACTGAATTTGGAGGTAAAAAAATGAATAAGGATAATATCAAGAAATTTGAAGTTGTTGATGTGGAGATACTCTCAACTGTTAATGGTGGAGACTGGCGTTGTGTAGTAGGAACAGCAGGAGGCGCTATATTTGGAGGTGCATTTGGAGGTCCTTGGGGTGCGCTTGGTGTAGGCACGGCGGCTAATATGTTTTTTTGTGCTACCCCTGTTAGTTGATACTTAATGAAAAACAAAGAATAAGCTAGAAGGCTGGTCACAGATAGCTCAAAATACTGTTTGTTGTGGATAAGGTTTACGAAGTCAGTAAAATATACCTACTGAAAGGTGGTGCCGATCTGGTTTGAAGGTTTTTTCGAAGAGTATAAACAACAGATAATTTATAGGTTAATGTAAAATTTAGAGTTTTTATAAAAGTTTTTAAAATTTTTGAAGTTTATGCTAAGTAATATTGATATTGCTGAATAGTTTAAATATAGGTTGGTCAATAGATAACACTCCAGTACTCTTGTTTAGAGTGGGAGGGATGTTAGTTAGTATTAGAATTAAAAAATTGCTTACTTATAATATATTAAAATAAAAGTGAAGGATGAAGTATCGATATGAAAAAGTATATAGATTATTTAGATTTATTTGCCCGAGTTGTAGTAATATTGATGTCTCTTTTTCTTTGTATAAGAGTACTCATGATTTCAACGGAATTATGGAAAAATATTGTGGTACTAGTGAGTACTCCTGTTACAATCTATAGTCTGATAAAACATAGATTAGATTATAAAGTATATAAAAATAAAGAACGTTCATAGTAAGAAAAAATTATGAAACTATAGAACTGGTTTGCTTAATGTGTAAAAAAACAGAATGATAGTAGATGTTCTCAAGTATTCATCTTTTTAATAGACCTTTGGTACAACTCAATTAAAAAGGGTAAGTGTTTTTGAAATACTTACCCTTTTATAATGAAGATTTTACAATTCAAGATGTTTCGATGACCATTTAAGATTTATATGAATTTGTAATCTTAAATAAGGTAAGATAAAGACAACAAATGTAAAGGAGTATTCTTATGAAGAAACAAAATATAAAATCGCTATTACTTGTGCCACTTGTATTTGCATCTATTACTACGGGTGTTGTATATGCAGAAGAACAGCCTACTACTTCATCTATCCAGACTAATGATAGTTCTCTTGTGGCACCAGATTTGCCACCGGCTAAGGAAAAGGTGGAGAATAAACCTGCCGTTGTAACTCCAGAAGAGTATGAACAGAATGTTGAGAACTTTAAAAAGATAGATATTGAAGCTGTTCGTCAATCTTTTACAGAGGATCAATTGGAACATACTATTTATTTTGGTAGAAAAACTTGCTCTCATTGTCGTCAATTTTCTCCTAAATTGAAAGAATTTAATAACTTGATTGAAAAAAAGTTAGAGTATTATGATTTGGATGGTAAGGATTTTGATGGGGAGGCGAGAGAGTTTCTATTTAAAAAAGTCGGTATTCCAGGAACACCAACAATTTTGTATTTAAGAAATGGACGTCCGATATCTGGATGGGTTGGTGGGGGAGCGACTGCACAACAGGTTTATGATTATATGTACTCGAGAAACTCACCTAAGCAAACGGAAACAATAGCATCGTCCAAGGAAACAGTAACTGAAAATGTGCATGATGAGAAAACCAGAAATGACAGCATGAGTACTAGTGATAAAGTTGTAAGTGAAAGTAAAGGTATGAGTGATGAAAAAAGAACCGAAATGAAAATATCCAATGATAATCCCAATTCTAATAGTGAAAATAGCGGGAAAGTGGAGAGTATAAACTCAACTTCCAAAGCTGAAACTACTCAATCTAGCGATTTAGCAATGTTAGACAATAAGAATCAATTGGAAACTCTCAAACCTATTTTTGATGCTGCTCAAGAAAATAAAACTCCTTTAACCGATGTTAAGGGGCCTGATTATGTAAGCCAATCTATTACTTCGAATGAAAAATTATTACCGAAAACAGGCGAGGAAGAAAGTTACCAACTGATTCGGCTAGCTGTCGCGTTTTTTATGGTTTCTATAATGATTAAAGTGAAACAAAAAATTCATAAATGAAAATAGATGGTAAACAGGTGCAATGATATTATTTGTTTGTAATAACATATGGCTAGAATTTGCCTATAGACAAGAGTGAAAGGGCAAGTATGTTTTTAATGCTTGCTTTTTAAATTTTTTAACAATTCAAGACGTTTCGATGGCCATTCAAGATTTGGATGAAAAAAATTAATAAACGATGATATACTAAACTTGTCAAAGTTGCAACAAGACAAAAATTAAAATTAAGATTAGAATGGAGGTATTCGTTATGGATACAAAAATGATACAACAATTTCATGAAATGGATATAACTTATGTTATCCAGTATTGAAGGAGGCAAGAATAATTGGCAAACTAATGTCTTAGAAGGTGGTGGTGCAGCTTTTGGTGGCTGGGGCTTAGGAACAGCAATTTGTGCTGCGAGTGGTGTTGGAGCGCCATTTATGGGAGCATGTGGATACATAGGAGCTAAATTTGGTGTGGCTCTTTGGGCAGGAGTAACAGGTGCAACGGGTGGATTTTGATAAAAGGAGATTTGTATGAATACTTATTATAATGTAGATGAAACAATGTTAAGTGAGATCTATGGAGGTAATTCCGGAGGAGCGGCTGTAGTTGCTGCTTTAGGTTGTGCAGCGGGTGGAGTGAAATATGGGAAGTTTCTAGGACCATGGGGCGCTGCAATAGGAGGAATTGGAGGAGCAGTGATTTGTGGATATTTAGCCTATAGTGCTACATCATAAAAATGGAAGCTATATTTTATGAAGGCTATATTCTATATTATTCTCTTCGCTTTCCAAACATATCTCATTTATCTATCTATAAGTACCTCTGATAAAAAACAAAAGACTATTGAATTAACATCATTGAATTGTTTTGTCATATTATTTCTAATCTATGATAAATTATTTTTTCTCTTCATTGCCTATGTTTTTTTGATAATTTTTATATTAAACTTGTTCCGTAACTGAAAAGTTATATACGATATGAATACAAAAATGATGTCACAATTTGAGATTATGGATACTGAAATGCTGGCTAGCATTGAGGGAGGAACTGATTGGGGAACAGTAGGAAAAGGAGCTGTCTATGGAGCAGGTATCGGAGTTGCTATGTGTGCGGTAGGAGGAGACTCCTTACTGGTGGTTCCACATGGGCTATGACTGCTGGCTGTGCTTGGGCTGGAGCTAAACTTGGTGGTTCTTTTACTGCAATTGCTGATAATATTTGGCCATAGAAGGGAATAGAAATTATGTTTAATTACAAAATAGTAGATAATCAAGAATTAAGTAATATTTCTGGAGGTGGATTGGGAGGAGATGTAGTTGTAGGAGCCTTGTCGGGTGCATTTCAGGCAGGACAATCTTGTATTGCTGGAGGCCCTCAAGCTTACTTGATTTGCGCAACAGGGGGCGCTATAGTAGGTGGCATTTTAGCTTATGGATTGAGACCACCAAAATAGTTTAAAAAAGGAATGGGTATTGATATGTTAAATGAAACTATGATTCAGCTTATACTCATTGCAATTTGTTGTGTGTACATTATTTTTAACACCAAGGCTGATAAAAACCCAAAGAGAGGATATCGTACAGCTTTGTACCTTTTCGTTATGGCTGGTATTATATCCTATATTATGAATTATCTGAACTGGTTAGATTTTTTCTTACTGATAACTCCGATAATGTGTCTATTTAAATTTGAAGATAAATGGAGTTAGCAACATTTGACACTTCAATAGGTTATTAACTATCCTTTGGCTCATTGTCAACTGTAGTGAGTTGAATAAAAGCTAAGATCGAGAAAGGACTAATTTCGTCCTTTCTTTTTTGAGTACGACGGGCATGACGTTTATTTGATGTGTAAGTCCTCCGTGTGCACCCGCTACCGGTGAATTCAATAGCGATTCTCAAACCTGACTATCGTGAGGTAGCGGGGAGAAGAAGGCATAGCGAAATCGTGGCTTAAAGAACAGGAATGTTATAGTAAAACACGTTTAGAGGATAAAGTGGCTTCACACTCTAAAGCACAAATAGGTATATTGATGGAAGAGTTAATCTATAGAGGATTACTTCAACACGCCTTTTTTAAACATTCGCGATTTAGCCTTGATTTGCTCCTTCCTTCCATTTTATTTGCACTTCCTCATTTTTCAAGCCTACCTAGTTTGTTAGATATTTCCGTCTTTGCAACATTTGGAATCATCCTTGCCGGTTTGACCCGCTATACCAAGAGCATTTATCCATCTTATGCGGTGCATGTTATCAATAATATTGTCGCGACATCACCATTTTTGCTGCCTTTTTTACACAGGATATTTAGCTAAAAATAGTGGAGTAAAAATAATTATCGATTTTAAGAAGAGACTGGGACAAAAGTCTAATCTTAAATATAAAAAGCGAACAAAATCAGTTATCTAACACTCAGAATTCTGTCTTGTTCGCTTTTTTGTCTAATCTATCGATTTTAAAAATTTATAATATAGAATTCCTAAAATCAAAATCTTTTTGTCCCAGTCTCTTCTTATTAGTTGATTGGGAAGATTGTGCTCTTTGAGCAATTCAAGACGTTTCGATGACAATTCAAGATTTGGATGAAAAAAATTAATAAACAGTGATATACTAAACTTGTCAAAGTTGCAACAGGATAAAATTAAAAATAAAAAGGAGTATTTGTCATGGATACAAAAATGATGGAACAATTTGAGATTATGGATACCGATATGCTTGCTTGCGTTGAAGGTGGCGGTTGCAATTGGGGAGATTTTGCCAAAGCAGGTATTGGAGGAGGAGCAGCAAGAGGTCTTCAACTAGGAATTAAAACAAGAACATGGCAAGGCGCTGCAACTGGTGCTGCGGGTGGAGCTATACTTGGAGGTGTGGCCTATGCAGTAACATGTTGGTGGTAATTATGGATTTTAAAAGTTTTATTATTGGTTTAGTAGTTGGTATATTTGGTCCTTATATGGATGATTTAATTAGAAGAATATTTTCAAAATCTCCCAAAAAGGATACGGATAGTACTCCCTAAAAAATAAATTTCTCCCCTGTATTTGCTAGCTTAATTTACAGGGGAGAAATTTATTTTTGTTTAGCCTGTCAAAATGATATGTGATAGCAGGATGAAAAGTCCGCAAACAAGTTGGTATCAATACAATATAAAGAGGAAAGTATGTTTTTCATGCTTGCTTTTTTTAATTTTTTTACAATTTAGGAAGTTTTGATGACCATTCATGATTTGGGTGAATTAAGCTCAAAAGGAGTGCTATACTAGTAGTGTAAAGGGTGTAGATTATCTAAGATTAAGCATACATTTAGGAGGAAATCTTATGAAGAAAAAAATATTTATCATTTTAACCTTGTATCTGATCATGTCCATCTTTCTTTATCCGCTTAGGGAAAGTATCTGGTATCTTCTGTTTTATACTATAGCCTATATGATTGCAGTTATGATCTATTTTGCTTTAACTAAAAAGAAAGGAGCAAAAAAAATGAAAATTTTTCTTGCTAAAAAACGGAACATCTTTCTTACGAGATTGTTCCTAGGGCAGTTGCCCCTGCTTGTCTCTACTTATCTATTTCTATCTCGTCAGTTTTTAAATTTTTCCTTAGTTTCCCAATTTCTTTTAGTGGTTATTAACTTGGCTTCTATTTTGGTCACTGTTTATCTCACTAGGGAGATGAGGATAAGAGAGTTTGAAGACGATGATTTGGTTAGTCCTAGAACCAATCAACTCATGTTCATCGGCCTGACAAGCTTTATGTCTATTATTTGTTTGTATAGAGGTATCACAGCGGAAGAATTCTATCAGCAATTAATTCTCTATATTTGTGCTATTCTCTGCTTGCTTATCATGCTTCTGCTCATTTGGGGATTGAAGTATTATAAAAAGTAGCTTGCCTTCCTCTTCTGATAGAATCTTTTATTAGAAGGCTCTATTAAACTGTCCGTGAAATAAGTGAATGGAGGTATTTAAAATGAAATATAGATTATTTCTTGTTATTTTCTTGAGTAGTATTTTGGATATTCTTTTAGGAACATTTTTACAAATCTCTAATGTATCGATTGGGTGGCTTGTTCTCTACAGTGCCTTGTTTGAAGCACGGATTTTTCTTCTTACCAATAAAGGGTTGACGGCACAAATCAAGGAGGCAGACATTCAAAACCGTTTTAAATTTATTTTTGGAAAAACGATATGGTTTCAAATTCTTTTGCTTATCTTTGTGATGGCCAAACTTTATCTTGGTTTGGATGTGAAGTTGATTTTATTTTACGGGCATATTTTCATTATCTTTAATGCCTTAATATATCTATTATCTAGTAGTCGGGTTAGTCTTAAAAAGAGCAAACTGTCCTCTTAATCTTGTAGCAGTAGAGCCCGACAAAGGGAGGTATTAGGCTAGTCGTTGTCTTGTAAATAGTAGGGGGATTTCTATGAAAAAACACTCTATTCTTTTCAAAACGAGTGCAATTCTTTCTTATTTGTTTTTGTTTTTTGGATTGTTTTGGACAACCCAATTTTGGAGCAATTATTGGGAGTTCTCGTCTTGGGTAGGAAATATTATCTGGATCCGAAACACCATCAGTGTTCTCTTTATCGGCTTGATGGTTTGGATTTTGGTCAGGTCGGGCCATGATTATCTCTTTCGCATCCCTAGGAAAAAGTGGTTGAGCTATTCTGTTCTGACGGTGTTAGTAGCTGTCGTGCTGATATGCTTTAACTATCTGACAGCTAAACACGTTCAGGGGACAAACGAAGGTTGGAATTTATTTATTGCCTATAGTGAGACCAATTTTGCGGAGTTCGGTGTTTACCTAACTTTAATAGTACTAGGACCTCTGATGGAAGAATTGGTGTGTAGAGGACTGCTTCAGCATGCCTTCTTTAAGAATTCGAGATGGGGGCTGGATCTTCTCTTTCCTTCACTCCTATTTTCCTTGCCTCACTTTTCTAGCTTGCCAAGTCTCGCAGATATTTTTGTCTATACGACAGTGGGCTTTCTATTTGCCTATCTGACACGTTATACGAAGAGTATCTATCCTTCTTATGCGATTCATATTGTTAATAATATCATCGCAAACTTACCATTTTTGCTCACTTTTCTACATAGGGTCTTGGGGTGAAAAAACCAAAAGGTTTACTTTTCAGCAATAGAGGAGTTCATCATGTATAAACACTTATTTTTTCTAGATTCAAAAACTTTAGACTGGTTGACACCTTATATTCTAGTCTTGGCTGCTGACACCATTGCCTTTAATGTTTTTGTGCTAACCTTTATATCTGTTGTGATCTTTTATTTCCTAAATCCCATGTTAGCTTTAATGGCTATATTATTAGGGGTTGGTTATGTGGTCGGATTTTGGTTACTAAAATGGTTTGTTTTGGAAAGACTAGAGCTCAAGGATGACTTGTAGGGAAGTTTGTTTGTTGAGGAGGATAGCTTTATGGCCATTTTCAATAAGTGCCACGCCTTGTTTTTGGGATTTTTAGTCTTTGCAATCGTTGGTACAGCGGGTTATTCCGTCAATCAAGGAGATTATTTTCAACACCAGTACACATTCATTATTATAAAGAGTCTCTTGCTTTTCCTTAGTTTTGTCTATGCGAAATGGTTCGATATGATTTCTTTTGGGATTTTAAGCAAGAAACAACTCTTGCTGTTCATTGGAATCTTTCTTCTTACGGTGCTGGTAAATATAGGCTATCATGCTTTTTTCTCAGTTGTTTCTGGTGCCTCGGCTCAACACCTTGAGGAAACGAGTAAAGGACTTTCGCTTTCCTTTATCGTAAGTGTTACAGTTTTGGGACCAATCCAGGAGGAACTCATGTTCAGAGGACTTCTTCAGGGGGCTATATTTGAAAATTCTTGGTTAGGGCTTGTACTGACTTCCTCTCTCTTTTCTTTCATGCATGAACCTTACGATGTGCCTTCGTTTTTCTATTATCTACTTGGGGGCTTGTTGCTGGGCTTTGTTTATAAAAAGAGCCAAAATTTGTGGGTTTCTACTCTAGTCCACATGTCTTACAACAGTTTGCCATTTTTAACTTATTTCTAAAAATCATGAAAAGGTAAGCAGAAGACGGTGCTTGCCTTTTTTAAGCTATAATGATAGCCTGAGCCAATTGAGATGCTTTTCTTTGAGAATCAGGTGTGGAGCGGTTGACGAATAGACCAAAAACTAGTAGAATAGTAAGGAAACTTTATACGGAGGAAAGAAATGGACTTGGGTGATAATGAGCTAACGCTGACCCCTATCCCTGGGAAGAGCGGCAAAGCTTATATGGGAAGCTACCCTGATGGGAAGCGCGTCTTTGTAAAAATGAACACCTCTCCAATCCTACCTGGCCTAGCCAGAGAACAAATCGCTCCTCAATTACTGTGGACTCGTCGTTTGCCAGATGGCCGTGATATGTGTGCTCAGGAATGGCTGACGGGCAAAATCTTGACCCCTTACGATATGAATCGCAAGCAGATTATCAATATCTTGAACCGCCTTCACCGCTCTCGTCCTTTGATGAAGCAGTTGAGCCGTTTGGGATATACCATGGAAACACCAGTTGATTTGCTACGTTCTTGGCAGCAAGGAGTTCCAGAAATCTTGAAGCAGAATCACTATTTGAATAGTGTGATTGCTGAACTAGGTAAGACGGTTCCAGGCTTTAGGGAAGATCATGCAACGATTGTGCATGGAGACCTTCGCCATAGTAATTGGATTGAGACAGAGAGTGGACTCGTTTATCTAGTGGATTGGGATTCGGTTCGCCTGACGGATCGTATGTTTGATGTGGCGCATTTGCTATGCCACTACATTCCAGATCATCAGTGGCGTCAATGGTTGAGAGACTACGGCTATAAGTACAATCAGACAGTGTTAGATAAATTGTATTGGTATGGTCAGTATTCTTACTTGAACCAGATTGCCAAATACTGTGAAAATCAAGATTTAGACAATGTAAACCGGGAGATTTATGCCTTGCGTGTCTTCCGTGACAAGTATGGAAAGAAGAGATGAGAGTTAGAAATCGTAAAGGGGCGACAGAGTTACTAGAGGCTAATCCCCAGTATGTGGTCCTCAATCCCTTGGAAGCCAAGGGGAAATGGCGAGACTTGTTTGGAAATGATCATCCGATTCATGTTGAGGTTGGGAGTGGGAAAGGAGCCTTCGTATCAGGAATGGCCAAGCAAAACCCTGACATCAACTATATCGGGATTGATATCCAAAAGTCGGTATTGAGTTATGCCTTGGACAAGGTGCTTGAAGTTGGAGTGCCCAATATCAAATTGCTGTGGGTAGATGGTTCAGATTTGACAGACTACTTTGAAGACGGTGAAATTGATCGTCTCTACCTAAACTTTTCTGATCCCTGGCCAAAAAAACGCCATGAAAAACGTCGTTTGACTTACAAGAGTTTCTTGGATACCTTCAAGCGCATCTTGCCTGAGAATGGGGAAATCCATTTCAAGACAGACAATCGTGGCTTGTTTGAGTACAGCTTGGTGAGTTTTTCTCAGTATGGGATGAAACTGAACGGGGTTTGGTTGGACTTACATACCAGTGATTTTGAAGGTAATGTCATGACGGAATATGAGCAAAAATTCTCCAACAAGGGTCAAGTGATCTACCGAGTTGAAGCAGAATTTTAAGAAATAGCTTGAAAACCAGCTGTTTGAGTGCTTATACTTTACATAAATTGACAAACGTGCTATACTGATAGTAAGAATATAAGAAAGAGAGGCGGGGAGATATCTTCGCCTCTTGCTTATGAGGAGGTGGACGCAATCGCAACAATCGTAGAATTAGTCAGAGAAGTTGTAGAACCTGTCATCCAAGCACCTTTTGAACTCGTGGATATCGAGTATGGAAAGATTGGCAGTGACATGATTCTCAGTATTTTTGTAGATAAACCTGAAGGAATTACCTTGAACGACACGGCAGACCTGACAGAAATTATCAGTCCTGTCCTAGACACCATCAAGCCCGATCCCTTCCCAGAACAATATTTCCTAGAAATCACCAGTCCAGGCTTGGAACGTCCTTTGAAAACCAAGGATGCTGTCGCTGGAGCTGTTGGGAAATACATCCATGTCGGGCTCTACCAAGCCATTGATAAACAAAAAGTCTTTGAAGGAACTTTGGTATCCTTTGAAGAGGATGAGTTGACTATGGAGTACATGGACAAGACACGTAAGAAAACCGTTCAAATTCCATACAGTTTAGTATCAAAAGCACGTTTAGCAGTAAAACTATAGAAAAGAAAGGATAGCTTTTGAGGATTCAAAAGTAAAAAGAACATGAGTAAAGAAATGCTAGAGGCCTTCCGCATTTTGGAAGAAGACAAGGGAATCAAAAAAGAAGACATCATCGACGCAGTTGTAGAGTCACTTCGTTCCGCTTATCGCAGACGCTATGGTCAATCAGACAGCGTAGCCATCGACTTCAACGAAAAAACAGGTGACTTTACTGTCTATACTGTTCGTGAAGTTGTTGATGAAGTGTTTGATAGCCGTTTGGAAATCAGCTTGAAAGATGCCCTTGCCATTAATTCAGCCTATGAGCTTGGTGACAAAATTAAGTTCGAGGAAGCACCAGCTGAGTTCGGTCGTGTAGCAGCCCAATCTGCTAAACAAACCATCATGGAAAAAATGCGCAAGCAAACACGTGCCATCACTTATAATACTTACAAAGAACATGAGCAAGAAATCATGTCTGGTACAGTAGAACGCTTTGACAACCGCTTTATTTACGTCAACCTTGGCAGCATCGAAGCCCAATTGTCAAAACAAGACCAAATTCCTGGAGAAGTTTTTGCTTCTCATGATCGTATCGAAGTTTATGTTTACAAGGTTGAAGACAATCCTCGTGGTGTGAACGTCTTTGTCAGTCGTAGCCACCCAGAGATGATTAAGCGTTTGATGGAGCAAGAAATTCCAGAAGTTTATGACGGAACTGTTGAAATCATGAGCGTAGCCCGCGAAGCTGGTGACCGTACTAAAGTTGCCGTTCGTAGCCACAATCCAAACGTGGACGCCATCGGGACAATCGTTGGACGAGGTGGTGCCAATATCAAGAAAATCACCAGCAAATTCCACCCAGCTCGTTACGATGCTAAGAGCGACCGCATGATTCCTGTCGAAGAAAACATCGACGTTATCGAGTGGGTAGCAGATCCAGCTGAATTTATCTACAATGCTATCGCTCCTGCTGAGGTTGACCAAGTTATCTTTGATGAAAATGACAGCAAACGTGCCTTGGTCGTTGTACCTGATAACAAGCTATCTCTTGCTATCGGTCGTCGTGGACAAAACGTTCGCTTGGCAGCTCATTTGACGGGTTACCGTATCGATATCAAGTCTGCAAGTGAGTTTGAAGCTATGGAAGAAGCAGGTCAAGTGGATTACGCAGCTGCGGACGAATTGATCGAAGAATAAAAGCTGCTAGAGGAGGGAAAGATGAAAACAAGAAAAATCCCTTTGCGCAAGTCTGTTGTATCCAACGAAGTGATTGATAAGCGTGATTTGCTCCGCATTGTCAAGAACAAAGAAGGGCAAGTCTTTATCGATCCGACAGGCAAGGCCAATGGTCGCGGCGCTTATATCAAGCTAGACAATGCAGAAGCCCTAGAGGCCAAAAAGAAAAAAGTCTTTAACCGCAGCTTTAACATGGAAGTGGAAGAAAGCTTTTATGATGAGTTGATCGCTTATGTGGATCACAAAGTGAAAAGAAGAGAGTTAGGACTTGAATAAGCAAAAGATAAGCAATCTCTTGGGACTTGCTCAACGAGCAGGCCGGATCATATCAGGTGAGGAATTGGTGGTCAAGTCCATCCAAGATCAGAAAGCCAAGCTAGTCTTTCTAGCCCATGATGCTGGTCCCAATCTGACCAAGAAAATTCAAGATAAAAGTGACTATTATCAAGTAGAAGTTATAACCGTGTTTTCAACACTGGAATTAAGCATAGCAGTCGGAAAATCGAGAAAGGTTTTGGCTGTGACAGATGCTGGATTTACAAAGAAAATGAGGTCTCTTATGGAATAGAAGAGGAGGACATGATTTGTCTAAGAAAAGATTGTACGAAATCGCAAAAGAACTTGGAAAAGAAAGTAAAGAAGTTGTAGCGCGTGCCAAAGAGTTGGGCTTGGATGTGAAAAGCCACTCATCGAGCGTGGAAGCTGCTGCTGCTGAGCAAATCGCAGCTAGCTTTAAATCTGCACCTGCTCCTAAAGCAGAAGCAAAACCTGCGACACCAAAAGCAAGTGTAGAAAAGAAAGCGGAAAAGCCTGCATCAGCTAAACCAGTAGCCGCTAAGGAAGAAAGTAAACCAGCTGCACCTGCAGCTCCTAAGGAAGAAAAAGTAGTGGCCGCAAGACCACAAAGTCGAAACTTCAAAGCGGAGCGTGAGGCGCGTGCCAAAGAGCAGGCAGAGCGACGCAAACAAAACAAGGGCAACAACCGTGACCAACAACAAAACGGCAACCGTCAGAAAAATGACAGCCGTAATGGTGGCAAACCTGGTCAAGGAAACCGCGACAATCGCCGATTCAACGACCAAGGGAAAAAACCACAAGGTCAAGGGAATCGTGGCAATGATCGCCGTCAGCAACAAGACTTCCAGCCAAAACAAGCTGGACCACGTGTTGACTTTAAAGCCCGTGCAGCAGCCCTAAAAGCAGAGCAAAATGCAGAGTACGCACGCTCAAGCGAGGAGCGCTTCAAACAATCGCAAGCTGCCAAAGAAGCCTTGGCTCAAGCTAACAAACGCAAGGAGCCAGAGGAAATCTTTGAAGAAGCTGCTAAGCTAGCTGAACAAACGCAGCCAGCCGTAACAGTAGCTCCTGTAGCGAAAGAAGCGCCAGTGGATACACGTCGTAAAAAACAAGCTCGACCAGACAAAGAACGTGACGATTATGATCACGAAGAAGATGGTCCTAGAAAACAACAAAAGAATCGAAGTAGTCAGAATCAAGTGAGAAATCAAAGAAATAGTAACTGGAATAACAACAAGAAAAATAAAAAAGGGAATAAGCAAAACAACCGTAACCAGACTCCAAAACCTGTTACAGAGCGTAAGTTCCACGAATTGCCAACAGAATTTGAGTATACAGATGGTATGACTGTTGCGGAAATCGCAAAACGTATCAAACGTGAACCAGCTGAAATCGTTAAGAAACTCTTTATGATGGGTGTCATGGCTACACAAAACCAATCCTTGGATGGGGAAACCATTGAACTCCTCATGGTGGATTATGGTATTGAAGCCAAACAAAAGGTTGAAGTGGATAATGCCGACATCGAACGTTTCTTTGTCGAAGATGGCTATCTTAACGAAGATGAATTGGTTGAGCGTCCACCAGTTGTAACCATCATGGGACACGTTGACCATGGTAAAACAACCCTCTTGGATACCCTTCGTAACTCTCGTGTTGCGACAGGTGAAGCAGGTGGTATCACTCAGCATATCGGTGCCTACCAAATCGTGGAAAATGGCAAGAAGATAACCTTCCTTGATACCCCAGGTCACGCGGCCTTTACATCTATGCGTGCACGTGGTGCATCTGTTACCGATATTACTATCTTGGTTGTAGCGGCCGACGACGGGGTTATGCCTCAGACTATCGAAGCCATCAACCACTCAAAAGCGGCTAACGTTCCAATCATCGTAGCTATCAACAAGATTGATAAACCAGGTGCCAACCCAGAACGTGTTATCGGTGAATTGGCAGAGCATGGTATCATGTCAACAACTTGGGGTGGAGATTCTGAATTTGTCGAAATCTCAGCTAAGTTTAACCAAAACATTGATGAGTTGTTGGAAACAGTCCTTCTTGTGGCTGAACTCCAAGAACTTAAGGCTGACCCAACTGTTCGTGCGATTGGTACTGTTATCGAGGCTCGTTTGGATAAAGGAAAAGGTGCGGTCGCAACCCTTCTTGTTCAACAAGGTACTTTGAACGTACAAGACCCTATCGTTGTCGGAAATACTTTCGGACGTGTCCGTGCTATGACCAATGATCTTGGTCGTCGTGTCAAGGTTGCTGGACCATCAACGCCAGTTTATATCACAGGTTTGAACGAAGCGCCAATGGCGGGTGACCATTTTGCCGTTTACGAAGATGAAAAATCTGCGCGTGCAGCCGGTGAAGAGCGTGCAAAACGTGCCCTCATGAAACAACGTCAAGCTACCCAACGTGTCAGCCTTGAAAACCTCTTTGATACACTTAAAGCTGGTGAGCTTAAGTCAGTTAACGTTATCATCAAGGCCGATGTACAAGGTTCTGTTGAAGCCCTTTCTGCCTCACTTCAAAAAATTGATGTGGAAGGTGTGAAAGTTACTATCGTTCACTCGGCAGTCGGTGCTATCAATGAATCTGACGTGACCCTTGCGGAAGCTTCAAATGCCTTTATCGTTGGTTTCAACGTACGCCCTACACCACAAGCTCGTCAACAAGCCGAAGCTGATGAAGTAGAAATCCGTCTCCACAGTATTATCTACAAAGTTATAGAAGAGATGGAAGAAGCCATGAAAGGGATGCTTGACCCAGAATTTGAAGAAAAAGTTATCGGTGAAGCAGTTATCCGTGAAACCTTCAAGGTATCTAAAGTGGGAA
Organism: Streptococcus oralis; assembly: GCF_965111685.1. Taxonomy (GTDB): domain Bacteria; phylum Bacillota; class Bacilli; order Lactobacillales; family Streptococcaceae; genus Streptococcus; species Streptococcus oralis_B. The sequence goes on from NZ_OZ217340.1 coordinate 394,544, forward strand.
CCATTGGTGGATTTATGGTTACTAGCGGTAAGGTTACTCGTGACTCTAAAGTTCGTGTTATCCGTGACGGTGTCGTTATCTATGACGGCGAACTCGCAAGCTTGAAACACTACAAAGACGACGTGAAAGAAGTTACAAACGGTCGTGAAGGTGGATTGATGATTGATGGCTACAATGATATCAAGATGGATGATGTGATTGAGACCTATATCATGGAAGAAATCAAGCGATAAGATTTTTGCTCCTTTCTTAGGTGGTGAGGGACGCAAGCAAACCGATGGTTTCATTGCTTATTTTTGAGCCTAGAGTCTCAAAAATCCCCTGTGATGGGACTGATAAAATAGTCCCATCACTTTCACCACAGCGAAAGAAGCGGATGAGTTCAAATTGAACTTCGTTTCAATTTGAACTGAAAATCAATAAATTTAAAAAAAGCTAGGTCTGCTGGCCTAGCTTTTGGTTCAAAGTAGAGAAAGGAATATCATGGCAAATCATTTCCGTACGGACCGTGTGGGCATGGAAATCAAGCGTGAAGTCAATGAGATTTTGCAAAAGAAAGTCCGTGATCCGCGAGTCCAAGGTGTGACCATCACAGATGTTCAGATGCTAGGTGACTTGTCCGTTGCCAAGGTTTACTACACCATTTTGAGTAACCTTGCTTCGGATAACCAAAAAGCTCAAATCGGGCTTGAAAAAGCAACTGGTACCATCAAACGTGAACTTGGTCGCAATTTGAAATTGTACAAAATCCCAGATTTGACTTTCGTCAAAGACGAATCTATCGAATATGGAAACAAGATTGACGAAATGCTACGCAATCTGGATAAGAACTAATACTCTTCGAAAATCAAATTCAAACCATGTCAGCGTCGCCTTGCCGTACTCAAGTACAGCCTGCGGCTAGCTTCCTAGTTTGCTCTTTGATTTTCATTGAGTATAAAAAAGAGGGGATGACCCTCTTTTTTCTTGTCAGAGTAGTCTATTTGCTAATCATCAATATGTTGCACTTGTAAAATGCAGTTTAAAAAATTTGTAAATTTCAAATAGTATGATATGATAAAGCTTGATATAAATGAAAAACGGAGAGACATATGGCTAAACAAGATATAGCTATGCAAGTACTGCAACAAGTGGTGAAACTTCCTGTTGTCAAAGTTGATCGAGAGAAATTTTTAGTAGAAAAGTTTTCCAAGGAATTAGATCGTAAGGATCTTCCAACTTTGATTGAACAAGGGCCGACCTCTTTGTTGCCTCAGGAAAGCTTAGATCGAGTGGCAAAGGCCTGTATTAAGGACAATGTCTTGCTGGCTAGTGGAACATCGGTTTTGGCTGGTCTACCTGGAGGTATTATCATGGCGATCACCATTCCAACAGATGTAGCCCAGTTTTACGCTTTCTCATTAAAACTAGCTCAGGAACTAGGGTATATTTACGGATTTGATGATCTATGGGCATCGCGCAATGAGTTGAGCGAGGAAGCTAAAAACACACTCCTACTATATCTCGGAGTGATGCTGGGAGTAAATGGTGCAGGTGCTCTGCTTCGATCAGGCGGTGTGACAGTAGCCAAGCAAGTCATAAAAGTAGTGAATAAGAAAGCTTTGACAAAGACGCTCTGGTATCCTATTTTAGAGAAAATTTTGAAAATTTTTGGTGTTAATCTTACAAAAGGAGGCTTAGCCAAAGGAATGGGAAAAGTGATTCCTATCCTAGGCGGAGTCATTTCTGGTGGCTTAACCTTTGCGACCATGAAACCGATGGGGGAAAGATTGCAACAGGAATTGTCCAAGCTAGTCAACTACAATGAAGTGCAATATCAAAAAGATGTTGATATTATCCGAAAAGAGGTCGAAATCATCGAAGGAGAGTAATATGGGATTCATTAAAATTCTAGCAAAGACTTACGGGAATTACTTTTTCGTGATGCAAAGCGTCAAAGTCCTGAAGAACATGAAAAAAGACGACAATGCTCTAGTAGGTTTCGGGAAAGTACTGCTTGCTGACAAGTTGATGGATGTAGCCCAGTGGCTCGCAAAACCAGATGATAAGGAATAACTTGAAATGAATGAAAGAAACTAGCAGGAACTCCGCTGCTAGTTTTTTAATCTCTTCCCATATGGTATAATATAAGCAGTAAAATCATTTTATACTCTTCGAAAATCAAATTCAAACCACGTCAGCTTCACCTTGCCGTACTTAAGTACAGCCTGCGGCTAGCTTCCTAGTTTGCTCTTTGATTTTCATTGAGTATTAGAACATACATGGAGGTCGTCATGGATAATATCATCGATGTGTCAATTCCCGTTGCAGAAGTGGTGGACAAGCATCCAGAAGTCTTGGAAATCCTAGTAGAGCTCGGTTTTAAACCACTTGCTAATCCCTTAATGCGCAATACAGTCGGTCGCAAGGTATCGCTCAAACAGGGTTCTAAGCTTGAAGGAACTCCTATGGACAAGATTGTCCGCACACTGGAAGCGAATGGTTACGAAGTGATTGGATTAGACTAATGGCAGATGAACGGATTCATATCCTACGGGATATTTTGTTAGAATTGCACAATGGCGCCTCTCCTGAGTCAGTTCAGGAGCGTTTTGATGCGACCTTTACAGGTGTGTCAGCCATCGAGATTTCCCTCATGGAGCACGAGCTGATGAACTCAGATTCAGGAGTCACCTTTGAAGATGTCATGGAGCTCTGTGATGTCCATGCCAATCTTTTTAAAAATGCTGTTAAGGGTGTGGAGGTAGAGGATACCGAGCATCCTGGTCATCCCGTTCGCATCTTCAAGGATGAAAATCTGGCTCTCCGTGCTGCCTTGATTCGCATTCGGAGACTGTTAGATACCTATGAGTCTATGGGAGACGAGGAAATGCTGGCAGAGATGCGCAAGGGTTTGGTCCGTCAAATGGGGCTTTTAGGGCAATTTGACATTCACTACCAGCGCAAGGAAGAGCTCTTTTTCCCCATCATGGAGCGCTATGGACACGATTCACCTCCAAAAGTTATGTGGGGAGTGGATGACCAGATCAGGGAACTCTTTCAAACAGCTTTAACGACAGCCAAGTCACTACCAGAAGTGTCGATTAGCAGTGTAAAAGAAGATTTTGAAGCTTTTGCGACAGAGTTTGAGAGCATGATTTTCAAGGAAGAGTCCATCCTCCTCATGATTCTCCTTGAGTCTTTCACCCAGGATGATTGGATTCAGATTGCGGAGGAGAGCGATGCTTACGGCTATGCCATCGTCCGTCCGTCTGAGAAATGGGTTCCAGAACGTCAGAGCTTTGTTGAGGAAAAGAGTGCAGAGGAGCCCGTGCAGCTAGACACGGCAGAGGGTCAAGTTCAGCAAGTTATCAATACACCAGAAGGACAGTTCACCATTACCTTTACCCCTAAGGAAAAGGAAGCAGTGCTGGACCGTCATAGTCAACAGGCTTTTGGGAATGGCTATCTCTCCGTCGAGCAGGCCAATCTCATCCTCAATCACCTCCCTATGGAAATTACCTTTGTTAATAAGGACGATATTTTCCAGTATTACAATGACAATACGCCAGCTGATGAGATGATTTTCAAACGGATACCGTCCCAAGTCGGGCGAAATGTCGAGTTATGTCATCCTCCAAAATATTTGGAGAAAGTCAAAGCTATCATGCAAGGTCTTCGTGAAGGGGTCAAGGACAAGTATGAAATGTGGTTCAAGTCTGAGTCGCGAGGCAAGTTTGTCCACATCACCTACGCTGCAGTACACGATGAAAACGGAGAATTTCAAGGAGTGTTGGAGTATGTTCAGGATATCCAGCCCTACCGTGAGATTGATACGGACTATTTCCGTGGATTAGAATAAGGAGAAGCAATGAGTTACGAACAAGAATTTATGAAGGAATTTGAGGCCTGGGTGAATACCCAGATTATGATCAACGACATGGCGCACAAGGAAAGTCAAAAAGTCTACGAAGAAGACCAAGACGAACGTGCCAAAGATGCCATGATTCGCTACGAAAGCCGTTTGGATGCTTATCAGTTCTTGCTGGGTAAATTTGAAAATTTCAAGGCGGGCAAGGGATTTCATGATTTGCCAGAAGGATTATTTGGTGAGCGAAACTATTAAAATTCAGATACTTTCTTGATTTTTTGCTAAAATCTTGATAAAATATTTTTATTAAATCCTTGTCAGAGCAGGGATTTTTTATTGAAAGGATTTTATCATGTCAAAGAAACTCCAACGTAAAAAACAATTGCGAAACAGCCTTCGTCGTTCAGGTGCCTTTTCAAATACGGTGACCAAGGTTGTCGAAGAGACCAAGAAAGTCGTGAAACACGCAGAAAAATCTGCTAGCCAAGCGGGAAAAGTTGTCTCTAAAAAAATGGAACAAGCAGTAGAAGCGACCAAGGAACAAGCTCAAAAAGTAGCCAATTCTGTAGAAGATTTCGCAGCTACTTTGGGTGGCCTCTCAGTAGATCGCGCTAAGACTTTCTATGATGAAGGCATCAAGTCAGCTTCTGACTTCAAAAACTGGACTGAAAAAGAACTCCTTGCCTTGAAAGGAATCGGCCCAGCTACGATCAAGAAATTAAAAGAAAACGGCATCAAGTTCAAGTAATCTTTCTTGCCCCTTGCATTTCCGAGAAAAACTTGTTACAATAAAGCCATTAGAGGTGTTTTGAATTCCGCATTTTACAGAAAGTGGCGGTGCTGAGAAGTCCACAAATGTGTCAAAACTTGTTGCTGATGGATGAAAAATTGAAATAATATTGTCTTTTTATTATAAAGACGAGAGTTGCGGGCGTCTCTGCCCGAAATTGGGTGGTACCGCGGATAAACACATTCGTCCCTGTCAGATTAATGACAGGGGCGATTTTTTGTAGAAAGCGAGGTAGAAGGATGATAAGAGCAGAGTTGCCAGAACGAATAGAGACCGAGCGGCTAGTCTTACGAGTCCGTACCGTGACTGATGTTGTGGATATCTTTGACTATGCCAGTAGGTCAGAAGTTTCCTATCCAGCAGGCTTTCCGCCCGTCAAGACCTTGGAAGATGAGATTTATTATCTAGAGCATATCCTTCCTGAGCGCAATCAAAAGGAAAATCTCCCAGCAGGTTATGGGATTGTCGTTAAAGGAACCGATAAGGTCATCGGCTCTGTTGATTTCCCTCGTCGTCACGAGGATGATGTCTTGGAGATTGGCTATATCTTACATCCAGACCATTGGGGTCTAGGTTATGTTCCAGAAGCAGCGTGTGCCTTGATTGACCTAGCTTTTAAAGAATTGAATCTGCATAAGATTGAACTGACTTGCTTTGGCTACAATATCCAAAGTCAACGAGTCGCAGAGAAGCTTGGTTTTACCCTTGAAGCTCGCATAAGAGACCGCAAAGATGCTCAGGACAATCGCTGTGATGATTTGAGGTATGGCTTGCTGAGGAGTGAGTGGGAGGTGGTTTGATGCACATTTTCATCATTGGGGCTCCGGCTTCTGGGAAAATGACGATTGGTCAAGAGTTATCTCGACTGACAGATGCTACCCTCTTTTATAACCATAAAGCTATCGATTTTGCACTAGAAATCTATCAGGACTTTACAGAGGAAATGTGGGAGTTTGTTCGAGGGATTACCTTTTCGTTTCTTGAAACAAGCGCTCGGAATCATAGGTCGATAATTTTAACAGACGTAATTGATTTTTCAAATGATTACCAGCTGATTTATTTGAAGCAAATTCAGAATTTGTTGGATGATTATCATCAAGAGATTCTTTTTGTGGAGTTGGAAACGAGTCTTGAGGAGCGCTTACATCGAAATCGAACGGAGAATCGATTAAAGAATAAACCATTAAAAAGACATATTGAGATATCTGAAAGAGAAATTTTAGAGACCACTGAAATCCTTCAATTAAATTCTCAAAACCAACCGAATGAGCTGCACCACTACCTTAAAATAAATAATACGAATCTGTCTGCAGCCGAAGTTGCCAAGCGGATTCAAGATAAAATGAAAACAATAGAGAAAGGACAAACACATGTCTAAAGAACTTTCACCTAAATACAATCCAGCCGAGGTTGAGGCTGGTCGTTACCAAAAATGGCTTGATGCGGATGTTTTCAAGCCTTCAGGCGATCAAAAGGCTAAGCCTTATTCCATCGTTATTCCACCACCAAACGTAACTGGTAAACTCCACCTTGGTCACGCTTGGGATACAACTTTGCAGGATATCATCATTCGTCAAAAACGGATGCAAGGCTTTGACACGCTTTGGCTACCAGGAATGGACCACGCGGGTATCGCAACTCAAGCTAAGGTTGAGGAGCGCTTGCGTGGAGAGGGCATTAGCCGTTATGACCTCGGTCGTGAGAAATTCCTCGAGAAAGTCTGGGAATGGAAAGACGAGTATGCGACGACCATCAAGGAACAATGGGGCAAGATGGGACTCTCTGTAGACTACTCTCGCGAACGGTTCACTCTTGACGAAGGCTTGTCAAAAGCCGTCCGCAAGGTTTTTGTCGAACTTTACAAGAAAGGCTGGATCTACCGTGGTGAGTTTATCATCAACTGGGACCCAGCAGCTCGCACAGCACTGTCTGATATCGAGGTTATCCATAAGGATGTCGAAGGTGCTTTCTACCACATGAACTACATGCTGGAAGATGGCTCACGCGCCCTTGAAGTTGCGACAACTCGTCCTGAGACCATGTTTGGGGACGTTGCTGTTGCGGTCAATCCAGAAGATCCACGCTACAAGGACCTAATTGGTCAAAACGTCATCCTTCCAATCGCTAACAAACTCATCCCAATCGTTGGGGACGAACACGCAGATCCTGAGTTTGGTACTGGTGTCGTGAAAATCACACCAGCCCACGATCCAAACGACTTCTTAGTTGGTCAACGCCACAACTTGCCACAAGTTAACGTTATGAACGACGACGGTACTATGAATGAGCTTGCCTTTGAATTTGCGGGTATGGACCGTTTTGAAGCTCGTAAGGCAGTCGTTGCCAAGTTGGAGGAAATCGGTGCCCTTGTTAAAATCGAAAAACGTGTACACAGTGTTGGTCACTCAGAGCGTACAGGTGTAGTAGTTGAACCACGCTTGTCAACTCAGTGGTTCGTCAAGATGGACCAATTGGCTAAAAATGCCATTGCCAACCAAGACACAGAGGACAAGGTAGAATTCTATCCACCTCGTTTCAACGATACCTTCCTCCAATGGATGGAAAATGTCCACGACTGGGTAATTTCTCGTCAGCTCTGGTGGGGTCACCAAATCCCTGCTTGGTACAATGCTGAAGGTGAAATGTACGTCGGCGAAGAAGCTCCAGAAGGCGACGGATGGACTCAGGACGAAGACGTCTTGGATACTTGGTTCAGCTCTGCCCTTTGGCCTTTCTCAACTATGGGCTGGCCGGATGTCGACTCAGAAGACTTTAAACGTTATTATCCAACATCAACCTTGGTGACTGGTTATGATATTATCCCATTCTGGGTATCTCGGATGATTTTCCAAGGGTTGGAATTTACTGGCAAGTCGCCATTCAAAAATGCCTTGATTCACGGTCTCATTCGTGACGAGCAAGGACGCAAGATGTCTAAGTCTCTCGGTAACGGGATTGATCCAATGGATGTTATTGATAAGTACGGAACAGATAGCCTGCGTTGGTTCCTATCAAACGGTTCTGCACCAGGACAAGACGTCCGCTTCTCTTACGAGAAAATGGATGCTTCATGGAACTTCATTAACAAGATCTGGAACATCTCTCGCTACATCCTCATGAACAATGAAGGCTTGACCCTCGAGCAAGCAACGGCCAATGTCGAAAAAGTGGTTAACAAGGAAGCTGGAAATGTCACTGACCGTTGGATTCTTCACAACCTCAATGAAACTATCGGTAAAGTCACTGAAAACTTTGACAAGTTTGAATTTGGTGTTGCTGGCCACATCCTCTACAACTTCATCTGGGATGAGTTTGCGGACTGGTACGTTGAATTGACCAAGGAAGTCCTTTATAGCGATAACGAAGAAGAAAAAGTCATCACACGTTCTGTTCTCCTTTATACTTTGGACAAGATCCTTCGTCTCCTCCACCCAATCATGCCATTCGTGACCGAGGAAATCTTTGGGCAAATCTCAGAAGGCTCTATCGTTACAGCAGAATACCCAACTGTCAACCCAGCCTTTGAAGACCTTGCGGCTCACACTGGTGTGGAAAGCCTCAAAGACTTGATCCGTGCTGTTCGGAATGCGCGTGCGGAAGTAAACGTAGCACCAAGCAAGCCAATCACCATCCTTGTTAAGACAAGCGACAGCGACTTGGAAGCCTTCTTTAACAGCAATGTCAACTATATCAAACGTTTCACAAATCCAGAACACTTGGAAATCGCTTCAAACATCCCTGCACCTGAACTGGCTATGTCAAGCGTCATCACAGGAGCAGAAATCTACCTGCCACTGGCAGACCTCCTCAATGTCGAAGAAGAACTGGCTCGTCTCGACAAAGAACTGGCTAAATGGCAAAAAGAACTGGATATGGTCGGCAAGAAGCTCTCTAACGAACGCTTCGTAGCCAATGCCAAACCAGAAGTCGTCCAAAAAGAACGCGACAAACAAGCCGACTACCAAGCCAAGTACGATGCGACCGTAGCGCGTATTGATGAGATGAAGAAGTTGGTGAAATAAACATAGAAACACGGTGATGAGCCGTGTTTTTTTGTATAATGAAATCAATATCTATTGATGGAGAAAGTGATGTCCAAACACCCTCATTATGAATTGTTAAATTTAATTAGCTATGGTCTTGCCAAATTTGATAAGTTATTTATAAAAGAGTTTCAATGCTCTAGTAAATCTGAGTTTTATCGTTATATAGTTTCTTTGGGTATCGCAGAAACAACTGGGGTAGTTAAAAATAGAATGGATTTATTCGACCCTTATTTTGATAACAATAGAAAAGGCTGGTGGCAAAAAGCTGAAGTCTACCGTTTTCGTAAAGATTTAATTGACATGATGTTTGGGAATGAAGATGTTCACAGTTATGCAGAAATCCTTAAAATGTTGCTTGCAAGTGAAGGGGAGAAAACAGGCATAACCATCGTTCAAAAGCCAATAGTTTGAACTAAATTCAAACGTCTACAAGAAACTGGAATGGAAGCAGAAAATTATATTATACTCCATTTTGATAAAGAAGAAAAATTTCAAGAAGGACTATTGACTGATGCACGTCTTTATGGTGATGGATATGATTTCCAAGTAGATGTTCAAGAACATTCTTATCTTGCTGAAGTTAAAGGTATTCGAAAACTTAAGGGTCGCGTTCGTTTGACTGCCAGAGAATTTGAGAAAGCTAAAGAGTTTAAATCAGATTTTATTCTATCCTTGGTTACTAACCTGGATGATATTACAAAGTTAGTATTAATCGATAATCCTTTGAATCATTTTGAATTCAAAAAGAGCATCATAAAAAATGAAGTCATAGAATATAGAAGCTTAGAAGATTTATATTAGTTCACCTTAACTTTTCTAATTGAAGGAACGAGAAGTTTTGACAGGACAACGACTCAACGAACTAGAAATCAATGGTATTGGCTTGACCAAGTTTAAAAATGAGGAAATCGGGATTGAATTCATCTGGCTTGATACCGAAAATCCACCTAGCTATGCTATCGGCTGGGTAGCAAAGAAATAAAACGTCCTCTGTCTTTTTGTTTTGTGTTTTACAGTTTTTTCTTGACAAGTCTTTCTTTTTTATGGTATATTTTTATGCAACAAGTGTTGCGCAACAAATGTTGCGTGAAAGGAGTCTTATGCCACCAAAGGTTAAATTTAGTAAAGAGACTATCATTGGGACAGCTTTACAATTGGTGAGAGAAGAGGGAATGGCGAGTTTGACGGCTCGAGCATTAGCGGAGCAACTGGGAGCTACACCGAGAGTGATTTTTGGGCAATTTGCCAATATGGCCGAGTTACAAGCAGAGGTTATTGTTGCTGCAGAGATGGTCGTAGTGGAGTATATACGAAAGGCTTTAGAAGATGAGAAGCCATTTCGATCTGTCGGAGTTTCTTATATCCTGTTCGCCTCAAAAGAGCCCCAACTTTTTCAATTGCTTTTCCAAAATCCTAGTAAAGATCCGATTCGTCGCTTTCAAGATTTTCTTCCTATGAAGGATCATAGTTACCAATTGGTTCTGGAATCGATTGTAGCAGACTATCCATTGACGTTAGAGGAGGCTAGTCGCCTGTACCAGCATTTATTTATCTACTCACACGGCATGGCCTCTATGGTTGCTTCTGGTATTTATCAATTCAGCATGGAAGAAGTGATTGGATTACTGACAGAGGTTTGTCAATCTCTCATCAAAGAAATGGTAGGAAAGAAATGATTCAACTAGAAAATGTGCACAAAAGTTACGGCCAAACCAAGGTTTTAAAAGGGATTGATTTGCAGATTCAAGACCAGGATGATGTGGTTATCCTCGGTCCTTCTGGATCAGGCAAGTCAACTCTCTTAAACGTATTGTCAGGATTAGAGAAGGTAGACGAGGGGCATATCCTCATTCAAGCGCAAGATTTATCACAACTCACGGATGCTCAATTGACGGCCTTTAGACGTGAGAAGATTGCCTTTATTTTCCAGCAGTATTATTTATTGCCTAATCTTACGGTCAGACAGAATGTAAAGATGGGAGCTGACCTGGCAGACAATCATGATTTTTTGCAGATTATCGAGGATTTGGGACTTGGCGATAAGCTGGACAAGTATCCGAGTGAATTGTCTGGCGGCGAACAGCAGAGAGTCTCCATTGCTCGTGCCTTAGCCAAAAAGCCAGAGATTCTTTTCTTAGATGAGCCGACGGGAGCTCTGGATGAAGAAACGGGGCGCAAGATTCTCGACTATATCTGGAAGTTGAAGGAAAAGCTAGGCTTTACCCTAATCATGGTGACACACAACCAAAATATTGCGGATATGGCCAGAACCATCATTCGCGTCAATAGTGGCAAGATTACCGAAGTTGTGACCAATGATCAGCCTCAGACTGCTTATGAGATTGGATGGTAAGCCATGTTTTCAGTAAAAGATATTCGAAAATTAGTTGTCGTCAGTATCATTGGAGCCTGTGCGGTCTTTGTGGCCAATCTCTTCTTGAATTTTTATCTTGATATCGAGAAGTTGGAGATTTCTAAAACCAATCCGATGATTACGGCCTATTATGATGCCCAGGTTTCACTTTCCTGGATGGTGGCCATGGTCAGTGGGGTTGTCTTGTCCTTGACTTCGATCCTTCTCATGTGCTTTTATATCAAACAATTTGTTGATGATCACAAGGAACAATTAGGAATTTTAAAGGCTTTGGGCTATAGCAATGGCCAGTTGGCTAAACGATTTTGGGCATTTGGGCTCAGTTTTGGTGCCGGAGCGCTTCTTGGCTATTTTGCTTCTTTTCTTATGATGGGGCATTTTTATGACTTCCGGAATGAAAAGGGGATCCTGCCAGAAATCACCATTCATTTTCACTGGCAGCTCTTGATCGCTTTAGTGATACTGCCAACAACTTTCTTTATGGTTCTTGCGATTGGCTATGCTAGAAGACAACTACAAACGCCGGCCCTTCGCCTATTGAAAAAATACTCAACACCGATTAAGGTCAAAAGGAAAAAAAGTACTCCTAGGAAAGAAAAATCCTTCCTAAAAGAGTTGTCTTCGTCGCTGATTTGGGGGAGAAAATCGATCCTGTTTTTTGTAGTCTTTGGCTCTATGTGTTTTGCGGCCATGGTTCAATTGTCCTTTGGTCTAAGGGACTACACAGATGACATCATCCAAACCATGATGATCATGATTGGCTTGATCCTTTCTTTCTCTATTCTCTTTTTGTCATTGGGGATTGTCGTCTCAGAAAGTCGCGAAACCCTGGCTCTTATGAAGGCTTTTGGCTACACAGATCGTGAATGCCAAGGTCATATCCTATCTCCCTATCGTTTCTGGGCCTATCTAGGATTTGTTCTTGGGACGGCTTATCAGTACGCTATCATGGAAATCTTGATTGGTGTGATCAAAGATACGGTTCCTGAAAAGATTGAGCATCACTTTGATGGGAATGTTTGCTTCTGGACTTTGATCGGTTTTGCTGTGGTTTATGAAAGCCTCTTTTATCTATCCAACAGAAAACTCCAAAAGCAAACCATCAAAGAAGTACTCTTAGCTGAATAAATAGAGAAGGTTGGATTCTCCAGCCTTTTTCTTATGAAACTCATTAACAAGAGAAGGAATTTTCACTATTCTAGGGAAAATGAAATAAAGGAGAGAAAACGAAGTTACTGGCAGGACCTGAAATGATCTTTTTACTTGATTTGATGCGACAAATAATTCTTTATCTCTGTAGGAATCCTCTTGCAGTTTGTGGTTGGTATTGGAGTTGTAGCCTTGAGTTATAAATAAATCAATATATCTGTGGTCATGTTACACAGGTCTTTCAATTAGCTGAAATATTTCACCTTTATTTTTTCTTAACCTTTGACTATTCCGCAAAATTATCGTACAATAAAGAGTACATGATAAAATGAGGTCAGAGTCTATCTGCTCTGACGATAGTAGTAAAAATGAGGAGAAACGCTTTGGAATTAGAAGTATTTGCTGGGCAAGAAAAAAGTGAACTATCTATGATTGAGGTAGCGCGTGCTATCTTGGAACTTCGTGGTCGCGATCATGAGATGCATTTTAGCGATCTTGTAAATGAAATTCAAAACTACCTTGGAACATCAAACAGCGATGTCCGCGAAGCCTTGCCTTTGTTCTACACAGAGTTGAACTTTGACGGTAGCTTCATCTCACTTGGAGACAACAAATGGGGTCTTCGTTCATGGTATGGTGTGGACGAAATCGATGAAGAAATCATCGCTCTTGAAGAAAGTGACGACGAAGAAGTAGCACCAAAAGCTAAGAAGCAGCGTGTCAATGCCTTCATGGATGGTGATTCAGATGCTATTGACTACAATGCAGATGATCCAGAAGACGAAGACGCATACGAAGCAGACCCAGCTCTTTCATATGATGATGAAAATCCAGATGATGAGAAAAATGAAGTGGAAGCTTACGATGCGGAAATCAACGAAATCGCCCCTGATGACTTGGGTGAAGACGTGGATCTCAACGAAGAAGACGACGAGTTTTCTGACGATGATGCTGAAACGAGTGAAGAACAGTAAAATGCCTTTAAAAGGAGATCGCCTGATCTCCTTTTTTGTCGCTTGGGTAGAGTAGTTAAGTGAGTCTTCCGTTGGGTTGTAGATCTTTAGTTGGTTTTCTGAAAGCAATCTTCTTATTTTCAGGTTTTACCGATTCGGATTGACAAATGTTCTGCTTTGAGGTATTATATTGTTCGGGCACCTCTTTTAGAGGTCGGGGCTCCCTAGTTACTAGGGAGCTGTTTTTGTTTTTTCAGGAAGTTTTTCTTGAAAAGTCGTTATCCATAAAGGTCTTGTTCTCTATCTCCCCTTGTAGCTAACAAGACCTTGAGCATTTTAGAAAGAGGATTCTATGTCTACGAAATATATTTTTGTAACTGGTGGTGTGGTATCGTCTATTGGGAAAGGGATTGTGGCAGCAAGTCTGGGCCGTCTTTTGAAAAATCGTGGTCTCAAAGTAACGATTCAAAAGTTTGACCCTTATATCAATATCGATCCGGGAACCATGAGTCCTTATCAGCACGGGGAAGTCTTTGTGACAGATGATGGGGCTGAGACCGATTTGGACTTGGGTCACTATGAACGTTTCATCGATATCAATCTCAACAAATATTCCAACGTGACAACTGGGAAAATTTACAGTGAAGTTCTTCGTAAGGAACGCCGTGGAGAATACCTTGGGGCAACTGTTCAGGTTATTCCTCATATCACAGATGCTTTGAAAGAAAAAATCAAGCGTGCCGCTCTAACGACTGATTCTGATGTCATTATTACAGAGGTGGGTGGAACAGTAGGAGATATCGAGTCCTTGCCATTCTTAGAGGCCCTTCGTCAGATGAAGGCAGATGTGGGGGCGGATAATGTTATGTACATCCATACAACCTTGCTTCCTTACCTCAAGGCTGCTGGTGAAATGAAGACCAAACCAACTCAACACTCTGTAAAAGAATTGCGTGGATTGGGAATCCAGCCAAATATGTTGGTTATTCGTACAGAAAAACCAGCTGGTCAAGGAATTAAAAATAAACTAGCTCAGTTCTGTGACGTAGCACCAGAAGCTGTCATCGAATCATTGGATGTTGAACATCTTTACCAAATTCCATTGAATTTGCAGGCACAAGGTATGGACCAAATTGTTTGTGACCACTTGAAATTAGATGCACCAGCAGCGGATATGACAGAGTGGTCAGCCATGGTGGATAAGGTCATGAACCTCAAGAAACAGGTCAAGATTTCCCTCGTTGGTAAGTATGTGGAGTTGCAAGATGCCTACATCTCTGTGGTCGAAGCCTTGAAACACTCTGGGTATGCCAACGACGCAGAAGTGAAGATTAATTGGATCAATGCCAATGATGTGACAGCAGAGAATGTGGCGGAGCTCTTGTCGGATGCGGACGGAATCATCGTACCAGGAGGTTTTGGTCAACGTGGTACAGAAGGAAAAATCCAAGCCATCCGCTATGCGCGTGAGAATGACGTTCCAATGTTGGGAGTCTGTTTGGGAATGCAGTTGACTTGTATCGAGTTTGCTCGTCACGTTTTAGGGCTTGAAGGTGCCAATTCTGCAGAGCTTGCACCAGATACAAAATACCCTATCATTGATATCATGCGTGACAAGGTTGATGTTGAGGATATGGGGGGAACCCTTCGTTTGGGACTTTATCCATCTAAGTTGAAACGTGGCTCTAAGGCAGCAGCTGCTTATCATGATCAAGAAGTGGTGCAACGCCGTCACCGTCACCGTTATGAGTTTAACAACGCCTTCCGTGAGCAGTTTGAGGCAGCAGGTTTTGTCTTCTCAGGTGTTTCTCCAGACAATCGTTTGGTCGAAATTGTGGAAATTCCTGAAAATAAATTCTTTGTGGCTTGTCAGTATCACCCTGAACTTTCCAGCCGCCCAAACCGTCCAGAGGAACTCTACACTGCCTTTGTTACTGCAGCAGTTGAGAACAGCAATTAGCAAAATCAGAACCTTTGAGAACAATCTCAGAGGTTTTTAATCCATTCAGGAAAATCTTGCTAACTCAGATGCTTGTCGATAAGAATCAGAAGTTCACTTTCCTCACCGAGGGAAGTGATTTTCCTTGCTCATATACTGCTTCCCCATTTGTCCTAGAGCCCTTTTTGTGTTACAATGAATGGTATGAAAGCTAAGAAATTATGGATGACTGGCTTGACAGTGGCTGGTCTAAGTGCCCTCGCTTTGGGTGCCAAAAAAGCAGCAGATAACCACAAACTTATGAAGAATCAAGAAGAGTTGACCGCTATTGTGCGCGAACTTTTCTCAGATATGGGTGAGATTGCGACTCTCTATGTTCAAGTCTACGAAAGCAGTCTAGAGCGACTCGTCGGAGGAGTCATTTTCGAGGATGGCCGTCACTATACCTTTGTCTATGAAAATGAAGACCTAGTCTATGAGGAGGAAGTCTTATGATACAACCAGCAAGTTTAGAAGAATTGGCATCTTTAGTAGAAAAAGATGGCAAGAAGGTTTTCCTTTTTGTGGCGGACTGGTGTGGCGATTGTCGTTATATCTATCCATCCTTGCCAGAGATTGAGGAGACCAATCCAGAATTCACCTTTATTCGCGTGGACCGAGACCAGTATATGGATTTAGCTAAACTCTGGGATGTTTACGGAATTCCTAGCCTTGTTGTACTAGAAAAGGACAAGGAAATCGGCCGTTTTGTCAATCGTGACCGTAAAAGCAAGGAAGAAATTAACGACTTTTTAGCAGGACTGAAATAGGAGAAAAAGGAAACAATGATTTTTACATATAACAAAGAACATGTCGGCGATGTCCTTATGGTCATCGTGAAAAATAGCGGAGATGCCAAACTGGACGTGGAGCGCAAAGGCAAAGTAGCTCGTGTTTTCCTCAAAGAAAATGGAGAAACAGTAGCGTGGAATATTTTCGAAGTTTCAAGTTTGTTTGAAATTGCAGAGCGTGGTCAAGTCTTTTTATCAGATGAGCAAGTCGCTCGTTTGAACCAAGAATTGCAGGCGGAAGGCTTTGTGGAAGAAATTGTCAATGACAAAGAACCTAAGTTTGTTGTCGGTGAAATTGTCGAGATGGTAGCTCATCCGGATAGTGACCACCTCAATATCTGCCAAGTAGCAGTCGCAAGTGATAAGACTGTGCAAATCGTTGCAGGTGCTCCTAATGCGCGTGTCGGTTTGAAAACCATTGTAGCTCTTCCTGGAGCGATGATGCCAAAAGGAAATCTCATTTTCCCAGGCGAACTTCGCGGTGAAAAGAGTTTTGGCATGATGTGCAGTCCTCGTGAGTTGCATTTGCCAAATGCTCCGCAAAAACGTGGGGTTATTGAATTATCAGAAGACCAAGTTATCGGAACACCATTCGACCCAGCCAAGCACTGGACTGCCTAGGAAATTGTCAGCATTTGATAGACCAGATAGAAGGAAATAAGATGGCAAAAAATGTAGTGATTACGGGAGCGACCTCAGGAATCGGTGAAGCGATTGCGCGTGCTTATCTAGAGCAGGGGGAGAATGTCGTTCTAACAGGGCGACGGACAGACAGACTAGAGACTCTCAAGTCAGAGTTTGCAGAAACTTTTCCTAATCAAACAGTTTGTACCTTTCCACTGGATGTCACGGATATGACCATGGTCAAGACTGTCTGCTCCGATATTTTGGAAACGATAGGGCAGATTGATATCTTGGTCAATAACGCTGGACTAGCTCTTGGCTTGGCTCCCTATCAAGACTATGAAGAGCTGGATATGCTGACTATGCTAGATACCAATGTCAAAGGTTTGATGGCAGTCACTCGTTCTTTCTTGCCAGCAATGGCAAAAGCCAATCAAGGACATATCATCAACATGGGGTCAACTGCAGGAATTTACGCCTACGCTGGTGCAGCGGTCTACTCAGCCACCAAGGCTGCTGTCAAGACTTTTTCAGATGGGCTTCGAATTGATACGATCGCAACGGACATCAAGGTGACAACTATTCAACCGGGGATTGTCGAAACAGATTTTTCTACAGTACGTTTTCATGGTGACAAAGAGCGAGCTGAGGCGGTCTATCAGGGAATAGAAGCCTTGCAAGCTCAGGATATTGCAGATACAGTGGTCTATGTGACCAGTCAGCCTCGTCGTGTGCAGATTACAGATATGACCATTATGGCCAATCAACAAGCGACAGGTTTTATGGTTCATAAAAAATAAAAAATTTTCTCGAAAAGTTACAAATTTCTGTAACTTTTTTGATTTCCTACGAATAGATAAGTAGGAGGAAGAAAATATGTATAATAAAGTTATCATGATTGGGCGTTTGACGTCTACGCCAGAATTGCACAAGACCAACAATGACAAGTCAGTAGCGCGAGCAACTATCGCTGTGAACCGTCGTTACAAAGACCAAAATGGCGAACGCGAAGCTGACTTTGTCAATCTGGTTCTTTGGGGAAAAATGGCTGAAACCTTGGCAAGCTACGCAACTAAAGGTAGTCTTATCTCTGTGGATGGAGAACTTCGTACCCGTCGATTTGAGAAAAATGGCCAGATGAACTACGTGACCGAAGTTCTCGTGACAGGATTCCAACTCTTGGAAAGTCGTGCCCAACGTGCCATGCGTGAAAATAATGCAGGACAGGATTTGGCGGACTTGGTTTTGGAAGAGGAAGAATTACCATTTTAAGCATAGAAAAGCCTGAGTCAATCTTAGGCTTTTTTATCTTGAGAAAGTCAGACTTTTTTCTTGACTATTTCTGACCAAGTGATACAATAGAACTATAAATTAGCACTCAGATATAAAGAGTGCTAATAATATGTATCTCATCATGGAGGAAAACAGATGTTGAAACCATTAGGAGACCGTGTGGTCTTGAAAATCGAAGAAAAAGAACAAACTGTTGGAGGCTTTGTCCTTGCAGGCTCAGCCCAAGAAAAACCCAAAACAGCCCAAGTTGTAGCTACTGGACAAGGTGTTCGTACCTTGAATGGTGACTTGGTTGTTCCGAGCGTTAAGGCTGGGGACCGTGTCTTAGTTGAAGCCCACGCTGGTATTGATGTCAAAGATGGAGATGAAACGTACATCATCGTTGGCGAAGCCAACATCTTGGCAATCATTGAAGAATAGAAGGAGAAAGTAAGTATGTCAAAAGAAATTAAATTTTCATCTGATGCTCGTTCAGCTATGGTTCGTGGTGTCGATATTCTTGCAGATACTGTTAAAGTAACCTTGGGACCAAAAGGTCGTAACGTTGTGTTGGAAAAATCATTTGGTTCACCATTGATTACCAATGACGGTGTGACTATTGCCAAAGAAATCGAGTTGGAAGACCATTTTGAAAATATGGGTGCCAAATTGGTATCAGAAGTGGCTTCAAAGACCAACGATATCGCAGGTGACGGAACGACAACTGCAACTGTTTTGACTCAAGCTATCGTACGTGAAGGAATCAAGAACGTCACAGCAGGTGCCAATCCAATCGGTATCCGTCGTGGGATCGAAGCAGCGGTTGCCGCAGCTGTAGAAGCCTTGAAAAACAATGCCATTCCAGTTGCTAATAAAGAAGCCATTGCTCAGGTTGCCGCTGTATCTTCTCGTTCTGAAAAAGTCGGCGAATACATCTCTGAAGCCATGGAAAAAGTTGGCAAAGATGGTGTCATCACCATCGAAGAGTCGCGTGGTATGGAAACAGAGCTTGAAGTCGTGGAAGGAATGCAGTTTGACCGTGGTTACCTTTCACAGTACATGGTGACAGATAGCGAAAAGATGGTGGCTGACCTTGAAAATCCATACATCTTGATTACAGACAAGAAGATTTCCAATATCCAAGAAATCTTGCCACTCCTAGAAAGCATCCTCCAAAGCAATCGTCCACTCTTGATTATTGCAGATGATGTGGATGGCGAAGCTCTGCCAACTCTTGTATTGAACAAGATTCGTGGAACCTTCAACGTCGTTGCTGTCAAAGCTCCTGGCTTTGGTGACCGTCGTAAAGCCATGCTTGAAGACATCGCTATTTTGACAGGTGGAACAGTCATCACAGAAGATCTTGGTCTTGAGTTGAAAGATGCGACCATTGAAGCGCTTGGTCAAGCCGCTAGAGTGACTGTGGACAAAGACAGTACGGTTATCGTAGAAGGTGCTGGCAATCCTGAAGCCATTTCCCACCGTGTTGCAGTTATCAAGTCACAAATCGAAACCACAACTTCTGAATTTGACCGTGAAAAACTCCAAGAACGCTTGGCAAAATTGTCAGGTGGTGTTGCAGTCATCAAGGTCGGAGCAGCAACTGAAACGGAGTTGAAAGAAATGAAACTCCGCATCGAAGATGCCCTCAACGCTACTCGTGCAGCCGTTGAAGAAGGAATCGTTGCTGGTGGTGGAACTGCTCTTGCCAATGTGATTCCAGCTGTTGCTGCCTTGGAATTGACAGGTGACGAAGCAACAGGACGTAGTATTGTTCTCCGTGCCTTGGAAGAACCTGTTCGTCAAATCGCCCACAATGCAGGATTTGAAGGGTCTATCGTTATCGATCGTTTGAAAAATGCTGAGCTTGGTACAGGTTTCAACGCAGCAACTGGTGAGTGGGTTAATATGATTGAAGAAGGAATCATCGACCCAGTTAAGGTTAGTCGTTCTGCCCTTCAAAATGCGGCATCTGTAGCCAGCTTGATTTTGACAACAGAAGCAGTCGTAGCCAATAAACCAGAACCAGTAACCCCAGCTCCAGCTATGGATCCAAGCATGATGGGTGGGATGATGTAAGCTGTTTATACTAAGCAATTCATAAAAAACACAAAAGGAGGGAATGCTTATCCCTCCTTTTTTTAGTCTCCGTTTCAAAAATAGATTTGAGCTGGTTGGTGATATGTGGTAAAATAACTAATAGTAAAAGGAGAAGAACATGATTGATGTAGAAGAAATTCTGAGCAAGATGAATCCCAATCAGAAGATTAATTATGATCGTGTCATGCAGAAAATGGTTCAGGTTTGGGAAAAGAATGAGGAACGGCCAACTATTCTCATGCATGTTTGCTGTGCTCCTTGTAGTACCTACACCCTCGAGTACTTGACCAAATACGCGGATGTGACCATCTATTTTGCCAATTCTAATATTCATCCAAAAGCTGAATACCACAAGCGGGCCTATGTCACCAAGAAATTTGTCAGTGATTTCAATGAGCGAACAGGCAATACGGTTCAGTACCTAGAAGCTCCCTACGAACCAAATGAATACCGGAAGTTAATCAGAGGGTTGGAAGAAGAACCCGAAGGTGGCGACCGCTGCAAGGTGTGCTTTGACTACCGTTTGGATAAAACGGCGCAAGTGGCCATGGACTTGGGTTTTGACTACTTTGGTTCAGCCTTGACCATCAGTCCCCATAAGAATTCTCAAACCATCAATAGCATCGGAATCGATGTACAAAAGATTTATACCACCCACTATCTCCCAAGTGATTTCAAGAAAAATCAAGGCTACAAGCGTTCGGTGGAGATGTGCGAGGAGTATGATATTTATCGTCAATGTTATTGTGGATGCGTCTATGCAGCTCAAGCCCAGAATATTGACCTAGTTCAGGTTAAGAAGGATGCCACGGCTTTCTTGTTGGATAAGGATGTTGAAAAAGACTATTCCCATATCAAGTTTACCGTCACTAAATTAGATATATAGCAATTAACCCAGCTTCCAGGCTGGGTTTTTCAAATAAAAAACCAGGGCTCTCACCCAGGTTTGACAACTTTAACGATTCTTTAGTTCTATGTAGCGTTTGTACCAAATGTTGACATAGGCCTCTGAGAAAGGACCGCGTCCATTGTTAATCCAATCAACAAGGATTTTAACATGCTCTTTCAAAATATAGTCTAAATCATCAGAATACTTCATTTTACGTTTATGGCGCTCATACTCTTCAACGTCCAAGAGGCGCTTTTCGCCATCAGTGAAGACCTTGACATCCAAATCATAATCAATGTATTTTAGGGCTTCCTCATCTAGATAGTAGGGGCTAGCCATATTGCAATAGTAGGAAATCCCATTATCGCGAATCATAGCAATGATATTAAACCAATATTTTTTGTGAAAGTAAACAATAGCCGGTTCTCGAGTCACCCAACGACGACCGTCACTTTCGGTAACAAGTGTGTGGTCGTTGACGCCGATAATGGCGTTCTCTGTTGTTTTTAGTACCATGGTGTCCCGCCAAGTACGGTGAAGACTCCCATCATGCTTATAACTTTGAATTGTAATAAAGTCGCCTTCTTTTGGAAGTTTCATAACTAACCAACTTTCTACAATTTATAAGTTTATCGTTTACTATTATATCATAAATCGGTCTAATTTTTTTAAATTTTACACGAAAATATTAAAGATATTCTCTGAGAGTGCTGGCTATATCCGAAAAATCATAGCCTTTTCGAGCTAAAACTTGGGTTAAA
The DNA here is from genome assembly GCF_965111685.1 of Streptococcus oralis. Classification (GTDB taxonomy): domain Bacteria; phylum Bacillota; class Bacilli; order Lactobacillales; family Streptococcaceae; genus Streptococcus; species Streptococcus oralis_B. Next base: position 416,121 of record NZ_OZ217340.1, read on the forward strand.
CGCTGTTTAAGTTCGTATCCTTCATACTTTCGAGCATACTTATCATATTGTTTGTCTAGCTCTTTAAAAATGAGTTCTTGAGTCGTTTCTTGGTCGACTTGATTGTCCAGGTCATCAAAGGCACTTTTAGCATCAGCATAGGAGAATCCCTTGTTAGTCAAGTTTTGAATAATCTTATCCTGCAAAGCACGAGCAGGGAGTTTTCCGGTGTATTTGTTAAGCAGTTTCTCAGCTACACGTTGAGCAATTTCTGTATAGTCAAAATCCTTTAAAACCTCTTCAATAGTTGATTTGGCAATCCCTTTTTGAGATAGTTTTTGAGCTAGCACATAAGGTCCCTTATCTCCAGAAAGTTGATTTGCATTGATGATAGAGTAGGCATACTGACGATCATTAATCCAGTTGTCTTCTTTAAGGTTAGCGATAACTTGACTAGTTATTTTTTCATCAATATCATACTTTTTCAGATACTCTCGCACTTCCTTTTCAGTGCGGGTTTTGAAGGATAAATGGTAGAGAGCAAGATTTTTGCCATAAGAGAACTGGGCAAAGTCCTGAATCTCGGTCAGTTCCTCTTTGCTAATGACCTTATCTCGAGACAGCATAAAACGGACAATTGTATCTTCAGTAATATAAGAGGTTTGCTGATGATCTAGCTCCATCAGGTAGAGGCGTTTTTTCTTTTCAAGTTTTGTGATTTTCATGGTTTACCTTTTATCCAAATGCTTCAAAGGCAGCAACGAGTCGAAGTTTGTTGGTGTCGACCTCTTCTCTGCCGTAATAGTCAAGAAACAGTTCAGCGTATTTAGGGTTATCTAGGTTATAGTTTAGAGACCAAACTGCCCAAAAGAGATCGATATGACGATCACTAAAATCAGCCAAGCCCAGATCAATAAAGCAAGAGAAACGGCTAGCATCTTTTAGAATAAAGTTTGGTAGACAGGCATCACCGTGAATAAAGGCATCAGTCTTTAATAGGTGTCCTTGTTCTTGGATGAGTTGGAAGGCCTCTTCGCGACTATTAATCTGAAATTGGGGTAGGAGGGCCTTGGCATAGAATTCGCCTTTTTCATAGTTTTTCAAAGCTCTATCTTTATAGGTTTGTAAATGATTTTCTGATGGAAAATTGTGTGGGTGTAAGTTGTGAAGTTTTTTAAGGGCATGTGCCATGGTTCGGCAAATTATTTCTGGCTGATCCAGAAAGGCAAGGGTATCTTTGCCAGGCGCTTCTTTTGTTAAAAGGTAGTCTTTATCTGTTGATAAGTAGTCGATAACTAGAGTTCCCAGTCCTTTGGTTTCAAACCACCTTGCAATGGCAGCTTCTCGCTCTAATCTTCTCTTTTGATCAATTTTCAAATAGTAACCTGAATCAAGATAGAGACCGTTGCGCCTGAATGAGAAGAGCTGTCAGAAAGGGTTGCTCCCTCTATATAAGTTCGTAATTGCTCAGGAAAATCCAATGGGGAAAAATGAGATGTCTTTGTATTCATGTTTTTATTGTAACATATTCTTAACCATTGAGAAACTACGTGGTATAATAGACTTATGAATCTAAAAGTCAAACAAAAAATACCTTTAAAAATCAAGCGGATGGGCATCAATGGTGAGGGAATCGGTTTCTACCAGAAAACCCTCGTTTTTGTGCCAGGCGCCCTCAAAGGAGAAGACATCTATTGTCAGATTACTTCTATTAAACGAAACTTTGTCGAAGCCAAATTGCTAAAGGTTAATAAGAAGTCAAAATTTCGAGTCGTACCAGCTTGTACGATTTATAACGAATGTGGCGGATGTCAAATTATGCATCTCCACTATGATAAACAATTAGAGTTTAAAACGGATCTGCTCCATCAAGCTCTGAAAAAATTTGCCCCTGCGGGATATGAAAACTATGAAATCCGTCCAACTATCGGAATGCAGGAACCAAAGTACTACCGTGCTAAGCTTCAATTCCAGACTCGAAAATTCAACAATCAGGTCAAGGCAGGTCTGTATGCGCAAAACTCTCATTACCTCGTAGAGTTAAAAGACTGCTTGGTACAAGATAAGGAAACCCAAGTGATAGCGAATCGCCTAGCTGAACTTCTTACTTACCATCAAATCCCCATCACCGATGAGAGAAAAACGCTCGGCGTTCGCACCATCATGGTACGCAGAGCGAGAAAAACGGGACAAGTCCAAATAATCATCGTCACGAATCGCCAGCTGAATTTACATCAACTAGTTAAAGACCTAGTCAATGATTTTCCAGAAGTTGTCACGGTTGCTGTCAATACAAATACAGCAAAAACAAGTGAAATTTATGGTGAACAGACGGAAATTATCTGGGGCCAAGAGAGTATCCAAGAAGGAGTACTCGACTATGAGTTTTCTCTCTCCCCTCGAGCATTCTATCAGCTCAATCCTGAGCAGACCGAAATTCTCTATGAAGAAGCAGTCAAGGCTCTGGATGTCAGTAAAGAAGACCATCTGATTGATGCTTATTGTGGAGTCGGGACAATTGGGTTCGCATTCGCGAAGAAGGTAAAGAGTCTCAGAGGGATGGATATTATTCCAGAAGCCATTGAAGATGCTAAGCGAAATGCTAAAAAAATGGGATTTGACAATACTCATTACGAAGCGGGAACAGCAGAAAAGATTATTCCACGCTGGTATCAAGAAGGTTACCGAGCAGATGCCCTGATAGTCGACCCTCCTCGTACAGGGTTAGATGATAAGCTGTTGGATACCATTCTGACCTATGTTCCAGAAAAAATGGTCTATGTTTCTTGCAATGTTTCGACCTTGGCACGAGATTTAGCTAAACTAGTAAAAGTCTATGACCTACAGTATATCCAGTCAGTCGATATGTTTCCCCACACTGCACGGACAGAAGCAGTGGTTAAGTTAGTGAAGAAAAGAAAAAATCAACTTCACTGAAAAAAGTCCTTGACAAAGGATGAAAAGTAGGTATAATAGAAAGAGTTGAAAAACTCAGGTCCGTTGGTCAAGGGGTTAAGACACCGCCTTTTCACGGCGGTAACACGGGTTCGAATCCCGTACGGACTATGGTGTATTGTGGCTAGAAAAAACTTGAAAAAAGTTTAAAAAATCTGTTGACAGAGGCAGGTAGCTGTGATATACTAATATAGTTGTCGCTCATGAGAGAAGTGAGAGACAAAGACCTTTGAAAACTGAACAAGACGAACCAATGTGCAGGGCACTATAACTGAAGTTATAGTACTGAACAATGAAAAAAACAATAAATCTGTCAGTGACAGAAATGAGTGAGAACTCAAACTTTTAATGAGAGTTTGATCCTGGCTCAGGACGAACGCTGGCGGCGTGCCTAATACATGCAAGTAGAACGCTGAAGCTTGGTGCTTGCACCGAGCGGATGAGTTGCGAACGGGTGAGTAACGCGTAGGTAACCTGCCTGGTAGCGGGGGATAACTATTGGAAACGATAGCTAATACCGCATAAGAGTAGATGTTGCATGACATTTGCTTAAAAGGTGCAATTGCATCACTACCAGATGGACCTGCGTTGTATTAGCTAGTTGGTGAGGTAACGGCTCACCAAGGCAACGATACATAGCCGACCTGAGAGGGTGATCGGCCACACTGGGACTGAGACACGGCCCAGACTCCTACGGGAGGCAGCAGTAGGGAATCTTCGGCAATGGACGGAAGTCTGACCGAGCAACGCCGCGTGAGTGAAGAAGGTTTTCGGATCGTAAAGCTCTGTTGTAAGAGAAGAACGAGTGTGAGAGTGGAAAGTTCACACTGTGACGGTATCTTACCAGAAAGGGACGGCTAACTACGTGCCAGCAGCCGCGGTAATACGTAGGTCCCGAGCGTTGTCCGGATTTATTGGGCGTAAAGCGAGCGCAGGCGGTTAGATAAGTCTGAAGTTAAAGGCTGTGGCTTAACCATAGTACGCTTTGGAAACTGTTTAACTTGAGTGCAAGAGGGGAGAGTGGAATTCCATGTGTAGCGGTGAAATGCGTAGATATATGGAGGAACACCGGTGGCGAAAGCGGCTCTCTGGCTTGTAACTGACGCTGAGGCTCGAAAGCGTGGGGAGCAAACAGGATTAGATACCCTGGTAGTCCACGCCGTAAACGATGAGTGCTAGGTGTTAGACCCTTTCCGGGGTTTAGTGCCGCAGCTAACGCATTAAGCACTCCGCCTGGGGAGTACGACCGCAAGGTTGAAACTCAAAGGAATTGACGGGGGCCCGCACAAGCGGTGGAGCATGTGGTTTAATTCGAAGCAACGCGAAGAACCTTACCAGGTCTTGACATCCCTCTGACCACTCTAGAGATAGAGTTTTCCTTCGGGACAGAGGTGACAGGTGGTGCATGGTTGTCGTCAGCTCGTGTCGTGAGATGTTGGGTTAAGTCCCGCAACGAGCGCAACCCCTATTGTTAGTTGCCATCATTTAGTTGGGCACTCTAGCGAGACTGCCGGTAATAAACCGGAGGAAGGTGGGGATGACGTCAAATCATCATGCCCCTTATGACCTGGGCTACACACGTGCTACAATGGCTGGTACAACGAGTCGCAAGCCGGTGACGGCAAGCTAATCTCTTAAAGCCAGTCTCAGTTCGGATTGTAGGCTGCAACTCGCCTACATGAAGTCGGAATCGCTAGTAATCGCGGATCAGCACGCCGCGGTGAATACGTTCCCGGGCCTTGTACACACCGCCCGTCACACCACGAGAGTTTGTAACACCCGAAGTCGGTGAGGTAACCTTTTAGGAGCCAGCCGCCTAAGGTGGGATAGATGATTGGGGTGAAGTCGTAACAAGGTAGCCGTATCGGAAGGTGCGGCTGGATCACCTCCTTTCTAAGGATAAGGAACTGCACATTGGTCTTGTTTAGTCTTGAGAGGTCTTGTGGGGCCTTAGCTCAGCTGGGAGAGCGCCTGCTTTGCACGCAGGAGGTCAGCGGTTCGATCCCGCTAGGCTCCATTGGTGAGAGATCACCAAGTAATGCACATTGAAAATTGAATATCTATATCAAATAGTAACAAGAAAATAAACCGAAAACGCTGTAGTATTAATAAGAGTTTATGACTGAAAGGTCAAAAAATAAGGTTAAGTTAATAAGGGCGCACGGTGGATGCCTTGGCACTAGGAGCCGAAGAAGGACGTGACAAACGACGATATGCCTTGGGTAGCTGTAAGTAAGCGATGATCCAGGGATTTCCGAATGGGGGAACCCAACAGGTACTACCTGTTACCCGCATCTGTTAAGGATGTGAGGAGGAAGACGCAGTGAACTGAAACATCTAAGTAGCTGCAGGAAGAGAAAGCAAAAGCGATTGCCTTAGTAGCGGCGAGCGAAACGGCAGGAGGGCAAACCGAAGAGTTTACTCTTCGGGGTTGTAGGACTGCAATGTGGACTCAAAGATTATAGAAGAATGATTTGGGAAGATCAGCCAAAGAGAGTAACAGCCTCGTATTTAAAATAGTCTTTGTACCTAGCAGTATCCTGAGTACGGCGGGACACGTGAAATCCCGTCGGAATCTGGGAGGACCATCTCCCAACCCTAAATACTCCCTAGTGACCGATAGTGAACCAGTACCGTGAGGGAAAGGTGAAAAGCACCCCGGGAGGGGAGTGAAATAGAACCTGAAACCGTGTGCCTACAACAAGTTCGAGCCCGTTAATGGGTGAGAGCGTGCCTTTTGTAGAATGAACCGGCGAGTTACGATATGATGCGAGGTTAAGTTGAAGAGACGGAGCCGCAGGGAAACCGAGTCTGAATAGGGCGCACTAGTATCATGTCGTAGACCCGAAACCATGTGACCTACCCATGAGCAGGTTGAAGGTGCGGTAAGACGCACTGGAGGACCGAACCAGGGCACGTTGAAAAGTGCTTGGATGACTTGTGGGTAGCGGAGAAATTCCAAACGAACTTGGAGATAGCTGGTTCTCTCCGAAATAGCTTTAGGGCTAGCGTCGACATAAAGATTCTTGGAGGTAGAGCACTGTTTGGGTGAGGGGTCCATCCCGGATTACCAATCTCAGATAAACTCCGAATGCCAATGAATTATGGTCGGCAGTCAGACTGCGAGTGCTAAGATCCGTAGTCGAAAGGGAAACAGCCCAGACCACCAGCTAAGGTCCCAAAATAATTGTTAAGTGGAAAAGGATGTGGGGTTGCACAGACAACTAGGATGTTAGCTTAGAAGCAGCTATTCATTCAAAGAGTGCGTAATAGCTCACTAGTCGAGTGACCCTGCGCCGAAAATGTACCGGGGCTAAAACAATTTACCGAAGCTGTGGATACCTTTATAGGTATGGTAGGAGAGCGTTCTATGTGTGATGAAGGTATACCGTGAGGAGTGCTGGAACGCATAGAAGTGAGAATGCCGGTATGAGTAGCGAAAGACAGGTGAGAATCCTGTCCACCGTAAGACTAAGGTTTCCAGGGGAAGGCTCGTCCGCCCTGGGTTAGTCGGGACCTAAGGAGAGACCGAAAGGTGTATCCGATGGACAACAGGTTGATATTCCTGTACTAGAGTATGTAGTGATGGAGGGACGCAGTAGGCTAACTAAAGCAGACGAATGGAAGAGTCTGTCTAAGCAGTGAGGTGTGAATTGAGTCAAATGCTTAATTCTATAACATTGAGCTGTGATGGGGAGCGAAGTTTAGTAGCGAAGTTAGTGACGTCACACTGCCAAGAAAAGCTTCTAGCGTTTAAACATACTCTACCCGTACCGCAAACCGACACAGGTAGTCGAGGCGAGTAGCCTCAGGTGAGCGAGAGAACTCTCGTTAAGGAACTCGGCAAAATGACCCCGTAACTTCGGGAGAAGGGGTGCTGACTTTACGTCAGCCGCAGTGAATAGGCCCAAGCAACTGTTTATCAAAAACACAGCTCTCTGCTAAATCGTAAGATGATGTATAGGGGGTGACGCCTGCCCGGTGCTGGAAGGTTAAGAGGAGTGCTTAGCGTAAGCGAAGGTATGAATTGAAGCCCCAGTAAACGGCGGCCGTAACTATAACGGTCCTAAGGTAGCGAAATTCCTTGTCGGGTAAGTTCCGACCCGCACGAAAGGCGTAATGATTTGGGCACTGTCTCAACGAGAGACTCGGTGAAATTTTAGTACCTGTGAAGATGCAGGTTACCCGCGACAGGACGGAAAGACCCCATGGAGCTTTACTGCAGTTTGATATTGAGTGTCTGTACCACATGTACAGGATAGGTAGGAGTCTAAGAGATCGGGACGCCAGTTTCGAAGGAGACGTTGTTGGGATACTACCCTTGTGTTATGGCCACTCTAACCCGGATAGGTAATCCCTATCGGAGACAGTGTCTGACGGGCAGTTTGACTGGGGCGGTCGCCTCCTAAAAGGTAACGGAGGCGCCCAAAGGTTCCCTCAGAATGGTTGGAAATCATTCGCAGAGTGTAAAGGTATAAGGGAGCTTGACTGCGAGAGCTACAACTCGAGCAGGGACGAAAGTCGGGCTTAGTGATCCGGTGGTTCCGTATGGAAGGGCCATCGCTCAACGGATAAAAGCTACCCTGGGGATAACAGGCTTATCTCCCCCAAGAGTTCACATCGACGGGGAGGTTTGGCACCTCGATGTCGGCTCGTCGCATCCTGGGGCTGTAGTCGGTCCCAAGGGTTGGGCTGTTCGCCCATTAAAGCGGCACGCGAGCTGGGTTCAGAACGTCGTGAGACAGTTCGGTCCCTATCCGTCGCGGGCGTAGGAAATTTGAGAGGATCTGCTCCTAGTACGAGAGGACCAGAGTGGACTTACCGCTGGTGTACCAGTTGTCTTGCCAAAGGCATCGCTGGGTAGCTATGTAGGGAAGGGATAAACGCTGAAAGCATCTAAGTGTGAAACCCACCTCAAGATGAGATTTCCCATGATTTTATATCAGTAAGAGCCCTGAGAGATGATCAGGTAGATAGGTTAGAAGTGGAAGTGTGGCGACACATGTAGCGGACTAATACTAATAGCTCGAGGACTTATCCAAAGTAACTGAGAATACGAAAGCGAAGGTTTTCTTGATATTTGATAGATATTCAATTTTGAGTAGGTATTACTCAGAGTTAAGTGACGATAGCCTAGGAGATACACCTGTACCCATGCCGAACACAGCAGTTAAGCCCTAGAACGCCGGAAGTAGTTGGGGGTTGCCCCCTGTGAGATATGGAAGTCGCTTAGCTCTTTGGGAGTTTAGCTTAGTTGTAATTGAGAGGAAATCGAAATTACAATCGGCGGATGAGAGAAACGAAGTTTCTTACCGTTGGCTGAGCTAGACTCCACCCTTTGGGAGTTTAGCTCAGCTGGGAGAGCATCTGCCTTACAAGCAGAGGGTCAGCGGTTCGATCCCGTTAACTCCCATAGGTCCCGTAGTGTAGCGGTTATCACGTCGCCCTGTCACGGCGAAGATCGCGGGTTCGATTCCCGTCGGGACCGTTTAAGATAACGGAAGTTATTTTAGACTCGTTAGCTCAGTTGGTAGAGCAATTGACTTTTAATCAATGGGTCACTGGTTCGAGCCCAGTACGGGTCATATTTGCGGGTTTGGCGGAATTGGCAGACGCACCAGATTTAGGATCTGGCGCTTAACGGCGTGGGGGTTCAAGTCCCTTAACCCGCATAATAGAAATCAGCCGGCTTAGCTCAGTTGGTAGAGCATCTGATTTGTAATCAGAGGGTCGCGTGTTCAAGTCATGTAGCCGGCATTTTTTTATATAGAATAAGAGGTCGATGCGAACGTAGTTCAGTGGTAGAACACCACCTTGCCAAGGTGGGGGTCGCGGGTTCGAATCCCGTCGTTCGCTTAGAGAGGCCGGGGTGGCGGAACTGGCAGACGCACAGGACTTAAAATCCTGCGATTGGTAACGATCGTACCGGTTCGATTCCGGTCCTCGGCATATAATGATGAGCACCCTTAGCTCAACTGGATAGAGTACCTGACTACGAATCAGGCGGTTAGAGGTTCGACTCCTCTAGGGTGCATTTTTTTATTTAACGCGGGAAGTAGCTCAGCTTGGTAGAGTACTTGGTTTGGGACCAAGGTGTCGCAGGTTCGAATCCTGTCTTCCCGATTTATGGCGGTGTAGCTCAGCTGGCTAGAGCGTCCGGTTCATACCCGGGAGGTCGGGGGTTCGATCCCCTTCGCCGCTATATTGATCTTGTTGGACCTTTAGCTCAGCTGGTTAGAGCTCTCGGCTCATAACCGAGTGGTCGTAGGTTCAAGTCCTACAAGGTCCATTGTAAATAATGGAGGATTACCCAAGTCCGGCTGAAGGGAACGGTCTTGAAAACCGTCAGGCGTGTAAAAGCGTGCGTGGGTTCGAATCCCACATCCTCCTTTTTATATTAACGCGGGATGGAGCAGCTCGGTAGCTCGTCGGGCTCATAACCCGAAGGTCGTAGGTTCAAATCCTGCTCCCGCAATTTGGCTCGGTAGCTCAGTTGGTAGAGCAATGGATTGAAGCTCCATGTGTCGGCGGTTCGATTCCGTCTCGCGCCATATTTTGTTTTATTAAGCGGGTGTAGTTTAGTGGTAAAACTACAGCCTTCCAAGCTGTTGTCGCGAGTTCGATTCTCGTCACCCGCTTTGAACGAAAGTTCATGCCAAGTTTTTGAACTTGGGCGCGTAGCTCAGGTGGTTAGAGCGCACGCCTGATAAGCGTGAGGTCGGTGGTTCGAGTCCACTCGTGCCCATTAATAGGAGAATTACTCAAGAGGCTGAAGAGGACGGTTTGCTAAATCGTTAGGTCGGGTAACCGGCGCGGGGGTTCGAATCCCCCATTCTCCGTGAGTTAAGAGAGCTGTTAGGCTCTTTTTTTGTAAACAAACCCCCCTTCTAAATCGTTAAAAGGTGGATTTGTTTATTACCAATTTGTTAGTGATATTTCTCCGCTATTTAGCCAGATAGTATGTTTGTTTGCAAGTTCGACTTGTAGTTGACCAGATTCTGAGATTTCTTTTGCAAGTCCTTTTTTAAGTTTTCCGTCTAGCTGGAAGGTAACTTCTTTTCCAAGAACTATTGATCTTTCTTTATAGATATAAAGTAGCTCATCTGGATCCGTATTGTAGAAACAATTCCATATTTCGCTGATGAGATCATTACGACTGATTGGTGCAGGTGGCATAAATAGGCTACCTGCTTTTTCTTTTAGGTCTTCTGGGAAGTCTTCTATAGAAAAATTTATACCAAGTCCGATAATGACATCTGTAACCAAGCCTGTCTCAACTGATGTCATTGCTTCGGTGAGGATACCTGCTATCTTTTTATTTTTTAAGTAGATGTCATTTACCCATTTGATATCTACTTCTATCATAGTGAGATTTTTAATGGCTTTGTAGACTGCAGCAGCTACAAGGAGAGTATAGGAAGGGAGTTTTTCATAGGGAAGATTGGGTTGAATATGCAGGGACATATAGATCCCACCCTGAGATGGAGAATAGTAGAGACGCTGAAAGCGGCCACGACCTGCTGTTTGACAGGTTGAAAGATAGAGTGTATTTCCTTTGTTTCCAGCTTCAATCCCTTCTTTTGCATCTGTTTGTGTTGATTTGGTCTCAGGTATGTAGTGAATGGTTAAGTTTGTTTTCTCCTGAATCAAATCAGGCAATATCAGATCGCCTTGAATAAGCTTGTATCCTCTATTTTTGATACTGTCAATTTCTAGGCCTTCTTGTTGAAGACGTTGGATCGCTTTCCATATGGATGTACGGCTTAAATTCAGTTCTTCTCCGATTTTTTCTCCGCTAACATAATCGTTTTCTCTAGCTAATATTTGGTAAACTAGTTGGTGTGATTTCATAGATTTTTCCTTTTTAACTGTTGTTCAATAGTAGTTATTTTTAACTTTATTATATTCTACCATAGCTTTTCCTTTTTTAGAAGTTTTCTTCTTTTTATCTAGCAACTACTGGACTGGAATGTCTTTTAATATAATAGAGTATACTTTCATACTTCCGTAAAAGTTTTTTCATTTTGATAGCGTGTTCATTGTTCCCAAATGACGGAAAAAATGGTAGAATATAAAGATAGTTTAGCATTTATCTTCTGGAGAAATCCAGAACAGAAAGGATCCGTTTTGAAATCAATTGGATTACTGGATAAGATAAGAGGGCTTTCGAAAAAAGATTTCTTTTTGTATTTGATGATCATAAGTATCTTTTTACCTTTTTATTTGTTCTTAGCCCTCTTTGCTTTATATTTGATAGGTTTACTTGTTACTGGAGAGATGAAGGGAATTATCAAAGGATTAGCCAAACATCCTGTACTTCTCTTTTTTATTGCCTATAGTAGTATCATCTCTATCGTCGCCAAGAACTGGCTTGGATTGGTTGCATCTTTACTGATGTTTTTCTTCCTCATTTTCTTTAGTTTTTACCAGAAACGTCTGACACATGCTTTCTTTCGACTGATACTGCAGACAATCTTGTTTGGTAGTGTGCTCTCTGCTGTTTTTGCTACTTTGGAGCATTTCCAAATTGTAAAGAAATTTAACTATGCCTTTCTTTCGCCCAATATGCAAGTGTGGCACCAGAACCGTGCAGAGGTGACCTTCTTTAATCCTAACTACTATGGGATCATTTGTTGCTTCTGTATCATGATTGCCTTTTACCTCTATACAACGACGAAGTTAAGATGGTTGAAAGTCTTTTGTGTGCTAGCAGGTTTTGTGAATCTATTTGGTTTGAATTTTACGCAAAATAGAACAGCCTTTCCTGCCATCATTGCTGGGGCCATCATTTATCTCTTTACAACCATTAAAAACTGGCGTGCCTTCTGGCTCAGTATTGGAGTTTTCGGGATTGGACTTTGTTTCCTCTTTTCAAGCGATTTGGGAGTCCGTATGGGAACGCTCGATTCTTCAATGGAGGAGCGTGTTTCAATCTGGAATGCGGGTATGACTTTGTTTAAACAAAATCCGATCTGGGGTGAGGGACCACTGACCTATATGAATTCTTATCCGAGAATTCATGCACCTTACCACGAGCACGCGCATAGTCTTTACATCGATACTATTTTAAGTTATGGTTTGATTGGAACCATTCTTCTATCCATTTCTTCGGTGATCCCGGTTCACATGATGATGGATATGAGTCAGGAGTCTGGTAAACGACCAATTATCGGTCTTTATCTCTCCTTCCTTACAGTAGTCGCTGTACATGGAATTTTTGACTTGGCTCTCTTCTGGATACAGTCAGGATTCATCTTCTTGCTAGTTATGTGCAGTCTACCACTGGAACATCGAACCTTGGTGTCCGAAATGACAGATTAAGTTGATCAAGATTAGAGATCTTCTACTTTAGGTAGGAGGTCTTTTTTGTTGGTGGAAATTATTTCTAAATCGAAATAGTTGACATATGGAATGATAAGTATTACAATCTAATATAATTCGATATAGAAATAAATTGGAGAAGTCATGAAAGATAGTCATTTGGTAGCCCACCATATTCGTTTATTGAATGGCAGGCTATTTCAAAAGTTACTGAGTCAGGATCCTGAGGCTCTTTATCGGAGTGAACAGGGAAAGATTTTAGCGGTTTTATGGAATAGTGAAACTGGCTGTACAACCGCGACAGATATTGCGCTGGCGACTGGTCTTGCTAATAATACGCTAACAATCATGATTAAGAAACTTGAGGAGCAAAACCTGGTCATCATTAGCCCGTGTGGGGTAGATAAGAGAAAGAAATATGTCAAGTTGACAGAGCAGGGTTGGTCTCAGAAAGAAGTTGGCCATCGTGTTAGTCAAAAATTAGATACTATCTTTTATAAAGGATTCTCTGAGGAAGAAATTCGCCAGTTTGAAGCCTTTCAAGAAAGAATTTTGGCTAATCTGAAAGAGAATGGAAATTAGGCTTAGAATGGGGTAAATTAGTTATTAAAAGTTTGGTAACTTGACTAATCGAGGAAAATTTTAAATTGAGGACAAAGAATGATTGAATATAAAAATGTAGCGCTACGCTACACAGAAAAAGATGTCTTGAGAGATGTCAATTTACGGATTGAGAATGGGGAGTTCATGGTTTTAGTTGGACCTTCTGGGTCAGGTAAGACGACCATGCTTAAGATGATTAACCGTCTTTTGGAACCGACTGATGGAAATATTTATATGGATGGCAAGCGCATCAAAGACTATGATGAGCGTGAACTTCGTCTTTCTACTGGTTATGTTTTACAGGCCATTGCTCTTTTTCCCAATCTAACGGTTGCGGAAAATATTGCTCTCATTCCTGAGATGAAGGGCTGGACTAAGGAAGAAATTGCGAAGAAAACAGAAGAGCTTTTAGCTAAGGTTGGTTTACCAGTAGCTGAGTATGGACATCGACTTCCTAGTGAATTATCTGGTGGAGAACAGCAACGGGTCGGCATTGTCCGTGCCATGATTGGTCAGCCTAAGATTTTGCTTATGGATGAGCCCTTTTCAGCCTTGGATGCTATTTCGAGAAAACAGTTGCAGGTTTTGACGAAAGAATTGCATAAAGAGTTTGGGATGACAACGATTTTTGTGACCCATGATACGGATGAAGCTTTGAAATTGGCGGACCGTATTGCTGTTTTGCAGGATGGAGAGATTTGTCAGGTGGCGAATCCCGAGACGATTTTAAAAGCGCCTGCAACAGACTTTGTAGCAGACTTGTTTGGAGGTAGTGTTCATGGCTAATTTGATATCAACTTTTCAGGATCGTTTTGGTGATTGGGTAACAGCTCTATCTCAACATTTGCAGTTGTCACTTTTGACCTTGTTACTAGCTATTTTTATTGCTATTCCCTTGGCTGTTTATCTTCGCTATCATGAGAAGCTGGCGGACTGGGTCTTGCAGATTGCAGGGATTTTCCAGACCATCCCGTCTCTTGCCTTGTTGGGGCTCTTCATCCCCTTGATGGGAATTGGAACCTTACCGGCCTTGACAGCTCTAGTGATTTATGCGATTTTCCCGATTTTACAAAATACCATCACTGGGCTGAAGGGAATTGATCCGAGTCTGCAGGAGGCTGGGATTGCCTTTGGGATGACCAGATGGGAGCGTCTTAAGAAATTCGAAATTCCACTTGCCATGCCTGTTATGATGTCTGGGATTCGGACGGCAGCGGTCTTGATTATCGGTACGGCAACCTTGGCAGCCTTGATTGGGGCAGGCGGACTGGGTTCCTTTATCCTTTTGGGAATTGACCGTAATAATACCAGTCTGATTTTGATTGGGGCCCTTTCTTCAGCAGTACTGGCTATTGCCTTTAACTTCCTGCTAAAAGTGATGGAAAAAGCAAAATTGCGGACGATTTTCTCTGGTTTTGCCTTGGTGACCATATTGCTCGGTCTGTCTTATAGTCCAGCTCTATTATCTCAAAAAGAGAAAGAAAACTTGGTGATTGCTGGAAAATTGGGACCGGAACCAGAAATCTTGGCCAATATGTATAAGTTGCTGATTGAAGAAAATACCAGTATGACTGCGACTGTTAAACCGAATTTTGGGAAAACAAGCTTCCTCTATGAAGCTCTGAAAAAAGGGGATATTGATATCTATCCTGAATTTACCGGTACGGTAACTGAAAGTTTGCTTCAACCAGCACCTAAAGTGGGGCATGAACCAGATCAGGTTTATCAAGTGGCGCGTGATGGCATTGCCAAACAGGATCATCTTGCCTATTTCAAACCTATGTCTTATCAAAATACCTACGCTGTAGCTGTTCCGAAAAAGATTGCTCAAGAATATGGCTTGAAGACCATTTCGGACTTGAAAAAAGTGGAAGGGCAGCTGAAGGCAGGTTTTACACTCGAATTTAATGACCGAGAAGATGGCAATAAGGGCTTGCGATCAATGTATGGTCTCAATCTCAACGTAGCGACCATGGAACCAGCTCTTCGCTATCAGGCAATTCAGTCGGGCGATATTCAAATCACAGATGCCTATTCGACCGATGCAGAGTTGGCACGTTATGATTTACAGGTCTTGGAAGATGACAAGCAACTCTTCCCACCTTATCAAGGGGCTCCACTAATGAAAGAAGCTCTTCTCAAGAAACATCCAGAGTTGGAAACTGTTCTTAATAAATTGGCTGGTAAGATTACAGAAAGCCAGATGAGCCAGCTCAACTACCAAGTCGGTGTTGAAGGCAAGTCAACAGAACAAGTAGCCAAGGAGTTTCTACAAGAACAAGGTTTGTTGAAGAAATAGTTTGAAAATGTCAAACTCAACTTTGTTAAACGACCATATAGAAAACTGCTCAGACAATCTTGTCTGGGCTTTTTGGGTGTCAGAATTAATGATTTTCATTTTTAAATGGAAAATAAGAGGAAATTTTTAGGATTTTCTAAAATTTTACTGTAAATACACTTGACTATTCACAAAATAGGTGTATAATGTGTTGTGAACTACTTAACAAATAAAGATTTCCAGCTCATGTCGACTAAGGATGGAAATCTTGTGTATAGACAGTTCAGTAGATATATAATAGAGCGTTGCGTCCGAAAGTCTATCCAGAAACGGCTCTTTAAAAACAAAAGGAGAAGATTATGAAAACAGAACCGATTCATCGTACCAGTATGTGGAAATTTAGGTTAAGTGCTGCCACCATGACTTTGATTCCCGCTGCCGTGGGGATTAACTATGTTGCCAAAGCCTTGGCGGAGGGGTTAAAGTTGCCCGTTTGGCTGGGGTCTTTGGGAACCTTTCTTACCAGCATGTTGGCTGGGCCGGTTGTCGGTGCCATTAGTGGTTTCATCAACAACGTGATCTATGGGCTGACCTTATCGCCAATTTCAACCGTGTATGCGATTACCAGCATCGGAATTGGGATTGCTGTCGGAGTTTTGCACGCCAATGGGTGGTTCTCGTCAGCGCGACGAGTATTTGTTTCTGCTATTATTATTGCCATCGTTTCAGCTGTCATTTCAACGCCTCTCAACGTCATCTTTTGGGGTGGTCAGACCGGTATCGCTTGGGGTGACTCATTGTTTGCGGTAATGGTCGCCAATCATGTACCCGTTTGGCTGGCCTCATTTATCGATGAGTTTGTCTTGGATATTTTGGATAAAGTCTGCGTGGCCTACCTGGCATTCTTCATCTATCGTCAGCTGCCGAAGCGGATGGTGCACTTCTTTAGCGATGATAAATGATGACTGATAAAACATTGATTTCTGGAGCGCCACGGGTCAAGCTCAAGTGGTACCAGGTGATCGATCCGATTACTAAGCTCTTGTTCATCTTGGACATGACGTTGTTGAGCTTTGCCAGTATGAATTTATTGCTTCAGGCCGGATTAATTCTTGTCGCAACTCTGCTATTGTTATTTTCCAAATTGAGTTCTACCACCTTTAAGGCGCTGGGATTCAGCCTGTTTCTAATTTGCACCATGCTGATCATCCAAGGGTTATTTTACAGTCGGAATCAAACTGTGCTGTTTTCTGTGCTTGGGGTGTCGTTCTACAAAGAAGGCCTGATTTACGCCACCACTCTAGGTTGTCGAGTATTGGTGATTATTTTGACCAGTGGCTTTTTTATGGTGACCACGAGTATTTCAGAAAACGCGGCCTATTTGGAACTGTCCGGATTGTCTTATAAAACCGTCTACGTTCTGATGTCGGTGTGTTATATTTTGCCGGAAATGATGCGCAATATGCGGAAAATCCAGCAGGCACAAAAAGTTCGCGGAACCAATCCGCAAAAAACGTTGAATCAGAAATTAAAGTCAGTCCTGCCGGTTCTAATTCCATTGGTGATTAAGACCTTGGAGCAATCGATGACGCGGTCGATTTCTCTCCAACTGAGAGGTTTTGATAATCTCAACCGGACTGTCAGAACCTCCCAGCGCGTGTATCGCCTGTCGCGGACGCTGCACATTGGTCTGACTGGATTGGCAATTTTATTGATTGGGTGGAAGATATGGACGAAGATAAACGGATTGTAATTGAAAATTTGACCACCCGTTATCCGGGTACTGAGCAACCACAACTGCGTCAGATTAACGCGGAGGTTCATACCGGCCAGGTGGTTGGGATTATCGGGAATAGCCACTCCGGCAAATCGACTTTGTGCCGTGTGCTGGCAGGGGTCATTCCCAAAATTGTGTCTGCTGAGATTGAGGGCGATTGGCACATGTTTGGCCAGCGAGTGTCCGACAATTGGCCCGTTTATAATGCCATGAATGGAGTTGTACTGCAAAATCCAGCTGGCCAACTAAGCGGGTTGGCAGACACGGTTGCCGATGAAATCGCCTTTGACTTGATTAATCAGGGAATGGCTGAAGGACTGATTCAAAAACGGGTTGAAGAAGTTGCCACGCAAATGGGGCTGATTGAACAGCTGAATTTGCGTCCCGAGAGCCTTTCCGGTGGTCAGATCCAGCGGTTGGCAATTGCCACGGCGATTGTGGCTAATCCGGCTGTTTTGATTATGGATGATCCGACCAGTGAGATGGATCCCCTTGGCCGCCGGCAATTTTTCCAATGGCTGGCCCAAGTCAAAGAGACGACTGTCTTCATTGTCACCAGTGAAATTGACGATTTGTGCGAAGTCGCCGACGTTGTGTGGGTGCTGCACGAGGGTCAAATGGTAGCCCAGGGCAGGCCGGGTGAGGTGTTTAATCATTTGGCAGCTGACTGGCAGATTCCAGCCCCGACAATCCAGCAACTTGCTCAAAAAATGGATTGGCACTTGGCTGATGGCCGGTATCCGGTGAATTACGCTGATCTGAAGGAGGTTCGTTATGTCCACAATTGAACTGAGCCACCTGACGTTCACTTATCCGGAACGGTCCTTTAGCTTGGATGTTGAAGACAAACACTTCGCCGATCCGATGGTGGCGATTGTCGGCCAAAATGGTGCCGGCAAATCAACGCTCTTCAAATTGTTGACGGGTTTGCTGACACCACAAACCGGTGTGATTAAGATCGATGGAGAAAATTTTAATGATCTTAAACCAGTCGAAAAGTTACTGAAGGTTGGGATTACTTTTCAGAATCCTGACGATCAGCTTTTCAACCCGACCGTTCAACGAGAGGTGGAGTGGAATGTCGCGCAGGTCATGGATGACCACGACACGATTACAAGGCGAGCTTTAGCGGCTCTAAAAAGAGTTGGCTTGGATGATAAAACAGCTGAAAGTCCATATGACCTGTCATTGTCGGAACGCAAGCTGTTGAGCGTTGCCACAGTTTTGGCAGTGGATCCGGCGATTTATTTATTTGATGAGCCGATGATGTCGCTTGATTGGGAAAGCCGGCGCAAGTTGACCGCAATTTTCCATCAGTTGGCTGATTCGGGCCACCAAGTTGTGACCATCACCCATGACATGGATTGGGTCGCCGCCGAGTTTGAGTCGGTGTATGTTATGGAACACGGGAAGTTTGGCTTCGCCGGTAGTCCACGAGAATTGTTCAGCAATCACGAACTTGTCCAGCGAGTGGGATTACTACCACCGCGGATTATGGACATAGCGGAGTCGCTGGGTGATTCACAGACATATTTATCGGTTAATGATTATTGCCAGAAAAATCGAGATGTATAGAAAAAGTCACCTCTGCGGGTTTTCCAGGTTGAAGGATTAACTTCAGCTTCTGGCAAGAACTCACATGGGTGACTTTTGTGTTTAATAACGTTTTATGATCATCGGGTGCTTCCTCAGATCACTCGGTTTGATTTTACTTTGTTTCATGGTCATAATCATATACCATTTCTTTTGGATTTTTTGTTTGACTAATACAAAATAGGTCTTCATAGGTCTTCGCATTTTTAGCGCTCATTAGGATCATCAGTATAATTTTCTGAATTAGGAGGCTGTCCCATCACTATTCGAACTTCGTCTCCCAACTTACGCTGTTCCTATTCATCCGTGAATCCTTTAAATCGCAATTCTGGAACTTTCTTTTTAACTGAATCATCTATTTTCGCCATAGTCCCCACCATTTTATTGGTTTTTCTTGTTCTTCTATCCTTTTTTGATCTTTGATTTGTTCCTGCAAATTTTCCAACTTCTCTTTAAGAGCGTTCACTTCATCTTTATATTGATTGTCTAAGTGTTTGAATTCTGTTTCCTGTGAGGGCATTTTGAGGGCTTTTAAGTTATCATTTTCCGCCTTGTATTCTTCTAGCAACTTTTTATCTTGCAAGGCTAATCGTTGTTACTGGTCTAACAAATTAGTTAGTTTTTCTATTTGTTGGTCTTTGGTATTTGATTTGCTACTACTTTCTACTTTACCTAAAATTATTTTTTCTGCTTTAGAATTTATTAGATTAGACCCATTGGAACTTTTAAGCTGTAATTCTTTTGGTAACCTTTGGTAGTGATATTGAATATTTTGTTTTGTAACACTCAACTCATCCGCCAGTTCTTTGATCGTTTTTAAGTCTTCACTCATGGTTTAAGTCCTGCCTTTTAACCGTTGGTAGATATTGTTCAATGGCTTTTTTGAGGTAGCGTGCGATATTATGCTTAGAATATTCTTCACGTCTGCTGGCAACATAAGACAAGTGGTCTTTAACACTATTTAGCCCTCTTAATTCTTTCAGTTCGTCATAGAGGGGGTAAACATGGACTTGCAATCCTGCCATGATTTTTGTATCTTGCATTTCAAACGGACTTAGCAACATATTTTCTAGCAATAGCGTGGTGTACTTGCTTTTCATTGCTTCAATAGCTAGCTTATCTTCGGTTTCTGCTTTGCGTGCTTTATCTTCTTGATAGGCGGTATCTTCTAACTTATAGCTGTTATCGTCTGCTCAACGTTTCTTTTGTAACCAGATATCCAATGTTAAACCGTCCGCATCAATCGCTCGATAGAGATAATGCCAACGCCCCTTAATTTTGATATAGGTTTCATCCATTTTCCACGAATAGAAGGACTGTTTATTTTTCTTTTTCCAGAGATGATAGAGGATTTTACTGTATTCTTGAACCCACCGATAAATCGTAGTGTGACAAACATTTATTCCACGGTCATAAAGCAATTCCTGAACTTCACGATAGCTCAGATTGTAACGTAGGTAATAACCAACAGCGACAATGATGACGTCTTGTTGGAATTGTTTGCCTTTAAAATGATTCATCTCTCAAGCCTTACTAACCTTTTTTCTGCTCTTTGAGAAGCTGAAGGTCGTGCTAGTAACTACCTATTTGGTTTGATTAATTCCATCATTTATCTGGTGCTTGCCCTTCAAAAAGGCTTCTATGGTGAGGTTTTAACAACTCTCTATTTTACAATTATGCAGCCAATTGGTCTCTTGGTTTGGATTTATCAAGCCCAGTTTAAGAAAGAACAACAAGAGTTTGTCGCACGTAAACTAGACGGCAAGGGTTGGACAAAGTATCTTTCTATGAGTGTTCTTTGGTGGTTGGCCTTTGGGTTTATTTATCAGTCTATCGGAGCTAATCGTCCCTATCGTGATTCTATCACCGATGCGACCAATGGTGTTGGGCAAATCCTCATGACAGCTGTTTACCGTGAACAATGGATATTCTGGGCAGCTACCAATGTCTTTTCTATCTATCTCTGGTGGGGAGAAAGCCTGCAAATTCAAGGGAAATACCTGATTTACCTGATCAATAGTCTAGTTGGGTGGTATCAGTGGAGCAAGGCAGCAAAGAGTGTTTAAAAAGTAAAAAAGGATCGGATGATCCTTTTTTATGTTAGAGCAAAATGAATAATACCGTAATGATAATAGCGCTCGTTATACGAACGATGTGGTGCGATATATGTTGGTTTTCTTGCTGTCGCCCGTTCCAGTAGGCACCATAGCAGACGATACTCGAACCCACAATCCATAGTAGAATGGTTGCCAGTGGGACGAAGTAAAAGATAGCTAGAGCCAGAGAAGTGATGCAACTGCCGACCAAGATGCACGTGTTTCCCAAACTGTAGTTCTTTTGTTTCATGGCTGAAAAAGCAGCAGCAAGGTGAAGCAGTGAGAAGGCGAGAGCTAGTACAATTGTTAGTATTCCTAGAATCATCGAAGTTAACATAGTTGGTTCCTTTCTGAGTTACAGGCTTAGTTATCAAGTGGAGTTCTAGAGGTCATCTCCATTACATCAAGGTAAAATCTCACCACTTGGTCTTCGGTATAAGATTTTCCTTTTTTTAGCCACCAAGTTAGGGTCTCGATAAAGTTTGTCACAACAAAATGCTGGAGGTAGGAGGCCGGAATGTTTGGATAGGCTTCTTGCAAATCCTCCGCTACCATGGGGTAAACGTGGTGTTCGAGCTCCTTATGTAATTGGCGGAGGAAGTAGTCGTTTTTGGAAAAAAGGAGACTGGTGACATGGTCCTGGTTTTTCTGAAAATGTAAAAAGATATGTGCGAGGTAGTCCTCGGTAGTAAAGTGTCCTTCCCTTTCAAAGAGATGATGAAAGAGGTAGCGACAGAGCTCATCTAAAAGGAGTTCCTTACTCTCGTAATGACAGTAAAAAGTGGAGCGCCCAACATCTGCCAAGTCAATGATATCTTGAACAGTAGTGACATCATAGCCTTTGTCGTTCAAAAGTTGTAAAAAAGCTTGATAGATAGCTTTTTTAGTCTTGCTGACTCGACGATCTCTTTTTTGCATATAGACACTTGGGGCTAACTGTTCAGAACTGAATAAGGCTGACAGTTTGCTTCTATCCTTTCTTTGGATTTTATTAGATAATACAAATGAAAGAAGTATGTATATACCCATTATACCAAAGGAGGGAGAGAAATGAGTTCTAAAACATCTATCTGGTTAGCTTTTTTCTTAAATTTAAGCTATGCGATAGTCGAGTTTATCGCAGGAGGAATCTTTGGTTCAAGTGCAGTTCTTGCTGATTCTGTTCATGACTTGGGAGATGCAATAGCCATTGGCATCTCAGCCCTTCTAGAAACGATCTCCAATCGTGAAGAAGATGGGCAGTACACCTTGGGTTACAAGCGTTTCAGCCTTTTAGGGGCTATGCTAACTGCTGTGATTCTTATGATAGGTTCTGTCCTAGTGATCTTGGAAAATATCACAAAGATCGTTCACCCTCAACCCGTTAATGAGGAAGGGATCCTCTGGCTGGGAATCATTGCAGTAGCTATCAATGTGCTAGCTAGTCTGGTAGTTCGAAAGGAAAAAACAAAAAACGAATCCATCCTTAGCTTGCATTTTTTGGAAGACACCCTTGGTTGGTTGGCTGTCATTCTAATGGCGATTATCCTCCGATTTACAGATTGGTATATCCTCGATCCGCTTTTATCGCTGGTCATTTCCATCTTTATTCTTTCAAAAGCTATTCCTCGCTTTGGGAGCACGCTGAAAATTTTCCTAGATGCTGTGCCAGAAGGGGTCGAGACAAATGATTTGGAGAAGGATTTAGAGGCTCTACCCAATGTCAAAAGTGTCAACCAACTTAGTATTTGGTCCATGGATGGTCTAGAGAACAATGCTATTGTTCACATTTGTATTAAGGACTGGGAACAGATGATGGAAACCAAAGAAGTGGTGCGTCAATTCTTAGAAGAAAGAGGCGTGCAGAATATCACTATTGAAGTGGATAGCAGTCAAAGCAATCATGCGCAACATAGGCGGAGGGTGGGAGAGTTAGAGCAGAAGCATGGGAATCATTAGTACAGAATCAAGAATGATTGAGCCCCTATGTTATTTGAAATAGAGTATTTTCTTTCTAGTTAAAATATTTTAAAAGTTTGGTAATTAAAAGAATTTTTCTTTTAGATGCAAAATGTTTGACTTGGAGTCAACTCAAAGTTGTATAATAAGATAAGTGAGTTATCATTGCTTAAATTCAATGAAGGATATGAAAGGAGGATAGTATATGAATATTAAATCTGCCAGCGACTTATTGGGAATTTCAGCGGATACGATTCGGTATTATGAGCGAGTTGGTCTTGTGCCACCGATTACTCGAACTGCAACTGGGATTCGTGACTTTCAAGATCAGGATATAGAAGCACTGGAATTTATTAAGTGTTTCCGTTCGGCGGGTGTCTCTGTAGACAGTTTAGTTGACTATATGTCGCTCTACCAAAAGGGGGATGAAACGCGAGAGGGAAGGCTTGGTATTTTAGAAGAGGAAAAGAAAAAATTAGAAGAGCGTTTGTCTCAGTTACAGACGGCTTTAAATCGCTTAAATCTCAAAATTAAACTTTACAAGGAAGGAAAATTTTAAATGAAATCAGCAGTATATACAAAGGCAGGCCAGGTTGGACTTGCTACAATTGAACGTCCGCGAATTATAGAAGCAGATGATGCTATTATCCGCATTGTCCGCACTTGCGTTTGTGGTTCAGACCTTTGGAGTTACCGTAATCCCGAAATCGAAGAAGGACATAGAAATAGCGGTCATGAGGCTATCGGAATTATCGAAGAAGTTGGTGAAAACGTTACTACAGTAAAAGCTGGTGACTTTGTCATAGCTCCGTTTACACATGGTTGTGGTCAGTGTGATGCTTGTCGTGCTGGTTTTGATGGTTCGTGTGATCATCATCCTGGTAACAACTGGTCAGGTGGTGTCCAGGCTGAGTATATTCGTTTCCACTTTGCTAACTGGGCGTTGGTTAAAATCCCAGGACAGCCTTCAGATTATAGCGAAGGTATGCTCAAGTCTCTCTTGACTCTTGCTGATGTCATGCCAACAGGCTATCATGCGGCGCGTGTTGCTAATGTTCAAAAAGGGGATAAAGTTGTTGTTATCGGTGATGGGGCTGTTGGTCAGTGTGCTGTCATCGCTGCTAAGATGCGTGGAGCATCGCAAATTATCCTTATGAGCCGTCATGAAGATCGTCAAAAGATGGCTATGGAGTCAGGTGCGACAGCTGTTGTTGCAGACCGTGGTCAAGAAGGAATTGCCAAGGTAAGAGAAATCCTTGGAGGCGGGGCAGATGCAGCTCTGGAATGTGTTGGAACAGAAGCAGCTGTGGATCAAGCTCTGGGAGTCCTTCACAACGGAGGTCGCTTAGGATTTGTCGGTGTACCGCACTATGAAAATCGTGCCATTGGCTCAACCTTTGGTCAAAATACAATAATCGGTGGTGGCCCAGCTTCTGTCACAACATACGATAAGCAATTCTTACTAAAAGCTGTTCTTGATGGTGATATCAACCCAGGCCGTGTCTTTACTTCAAGCTATAAATTAGAAGATATTGATCAGGCATATAAAGACATGGATGAACGCAAGACCATTAAATCGATGATTGTGATAGACTAGAAAAGAAAATCCTAATGGAGATTTGAGAATCTCTATTAGGATTTTTTATGTTGAACTGTTGTACTTAATGCAAAGTACTTTCCCTCAATGTCAGTCTGGTGCCCAGCATGGTTAGACTAGGGATTTTGCGACCGTGTAGAACTTCCTTGTTAAGAATATCCATACCTGCTCGGCCCATTTCTTCGGTATAGACGGTAATGCTAGAAAGAGGAGGATAGACCTGCTTGGTCAGGCTAGTGTCGTTAAAAGAAATGAGGCTGACGCGGTCTGGTAGGCTAATTCCAGCTTCTTGGAGGGCACGGAGGGCGCCGATAGCTAAACTATCGCTAGCTGCAAAAAATGCTGGTGGCAGTTGGTCTCCCAAACTCTGAATAGCCTCCTTCATCAAGTAATAGCCAGACTGGGCAGTAAAGCTTCCTTGAAAGACCAGTTCATCATGATAGATTCCCTTCGCTTGACTGTAGTTTCTGAAATTTTCAAGTCGCTTATCCTGGACGATTTCTTCTTGGTCAGTTGTTTCTTCAAGGCCGGTGAGAATCCCGATACGATCAAGCCCTTGACTGAGGAAGTGATCGACAACTTGTTTTACAGCAGTGTAAAAATCAGTGATAATACAGGTATGTCCCAATGAAAGTGTATCGCTGTCTAAAAAGACTAGGGGTTTTTGGTATTCTTCAAAGGCAGAAATCTGTGTTCGGCTGAACTTTCCTATACAGAGTATTCCGATTACCTCTTCGCTCAGTGTAAAAGGATGGTCATTAAAATAGCGCAAGATATCATAGTCCAACTCTTGGGCTCTTTTTTCAATACCGAGACGAATCTGGTAGTAGTAGAGGTCGTCTAGCTCCCCCTGCTCGCTGACCCATTGGATAATGGCAATTTTCTGCTTGGGCTTGTGGGATTCGCCTGTTTTGAGGTGCTTGTTATAGCCCAGCTCTTCAGCAACGGTTAAAATACGATGTCTGGTTTCTTCTGTAACAGATAGACTCTGGTCGCGATTGAGGACACGGGATACGGTCGCGATAGAGACAGAGGCTAGCTGTGCAATGTCTTTTAATGTAGCCATAAATCCTCCTCTTTTAGGTTAGTATATCATATTTTTCTTCTTTTTATCGGTTGTTTAGTAAAACTTTAGTAAAAAGGATTGACCTTGGTAAAAGCCTTGGATACAATAGAAGAAAACGATTACACGTTAAGGTGACTTATCGGACAGTCAAAGGAGAATTCATATGACACAACATCTTACTACTGAAGCCCTTCGCAAAGACTTTCTTGCCGTTTTTGGTCAAGAAGCAGACCAAACCTTCTTTTCACCAGGTCGTATCAATTTGATTGGTGAACACACGGATTACAATGGTGGACATGTTTTCCCAGCAGCTATTTCCTTGGGAACTTATGGGGCGGCTCGAAAACGTGACGACCAAGTTTTGCGTTTCTACTCAGCCAACTTTGAGGACAAGGGCATCGTCGAAGTGCCTCTTGCTGATCTCAAGTTTGAAAAAGAGCATAGCTGGACTAACTATCCAAAAGGGGTTCTCCATTTCTTGCAGGAGGCTGGCCATGTCATTGACAAAGGTTTTGATTTCTATGTCTTTGGGAATATCCCAAATGGTGCTGGCTTGTCTTCATCAGCATCCTTGGAACTCTTGACAGGGGTCGTGGCAGAGCATCTCTTTGATTTAAAACTAGACCGTTTGGATTTAGTTAAAATCGGAAAACAAACTGAGAATAACTTTATCGGAGTCAACTCTGGTATCATGGACCAGTTTGCTATCGGTATGGGGGCTGACCAACGTGCTATCTACCTAGATACCAATACTTTGGAGTACGACTTGGTGCCACTTGATTTGAAGGACAATGTTGTTGTTATCATGAACACCAATAAACGTCGTGAACTAGCGGACTCTAAATACAATGAGCGCCGTGCTGAGTGTGAGAAAGCTGTGGAAGAATTGCAAGTTGCTTTGGATATTCAGACCCTGGGTGAATTGGACGAATGGGCCTTTGACCAATACAGCTATCTGATTAAAGAAGAAAATCGTTTGAAACGAGCTCGCCATGCTGTGCTTGAAAACCAACGTACCCTTAAAGCTCAAGCAGCCCTTCAAGCAGGTGATTTGGAAACATTTGGTCGCTTGATGAATGCATCTCACGTTTCTCTTGAGCATGATTATGAAGTAACTGGTTTGGAATTGGACACCCTTGTTCACACAGCTTGGGATCAAGAAGGTGTTCTCGGTGCTCGTATGACAGGAGCAGGTTTTGGAGGCTGTGCCATTGCCTTGGTTCAAAAAGACGCTGTTGAGGCCTTTAAGGAAGCTGTTGGCAAGCATTACGAGGAAGTCGTTGGATACGCTCCAAGCTTCTATATCGCTGAAGTTGCAGGTGGGACTCGCATCCTTGACTAGTTAAAAGGAGGCTCTATCGTGACCTTAGTAGATAAATTTGTAACACATGTCATTTCTGAAAGTTCATTTGAGGAAATGGATCGAATCTACCTGACCAATCGTGTCTTAGCACGAGTAGGCGAAGGTGTTTTGGAAGTTGAGACGGATCTGGATAAAGTGATTGACCTCAAGGACCAGCTGGTCGAGGAAGCCGTTCGATTAGAGACGATTGAGTATAGTCAGACTGCGCGTGAAATCCTTGGTGCTGAACTGATGGACTTGGTGACCCCTTGTCCAAGTCAGGTCAATCGGGACTTTTGGAGCACCTACGCCCAATCTCCTGAGCAGGCAATTGCGGACTTTTACCAACTTAGCCAGAAAAATGACTACATCAAACTCAAGGCCATTGCTAAAAATATTGCTTATCGTGTACCGTCTGACTACGGAGAACTGGAGATCACCATCAATCTCTCTAAGCCTGAAAAGGATCCTAAGGAGATTGCGGCAGCCAAGTTGGTGCAAGCTAGCAATTATCCTCAGTGTCAGCTTTGTTTAGAGAATGAAGGCTACCATGGTCGGGTCAACCATCCAGCTCGTAGCAACCACCGGATTATCCGTTTTGAAATGGCGGGTCAGGAATGGGGCTTCCAGTATTCGCCCTATGCTTACTTTAATGAGCACTGTATTTTCTTAGATGGTCAGCATCGTCCCATGGCCATTAGTCGGCAGAGCTTTGAGCGTCTGTTAGCTATCGTAGAGCAGTTTCCAGGTTATTTTGCGGGCTCAAATGCTGACCTGCCGATTGTGGGAGGCTCTATCTTAACCCATGACCACTATCAGGGGGGACGACATGTTTTTCCTATGGAATTGGCTCCTCTGCAAAAGACCTTCTCTTTTACTGGTTTTGAACAGGTAAAAGCTGGGATTGTCAAGTGGCCAATGTCAGTGTTGCGTTTGACTTCGGATTCCAAAGAGGATTTTACCAACTTGGCTGATAAGATTTTGCAGGAGTGGCGCCAGTATTCAGATCCTAGTGTGCAGATTTTAGCAGAGACAGACGGGATACCGCATCACACTATCACACCGATTGCGCGTAAGCGTGATGGACAGTTTGAGTTGGACTTAGTCTTGCGGGACAATCAGACTTCGGCAGAGCATCCGGATGGCATCTATCATCCCCACAAGGATGTCCAACATATCAAGAAGGAAAATATCGGTTTGATTGAGGTCATGGGCTTGGCTATCCTGCCACCACGTCTGAAAGAAGAAGTGGAGCAAGTAGCAGCCTACCTTGTCGGAGAAGATGTCTCAGTTGCCGCTTATCATCAGGAATGGGCAGACCAACTCAAAGTCCAACATCCAGATCTGACGGATAAAGAAAAAGCCCTTGAAATCGTTAAGGATTCTGTGGGTGCTATCTTTGCACGTGTACTTGAGGATGCGGGAGTCTACAAGCAAACGGAACAGGGACAAGCAGCCTTTATGCGCTTTGTAGAACAAGTCGGAATTTTACCAGACTAGTGAATAATTCTTGCCTAGTCTTGTAAAAAGTAGTAGTATGATATAGTGTTTGAAATTTAGGAGGAAAAATATGAAAGATTTTCATTTTGACGCTATATCAGCTTTTGAAAATTATGAAATTAAAGAGATGAAAGATGGCCACGTTGAGGTGACGACCAAAGTAGTGGACTCGTCGCTCAACTACTATGGCAATGCTCATGGTGGTTATCTCTTTACCCTATGTGATCAGATTAGTGGATTGGTGCTCTTCTCGCTAGGATTAGACGTAGTGACGCTCCAATCCTCTATCAACTACCTCAAGGCAGGAAAACGCGACGATGTGCTAACCATTAAAGGAGAATGTGTCCATCAAGGACGCACAACCTGTGTCGTGGCTGTCGATATCTGCAATCAAGATGGCAAAAATGTCTGTAAGGCAACCTTTACCATGTTTGTCACAGGCCAGAGGTCGGATGAGAGACAGGTGAGGATATAAAGAAAGGTGAGTGGGATAAATTTTTCTCGCTCATTTTTAGTTTATGAGATATGTTAGAAGGAAGTATAAAAGAGAGTGATGAAATACAAAGGTAATAGGTACATATATGTGGTATACTAGTTATAGTAGATTTTTAATTGCTTATATAAAGTGAATTCTCATATTAGTGAGGAATTTTTGAATGGAATTACAATTTAATTTAGAATTAGTAGAAAACTATAAAAGTAATAGCCAAAAGGCTCGTATCTTAACGGAGGATTGGGTTTATCGTCAGTCTTATTGTCCTAATTGTGGGAAAAATCCCTTAAATCATTTTGAAAATAATCGGCCTGTAGCAGATTTTTACTGTAATCATTGTAGTGAGGAGTTTGAACTAAAGAGCAAAAAAGGAAATTTTTCATCAACAATCAATGATGGTGCCTATGCAACGATGATGGAGCGTGTGCAGGCAGATAATAATCCTAATTTCTTTTTTTTAACTTATACAAAAAATTTTGAGGTAAATAATTTTCTGGTCCTTCCAAAGCAATTTGTTACACCGAAATCAATTATTCAAAGGAAGCCACTTGCGCCAACTGCTAGACGAGCAGGTTGGATTGGTTGTAACATTGATTTATCACAAGTACCTTCTAAAGGAAGAATATTTCTCGTGCAAAATGGGCAAGTTAGGGATCCAGAAAAAGTTACAAAAGAATTTAAGCAAAGTTTATTTTTAAGGAAGAACTCTCTTTCAGTAAGAGGTTGGACAATAGAAATTCTAAATTGTATAGATAAGATAGAGGGTTCAGAATTTACCCTTGAAGATATGTATCGTTTTGAAAGTGACCTAAAAAATATCTTTGTTAAAAACAATCATATCAAAGAAAAGATTAGGCAACAGCTTCAAATATTAAGAGACAAAGAAATAATAGAATTTAAAGGTAGAGGAAAGTATCGGAAATTATGAAAACGAAACAACTTGTTGCATCAGAAGAGGTGTATGATTTCTTAAAAGTCATCTGGCCTGATTATGAAACAGAGAGTAATTATGAAAACTTATGTGTAATGGTTTATACTTTATCAGACCCTGATTGTGTGAGGTGGTTATCTGAAAATATGGAGTTTGGTGATGAGAAACAACTTTCTTTATTGAATAAAAAATATAGCTGGGAATATGGAGATGAATTACCAGAGTGGTTGGAAAGCCCAAAACATAGATTATTGCTAATAAGTGAGTTATTGGAGAGAAACTTAAGATGAAAAAGTATACTATAGAAATTACTGAAACTCTAACCCGTTTAGTGAGTATAGAAGCTGAAGATAAGTATGAAGCGGAACGTATTGTAAGAGAAAAGTATAAGAGTTGTGAAATTGTTCTTGATGCAGATGATTTTCAGGACTATGAGACTAGCATATATGAGTAGATGTTTTTATTTTGTCACACAAAAAAGAGGCTCGCACCTCTTTTTTTATTTCTTTTTCCGATTTAATACGGCATTGAGTACAATGGCGAGTAGGCTGGCTACGACAATTCCATTTGAGAAGAACATTTGGAAGGCTGTTGGCATGCTGACAAAGAGATTACTGTTGTTGAGTCCGACACCTGCAGCGATTGATACAGCTGCGATAAGGAAGTTGTGTTCATTGTTAGCAAAGTCAACACGAGCTAGGATTTGCATCCCTTGAAGGGAAACAAAGCCAAACATCACCAGCATGGCCCCTCCAAGAACAGGACTCGGAATGATTTGAGCGAGGGCTCCAAACTTAGGAAGGAGTCCAAGGAGGACTAGGAAACCAGCTGCATAATAGATTGGCAGGCGGGTCTTGATACCAGACAATTTGACCAAGCCAACGTTTTGTGAAAATCCTGTGTAAGGGAAGGTGTTAAAGATTCCTCCGAGAAGTACGGCCAGACCTTCTGCGCGGTAACCGTTGCGTAGGCGCGTGCTGTCGATTGGGTCATTGGTAATATCAGACAAGGCTAGGTAAACACCAGTGGATTCAACCATAGACACCGTTGCAATGATACACATCATGACAATGGAAGAGATTTCAAAAGTTGGCATCCCAAAGTAGAGGGGAGTAGGAACATGGACAAGTGGTGCTGCCGCAACAGGGGAGAAATCAACCAAGCCCATAGTAGCAGCAATGGCGGTTCCGACAACCAGACCAATCAAAATGGAGATAGACTTGATAAATCCTTTGGTAAAGATGTTGATCAAGAGGATGATCAGAACAGTGATAGCAGCAAGCAAGAGACTTTGACCAGTTGGCTCTGGGACATTATTTCCCATATTTCCAATAGCGACTGGAATTAAGGTCAATCCAATCGTGGTAATGACAGAACCTGTTACGATAGAGGGGAAGAGATTGGCTACTTTTGAAAAAATGCCTGAAATCAGAACTACATAAATCCCTGAAACGATAAGGGCACCAAACATAGCTCTGCTACCGTGACTCTGCCCAATCATAATCAAGGGAGCGACCGATTGGAAGGCTACTCCGAGAACGACTGGTAGTCCAATTCCGAAGTATTTGTTGAGTTGGAGTTGGAGGAAGGTGGCCACCCCACACATGAAGATATCTGTGGAGATTAGGTAGGTCAACTGTTCAGCTGAATAGCCAAGAGCTGTCGCAATCATAATAGGGACTAGGATGGAACCTGAGTACATAGCTAGTAAGTGCTGTAAGCCAAGAACGGCTGCTTGCGAGTGTTTTTCTTGTTTTTGCATTAGAGATCTGCCTCCTTAAATACGATCTGACCGTTTTTAAAACGTTCCAAACGAGCGAGTGATAGAACTGGATAGCCAGCTTTCTCGAGCAAATCACGACCATCCTGGAAGGATTTTTCGATAACAATACCGATGGCTTCAACTTTAGCTCCGGCCTGTTCGATGATTTGGATCAAGCCTTTGGCAGCTTGGCCATTGGCTAGGAAATCATCGATAATCAAGACCTTGTCCTTTGGTGAGAGGAATTTTCCAGCGATAGAAACGGTGCTGGTCACCTGCTTGGTAAAGGAGTATACTTCTGCAGTTAAGATGCCTTCATTCATGGTGATGTTTTTAGCTTTCTTGGCGAAAATCATAGGGACATCTAAGGCTTCAGCTGTAAAAACGGCTGGGGCAATGCCTGACGCTTCAATGGTCACGACCTTGGTAATTCCAGCAGAAGCGAATTTGTCTGCAAAAACCTTACCAATCTCTCGCATCAAGCTAAAGTCAACCTGGTGGGTTAAAAAGGAATCCACCTTGAGGATATTGTCCCCCAAGATATGCCCATCCTGAAGGATGCGCTCTTCTAATAATTTCATAAGACCTCCTAAAGTCTAAAAGATACTTCATTTGCTTGTCTAGAGTTTCTAGCAAGAAATAGAAAAAGGACCTACTTAATCCCCTAAGTAAGTCCCCAAAATAGGCATGGCCAACACCATACCTTCAGCTGACATACTCATTGTTAGGTGTTCCGGCACCTTGTAGAAACGTCGTGCCAATTCACGACATAAACAAGTAAAATGATATTCAATTTTAAATAGGCTACTGCCAATGTTTTTATTTTACACCAATTAGCTTTATAAATCAAATATTTTGTTAGTAAATAGATCATGAAAACGAACGAATAAAAGGCTGCAACGCTAGAAAGTATTGTAGCCTTTTATTCTTCTATTCGCTAAATCTTAAAAAATAGCCATCTGGATCCAAGACTGCAAATTCGTGAGGGTAGATATAGTGATCCCCAACACGAAATTTTCTTTTGGTCAGCGGACGATAAATAGGATAGTCAGCTTCCAGCAGTTTTTGGTGGAGCTGAGGGACATCTTCAATGCCAAAGGAAATATTGACACCGCGCCCGAAAGGATAGGTTAGTTGGGCTAATTCTTCTGTGCTGCCTTCCTCTAGCATTAGCTGACACTCTTCAAGAGAAAGAAAGAGAAATTTTTCTTCTGGCCGTTCGTATTCAATCCTAAAACCGAGCAAATCGCAGTAGAAGTGGCGTGACTTTTCGAGGTCAGATACTACAAATTCAGGAATAACAGCTTGATAGTCCATTAGCTTTCTCCTTAAAGTTCAATTTCCAATACAATCGGCGTGTGGTCTTGACGAGCTCCTGAGTCAATCATGTCAGACTTGGTCACCTTGTCAGCCACGCGGTTGCTAGTGAGCCAGTAGTCGATTCTCCAGCCTGTATTGTTGATTTTAGAAGTCTTGCTGCGTTGCGCCCACCAAGTGTAACGCTCTGTGACATCGCCGTGAAGATGACGGAAGGTGTCGGTAAATCCAGTTGCCAAGAGGTTGGTAAAGCCAGCACGTTCTTCGTCTGTAAATCCAGGTGAACGGCGGTTGCTGGCAGGGTTTGCAAGGTCGATTTCCTTGTGGGCTACGTTGTAGTCACCCGTCGCAAGGACTGGTTTTTCTTTGTCTAACTCAGCTAGATACTCAGCGTATTTGACGTCCCAGACTTGACGCTCTTCCAAGCGTTTTAGACCGTCTCCAGCGTTTGGTGTGTATACTTGAGTTACGAAAAATACATCAAATTCCAAGGTGATGATGCGGCCTTCCAAGTCCATGGTAGAAGGAGCACCGATTTCTGGGAAGCTGATCATTGGTGTGAGTTCTTTTTTATAGAGGAACATGGTTCCAGCATAGCCTTTACGAGCAGGTTCTTGGGAAGAACGCCAAGTATTTTCATACCCTGGAAAGAGTTCTTCTAAAATTTCCAAGTGTTTTTTTGTAGGGCCCTTGGCAGAAAGCTTGGTTTCTTGGATAGCGATAATATCAGCATTTTCAGCTACCAAGGTTTGTAGGACTTCTTGGGACAGTTTGGCGCGAGCAGAGTCGCTAGTTAGGGCTGCATTGAGGGAATCAATATTCCATGAGATGAGTTTCATAAAGTTACCTTTTTCATTGAGATTATAGACTATATTATACCAAAAAAAGCTCTATTTCCCCAACGTATGGTTTGAAAAATCGGCTTCTTTTGTTTATAATGTAAGAATGATTTTATGAAAGGGAGTGAAAAACCATGAAATTCTATTCTTATGACTATGTACTCAGCCAAATCGGTCAGCAAAATGGGATCATGATTGGTTTAGGGATTGTCCTATTATCTGTGACAGGATTTCTAGCTTTCATGGCTTACCATGATAAAAAGGGCACCAAGTTTCGTGAGTTGGTCATGATTTCAGCCTTGACCTTACTGGCTCTCCTTTTGATTAGTATCTCGACTTACCAAAACAATCAAGTTTCTAACAATAAATTTCAGACTTCACTTCATTTCATCGAGCTTGTTTCCAAAGATTTGGGAGTTGACAAGTCGGAAGTTTATGTCAATACTTCTGCAGACACGGATGGCGCACTTATCAAGGTAGGTGATCGCTATTACCGTGCCCTGAACGGCAGTGAGCCTGACAAGCATCTGCTAGAGAAAGTGGAATTGTATAAAACAGATGCAATTGAACTGGTGGAGGAGAACAAATGACACTCAATTATATCGAAATTTTAATCAAACTAGCCTTGGGTCTCTTTTCTCTGGTTTTTGTAATCAATGTGACAGGAAAGGGCAACCTAGCGCCTAACTCAGCGATAGATCAAATTCAGAACTATGTACTTGGGGGTATCATCGGTGGGGTGATTTACAATAGCGCTATCAGTATCCTTCAGTATGCAGTTATCCTGATTATATGGACCATTCTGGTCTTGACTCTCAAATGGCTTAACAACAATGTTCACTTTGTGAAACGTTTAATTGATGGGAAGCCAACCCTGCTCATCAATAATGGGAAGATTGATCCAGAAGCCTGCCGTTCGGTTGGTTTATCAGCAGCGGACGTAGCTCTTAAGCTCCGTAGTCAGGGAATTTTCCAAATGAAACAAGTCAAACGCGCTATGCAGGAGCAAAACGGTCAACTCATCGTGGTCCAAATGGGAGACGAAAATCCCAAGTATCCTGTTGTTACAGACGGTGTGATCCAAGTCGAAATTTTGGAGACCATTGGTCGGAGCGAAGAATGGCTACTTGATAACCTCAGCAAACAAGGGTATGACAATGTTGCCAATATCTTTATCGCGGAGTATGACAAGGGCGCCGTCACAGTCGTAACCTATGAATAAGAAAAGCCTGAGGTTCCTGCCTCAGGTTTCCATTTGCAATCAGAAAGGGATTTTATGTCCATTATTCAAAAACTCTGGTGGTTTTTCAAGTTAGAAAAACGCCGTTATTTAGTCGGGATTGTGGCCTTGGTCTTGGTTTCCGTCCTCAATCTCATTCCCCCCATGGTCATGGGGAGGGTCATTGATGCCATTACGTCGGGGCAATTAAGCCAGCAAGACCTGCTTTTGAACCTCCTTTATCTGCTTCTTGCAGCTTTGGGTATGTACTATCTACGCTATGTTTGGCGCATGTATATCCTTGGCACCTCCTACCGTCTGGGGCAGATTATGCGGTCTCGTTTGTTTGAGCATTTTACTAAAATGTCGCCTGCCTTTTATCAGACCTATCGGACAGGGGATTTGATGGCGCACGCCACAAATGACATCAATGCCTTAACTCGTCTCGCAGGTGGTGGTGTCATGTCTGCGGTCGATGCCTCTATCACGGCTCTAGTGACCTTGCTGACCATGCTCTTTAGTATTTCGTGGCAAATGACCTTGGTTGCCATTCTTCCCTTACCTTTCATGGCTTATGCGACCAGTCGTCTAGGGAGAAAGACTCATAAGGCTTTCGGAGAATCTCAAGCTGCCTTTTCTGAACTCAATAATAAGGTTCAGGAGTCTGTATCAGGTATCAAAGTGACCAAATCTTTCGGTTATCAGGCGGACGAGCTAGAGTCTTTTCAGGCAATCAATGAATTGACCTTCCAAAAGAACCTGCAAACCATGAAATACGATAGTCTCTTCGATCCCATGGTTCTCTTGTTTGTTGGCTCGTCCTATGTTTTAACCCTTTTGGTCGGTTCCTTGATGGTTCAGGAGGGGCAGATTACAGTTGGGAATCTGGTCACCTTTATCAGCTACTTGGATATGTTGGTCTGGCCTCTTATGGCCATCGGCTTCCTCTTTAATATCACTCAGCGAGGGAAGGTGTCCTACCAGCGAATTGAGAATCTTTTGTCTCAGGAATCTCCTGTACATGACCCTGAGTTTCCCCTGGACGATATTGAAAATGGGCGCTTGGAGTACGCTATTGAAAGCTTTGCCTTTGAAAATGAGGAGACACTGACAGATATTCACTTTGGTTTAGAAAAAGGGCAAACCCTAGGCTTAGTCGGGCAGACAGGTTCTGGGAAAACGTCCTTGATCAAACTCCTCTTGCGTGAGTACGATGTGGATAAGGGTGCCATTTACCTAAATGGTCACGATATTCGTGACTATCGTCTGACGGGCCTTCGCAGCCTTATGGGCTATGTTCCTCAGGACCAGTTCCTCTTTGCGACTTCGATTTTAGACAATATCCGCTTTGGCAATTCTAACTTGCCTCTTTCAGCAGTAGAGGAAGCAACTAAGCTAGCTCAAGTTTATAAAGATATTGTAGACATGCCTCAGGGATTTGATACGCTGATCGGTGAAAAAGGAGTCAGTCTCTCAGGTGGTCAAAAGCAACGTCTGGCTATGAGTCGGGCGATGATTTTAGACCCTGATATCTTGATTCTAGATGATTCCTTGTCCGCCGTGGATGCCAAGACAGAGTATGCGATTATCGACAATCTCAAGGAAACGCGTAAGGACAAGACAACCATCATCACGGCCCATCGCCTCAGTGCAGTTGTCCATGCAGATTTGATTTTGGTTCTGCAAAATGGTCAAATTATCGAACGGGGCAGGCACGAAGACTTGCTAGCTATGGATGGCTGGTATGCCCAAACCTACCAGTCTCAGCAGTTGGAAATGAAAGGAGAAGAAGATGCACAATAAGAAAGAACAATGGGCTGTATTGAAGCGCTTGATGTCTTATCTCAAGCCCTATGGACTCCTGACCTTTTTGGCACTCAGTTTTCTCCTAGCGACTACGGTCATTAAAAGCGTGATTCCTCTGGTTGCTTCCCACTTTATCGACCAGTATCTCAGTAATCTTAACCAACTTGCCGTGACCGTTTTGCTGGCCTACTATGGTCTTTACATCCTACAAACTCTAGTTCAGTATGTCGGCAATCTTCTCTTTGCGCGGGTGTCCTACAGTATCGTTAGAGATATTCGTCGTGATGCCTTTGCCAATATGGAGAAACTGGGCATGTCTTATTTTGACAAGACGCCAGCAGGTTCCATCGTTTCTCGTTTGACCAATGACACCGAGACCATCAGTGATATGTTTTCGGGGATTTTATCCAGCTTTATTTCAGCAGTTTTTATCTTTCTGACAACCCTTTATACCATGTTGGTACTGGATTTTCGTTTGACAGCTTTAGTCCTGCTCTTTCTTCCCTTGATTTTCCTTTTGGTCGATCTCTATCGGAAAAAGTCAGTGAAAATCATCGAAAAAACCAGAAGTCTCTTGTCAGATATCAATAGTAAGCTGGCAGAGAATATCGAGGGAATCAGGATTATCCAGGCCTTTAATCAAGAGAAGCGCCTGCAGGCAGAATTTGATGAAATCAACCAAGAACACTTGGTCTATGCCAACCGTTCTGTGGCCTTGGATGCCCTCTTTTTACGTCCTGCCATGAGTTTACTGAAACTCCTAGGCTACGCCGTTTTGATGGCTTACTTTGGTTACCGTGGTCTTTCAATCGGGATAACGGCCGGAACCATGTATGCCTTTATCCAGTACATCAACCGCCTCTTTGACCCTTTGATTGAGGTGACGCAAAACTTTTCAACCCTTCAAACGTCCATGGTGTCTGCAGGCCGTGTCTTTGCTCTGATCGACGAGAGGACCTATGAACCCCTTCAAGAAAACGGCCAGGCCGAGGTCAAAGAAGGCAATATTCGTTTTGAACATGTATGTTTCTCATATGACGGTAAACACCAGATTCTGGATGACATTTCCTTTTCAGTTAAGAAGGGAGAAACCATTGCCTTTGTAGGTCATACAGGTTCAGGGAAATCTTCGATTATCAATGTCCTCATGCGTTTTTATGAATTTCAGTCAGGCCGAGTTCTCTTGGATGGGGTGGATATCAGGAACTATAGTCAGGAAGAGCTGAGAAAAAACATCGGTCTAGTCTTGCAGGATCCCTTCCTCTATCACGGGACTATAAAGTCCAATATCGCCATGTACCAAGATCTTAGTGATGAAGAGGTACAGGCTGCGGCTGCCTTTGTGGATGCAGATTCCTTTATTCAGGAGCTTCCGCAGGGTTATGATGCACCTGTGTCTGAGCGTGGTTCGAGCTTTTCTACTGGACAGCGTCAGCTTCTTGCCTTTGCCAGAACAGTCGCAAGTCAGCCTAAAATCTTGATTTTGGATGAAGCGACAGCCAATATTGACTCTGAAACAGAAAGTTTGGTTCAAGATTCCCTAGCTAAGATGAGACAGGGGCGGACGACCATTGCCATCGCTCATCGCCTTTCAACTATACAAGATGCCAACTGTATCTATGTTTTGGACAAGGGGCGCATCATCGAGAGTGGAACCCATGAGGAACTCTTGGCCTTGGGAGGAATCTATCACAAGATGTATAGTTTACAGGCAGGGGCCATGTCATAATACTCCTTGATTTTCATTGAGTATAAGAAGGAAATTATTCAAATCACAGATTTCTTGCACTGCCTTTTCCATTTTGTGGTATAATGAAAAATGTTGACAAATAGTATAATAAAAACAAAGGAGAAACAGCATGCTGAAATGGGAAGACTTGCCCGTGGAAATGCAATCAAGCGAGGTTGAGTCTTACTACCAGCTTGTCTCTAAAAGGAAGGGTTCGCTGATTTTCAAGCGTTGCCTGGACTGGGTTCTGGCCCTGTTTTTGCTACTTTTGACTTCTCCCGTCTTTGTTATCTTGAGCATTTGGATCAAGTTGGATAGCAAGGGACCAGTCATTTATAAGCAAGAGCGCGTGACCCAGTACAACCGTCCGTTCAAGATTTGGAAGTTCCGTACCATGGTAACGGATGCGGATAAAAAAGGAAGTCTGGTGACTTCAGCCAACGATAGCCGCATTACCAAGGTTGGAAATTTCATCCGCCGTGTGCGTCTGGACGAACTGCCTCAGCTGGTCAATGTCCTTAAAGGCGAAATGTCCTTTGTTGGGACAAGACCTGAAGTACCACGCTATACAGAGCAATATAGTCCTGAAATGATGGCGACCTTGCTTTTACCCGCAGGGATTACCTCTCCAGCCAGCATCAACTACAAGGATGAGGACACTATCATCAGTCAAATGACGGAGAAAGGTATGTCAGTTGACCTGGCCTATGTGGAGCATGTTCTTCCTGAAAAGATGCGCTATAACCTTGCTTATCTCCGAGAATTTAGTTTCCTTGGAGACATCAAAATCATGTTTCAAACCGTGTTTGAGGTACTAAAATAAAGTAGTCATGAGAAAATGAGTACAAAAAAGGAGCAAATCAATGCCAAACTACAATATTCCATTTTCACCACCTGATATTACCGAAGCTGAAATTGCTGAAGTAGCAGATACACTGCGTTCTGGTTGGATCACAACAGGTCCGAAGACAAAAGAACTGGAGCGTCGCTTGTCTCAATACACACAGACACCTAAGACTGTCTGCCTAAACTCTGCGACCGCCGCTCTTGAGTTGATATTGCGTGTGCTTGAAGTGGGACCAGGTGATGAAGTCATCGTTCCAGCCATGACCTATACAGCTTCATGTAGTGTGATTACACACGTAGGAGCAACACCTGTCATGGTAGATATCCAAGCAGATACGTTTGAGATGGACTATGACTTGCTTGAGCAAGCCATTACTGAAAAGACTAAGGTGATTATTCCAGTAGAGCTTGCAGGGATTGTTTGCGACTATGACCGTTTGTTCCAAGTCGTGGAGAAAAAACGTGACCTCTTTACAGCGGCTAGCAAGTGGCAAAAGGCCTTTAACCGTATCGTGATTGTCTCAGATAGTGCACATGCTTTGGGATCTACTTATAAAGGGCAACCAGCTGGTTCTATCGCTGACTTCACTTCCTTCTCTTTCCATGCTGTTAAGAACTTTACAACAGCTGAGGGAGGAAGTGCGACTTGGAAAGCCAATCCAGCGATTGATAACGAAGAAATGTACAAGGAATTCCAAATCCTTTCCCTTCATGGTCAAACCAAAGATGCCCTTGCTAAGATGCAATTGGGTTCATGGGAATACGATATCGTAACACCAGCCTACAAGTGTAACATGACGGACATCATGGCTTCGATTGGTTTGGTACAGTTGGACCGTTACCCAGCTTTGCTACAACGTCGTAAGGACATCGTGGGCCGTTATGATCGTGGTTTTGCGGGTTCTCGCATTCATCCATTGGCACACAAGACTGATACTGTCGAATCTTCACGCCACCTCTATATCAGCCATGTAGAAGGAGCAAGTTTAGAAGAACGCAACCTCATCATCCAAGAATTGGCCAAAGCAGGAATTGCAAGTAATGTACACTATAAACCGCTTCCTCTTTTGACAGCCTATAAGAATCTTGGTTTCGATATGGCAGATTATCCAAGAGCCTATGCCTTCTTTGAAAATGAAATTACGCTTCCTCTTCATACAAAATTAAGCGATGAAGAAGTAGACTATATCGTTCAGACTTTGGTGAGAATTTCCGAAGAAATCCTCGGATCAGGAAAAAAATCATAAAAAAATCTTGACAAAGATAGAACAATAACATATAATATTCTCAATAAATCAGAAAAGTAGTTATTTTTGATCTTCAGGGAGCCTGTGGTGATTGTGAACAGGTGGTTGGAAGTAGTGAAAGTGGGCTGATTTAAAAAATGAATTTGAAACAATGAAAATTCGGTGCGCACACCTTACAGTGCAACTTGTTGTTAGACAAGGTAGAGATGTAAAGGGAATAGTCCCTTTATAATTGAGGTGGCACCGCGTTACCAACGCCCTCACATGGAAATAGATTCCGTGTGTGGGCTTTTTTCTTTCGGTCATTTTGTTTTTCTTTTATTAGGGCGTTAAGTCGCTTTGATGAACTTAAGTTCTATCTGCAGCTCCTTGCCTACTACTAAAAGCAAACAAAAAGCCGAATTAATACAGAAAGAGGAAAAATTTATGACAACTAAAGGTTATTTTGGACAATTTGGTGGTAGTTTTGTACCAGAGCCGATTCAGGCTTTGTTGGATGAGCTAGAAGTGACATTTGACAAGTACAAGGATGATTCAGAATTTTTGGCAGAATTTCGTCATTACTTGAAGGATTACTCAGGCCGCGAAACACCGCTCTATTTTGCGGAAAGTTTGACAGATCACCTAGGTGGGGCTAAGATTTATCTCAAGCGAGAAGATCTTAACCATCTTGGTTCTCACAAGCTCAACAACGTTTTAGGACAAATCCTTCTTGCCAAACGTATGGGCAAAAAACGAGTGATTGCAGAAACAGGAGCTGGTCAGCATGGTGTTGCGACAGCAGCTGCTGCAGCCAAGTTTGGTATGGCTTGTGATGTCTACATGGGGGCAGAAGATGTGGAGCGTCAACGTCTCAATGTTTTCCGTATGGAGATGATGGGAGCAACTGTCCATGCAGTTGAAACAGGCACTCGTACCCTCAAGGATGCGGTCGATGCAGCTTTTGGAGCATGGATGAATGACCTTGAAGCCTTCTACGTTTTGGGATCTGCTGTAGGACCTCATCCTTATCCTACAATTGTTCATGAATTCCAAAAGGTCATCAGTGAAGAATCTCGTCGTCAAATCTTAGAAAAAGAAGGTCGTTTACCAGACTACGTCATTGCCTGTGTAGGTGGTGGTTCCAATGCCATCGGTGCTTTTTCGCAGTATGTGGCTGATGAAGAAGTCAAATTGGTTGGGGTAGAAGCTGCTGGGCATGGACTTGATACAGACAAGCACGCGGCCACTATGACAAAAGGTAGTGTCGGAATTGTTGACGGAATGAAGACCTATGCAGTCTTTAAGGAAGATGGAGAGCTGGCACCAGTTTACTCTATCTCAGCTGGTTTGGACTATCCAGGCGTTGGCCCAGAACACGCCTACTTTAAAGATTCTGGTCGTGTGGAATATGTAGCTGCGACGGATGAAGAAGCTGTTCAAGCCTTGCTCCTTCTAAGCAAGACTGAAGGGATTATCCCGGCGATCGAAAGCTCACACGCTATCGCTGAAGCAGTCAAACGTGCACCGAAACTAAGCAAAGATGAGATTATCATCATCAATGTCTCTGGTCGTGGAGACAAGGACGTAGCTGCGATTGCAGACTACCTAGAAGCTAAAAAATAAAAGATGGAAAAATTACAGTACTTTCTTTCCCAGAGAGCTTGTGGTTGCTGGAAACAAGCAGAGAAAGCTGTAAGGTTGGGTCCATCTGAAACGAGAGAAGAAAACATAATTCTCAAGGGAGTGCCCTTTATCGCACAGCCTGTTACAGGAAAGTTCTGAGACAGGAATGAGAGATAGGAGAAATCCTATAATTGAGGTGGCACCGCGAATTTCGTCCTCACGCAAGTTATTTTGCGTGGGGATTTTTCATACAGTCGCCACGGACTAGAAGTAGAACTGAAAGGGAAATTACAATGGAACGAATCATTCATGGAGACGTCTTATCACCAATCTTGGCTTATATGCGCCTAAAGGGAAAACACAAGGTGATCCTAGAGAGTATTCCGAGAGACAAGGAAACAGCTCGTTTTTCTATCCTAGCCTATAATCCAGTTTTTGAGATTCAGTTTGAAAATGGGGTCCTCTATCAAAATGAGCAAGTGATTGATCGGGATCCCTTGGATTTCCTTTATGAAGTGACTCATAAGAGCCAGCACCATTCAGACCTACCTTTTGGTGGTGGAGCAATTGGTTTTGTTGGGTACGATATGATTTCTCTATATGAAGAAATTGGACAAATCCCTCAAGATACCATTGGGACGCCAGAC
The DNA here is from genome assembly GCF_965111685.1 of Streptococcus oralis. Classification (GTDB taxonomy): domain Bacteria; phylum Bacillota; class Bacilli; order Lactobacillales; family Streptococcaceae; genus Streptococcus; species Streptococcus oralis_B. The sequence continues at coordinate 458,607 of NZ_OZ217340.1, forward strand.
ATGCATTTCTTTGTCTATGAGAGTTACATGGTCTTTGACCACAAGAAAGAAAAAATTCATGTCATAGAGGATGCTCTATACAGCGAGCGTATTCAAGAAGACTTGGAAAAAGCCTTGAATAAAGTGCTTGAGGAATTACGCATCCCTGCTCCAAATGAATTTGAAGATTTGGATTTATCTCCGCTGGACTTCAAACCGCACATTGCTCCTCAGAAGTTTGAGGAAATGGTGGAAACCGCTCGTGACTTGATTCGTAATGGTGATATGTTCCAATGCGTGCTCAGTCAACGTTTCTCAGCAGAAGTTACTGGAAATCCATTTGACTTCTACAGAAATCTCCGCGTGACCAACCCATCTAATTACCTCTATTTCTATGATTTTGGGGATTATCAAATTATCGGTGCTAGTCCAGAAAGTTTGGTTTCTGTCAAAAATGGCATCGTGACAACCAATCCGATTGCGGGAACGCGACCAAGAGGAGCAACGGAAGAAGAGGATAAGGCCTTGGCGACAGACCTCCTGTCCGATGAGAAGGAAACAGCAGAACATCGAATGTTGGTAGACTTGGGGCGTAACGATATTGGCCGCATCTCTGAAACAGCAAGTGTTCAAGTCACCAAGTATATGGAAGTGGAGCTTTTCCGTTATGTCATGCATTTGACCAGCGTGGTGAAAGGACGTTTGCTTCCCGAACTTACTGCCATGGATGCCTTGAAAGCTACACTTCCAGCTGGAACCGTTTCAGGAGCACCAAAGATTCGGGCCATGAGACGCATCTATGAACTGGAAACGGAAAAACGAGGCGTGTACGCAGGAGCAATCGGCTACTTGTCTGCGACGGGTGATATGGATTTGGCTATTGCCATCCGAACTATGATTCTCAAAAATCAAACAGCCTATGTGCAGGCTGGGGCAGGGATTGTCTACGACTCTATCGCCAAAAACGAATACCAAGAAACCATTAACAAGGCTAAATCTATGACTAGAATTGGAGAACTAAGACCATGATTTTATTGATTGATAACTATGATTCTTTTACCTATAACTTGGCGCAATACATTGGGAATTTCGCAGAAGTTCAGGTCTTGAGAAATGATGATCCCAAGCTGTATGAAGAAGCTGAAAAAGCAGATGGTCTGGTCTTTTCTCCTGGTCCCGGTTGGCCAGTTGATGCTGGTAAGATGGAGGACATGATTCGTGACTTTGCTGGTAAGAAGCCAATTCTTGGGATTTGTTTGGGTCATCAAGCTATCGCAGAAGTCTTTGGTGGGAAGCTAGGCTTGGCTCCAAAAGTCATGCATGGGAAACAGAGCAATATCAGCTTTGAAGCGCCATCTGTTCTCTATCAAGGCATCGAGGATGGCCGTGCGGTTATGCGTTACCACAGTATTTTGATTGAAGAAATGCCTGAAGGCTTTGAAGTGACAGCTCGTTCAACTGATGACCAAGCTATTATGGGAATTCAACACAAAAGCCTGCCGATTTATGGCTTCCAGTACCATCCAGAAAGTATTGGAACACCAGACGGCTTGTCTTCTATTCGGAATTTTATTGATAGGGTTGTAAAGTGAGGAAACTAGGATGAAAGAGATTATTGAAAAACTAGCAAAATTTGAAAATTTGTCAGGTGTGGAAATGACGGATGTCATTGAGCGTATCGTAACTGGACGTGTAACAGAAGCACAGATTGCTTCTCTCCTCTTGGCGCTTAAGATGAAGGGAGAAACACCTGAAGAGCGCACGGCCATTGCACAAGTCATGAGAGGCCATGCCCAACACATTCCAACTGAAATCCAGGACGCTATGGATAACTGCGGTACAGGTGGAGACAAGTCCTTCAGCTTTAACATTTCGACAACTGCGTCCTTTGTCTTGGCTGGTGGCGGTGTTCATATGGCCAAGCATGGTAACCGCTCGATTTCTTCTAAATCGGGTTCGGCAGATGTCCTTCAAGCCTTGGGAATCAATCTAGACCTCAAACCAGCTGAACTAGGTAAGGTATTTGATAAAACTGGAATCGTCTTTCTCTTTGCCAAAAATATGCACCCAGCTATGAAATACATCATGCCAGCTCGTTTGGAATTAGGGATTCCAACGATTATGAACTTGACTGGTCCCCTGATTCACCCAATGGCCTTGGAAACACAGCTTCTTGGAATTAGTCGTCCAGAACTGCTAGAAAGTACAGCTCAGGTATTGAAAAATATGGGTCGCAAACGTGCCATCGTGGTTGCTGGACCAGAAGGGCTTGATGAAGCTGGCTTGAACGGAACAACCAAGATTGCTCTTCTTGAAAATGGCGAAATCACCTTGTCAAGCTTCACTCCAGAGGATTTAGGGATGGAAGGCTACGCTATCGAAGATATTCGTGGAGGGAATGCTCAGGAAAATGCAGAAATTTTGCTCAGCGTTCTTCAAAACGAACCAAGTCCATTCTTGGAAACGACAGTTCTAAATGCTGGTCTTGGTTTCTATGCTAATGGTAAGGTAGCTAGTATCAAGGAAGGAGTTTCCTTGGCCCGTCAAGTGATTGCTAGTGGCAAGGCCCTTGAAAAGCTCAGACTGTTACAGGAGTACCAAAAATGAGTCAGGAATTTTTAGCACGAATTTTAGAGCAGAAGGCGCGTGAGGTCAAGCAAATGGAGATGGAGGAAGTCCAGCCCTTGCGCCAGACCTATCGCTTAGCTGACTATTTAAAACAACATCAAGACCGTTTACAGGTAATCGCTGAGGTCAAGAAGGCTAGCCCTAGTCTAGGAGATATCAATCTCGATGTGGATATTGTGCAACAGGCCCAAACTTATGAAGCAAACGGCGCAGTGATGATTTCGGTTTTGACAGATGAAGTTTTCTTTAAAGGGCATTTGGATTATCTACGAGAGATTTCTAGTCAGGTAGGAATTCCAACGCTCAACAAGGACTTTATTATCGATGAAAAGCAAATCATCCGTGCTCGCAATGCCGGCGCGACAGTTATCTTGCTCATTGTGGCTGCCTTGTCAGAAGAACGTCTCAAGGAACTGTATGACTACGCGACAGAGCTTGGACTGGAAGTCTTGGTGGAAACCCACAATCTAGCTGAACTAGAAGTAGCCCACAGACTTGGTGCTGAGATTATTGGGGTTAATAACCGCAACTTGACCACCTTTGAAGTCGACTTGCAGACCAGTGTAGACTTGCCCCAGCACTTTAAGGAAGATTGTTATTACATTTCTGAATCTGCTATTTTCACAAAGCAGGATGCGGAACGACTAGCACCATACTTTAACGGAATTTTAGTTGGGACAGCTCTGATGCAGGCGGAAGATGTAGCCCAGAGAATTAAGGAGTTGCAAATTGACAAAGGTTAAAATTTGCGGATTATCGACCAAAGAAGCGGTAGAGATAGCCGTATCAGCAGGGGCGGATTACATCGGTTTTGTCTTCGCACCCAGTAAAAGGCAGGTGACCTTGGAAGGGGCTGCTGAGCTGGCAAAGCTCATTCCTGTCAACGTTAAAAAGGTTGGTGTATTTGTTTCACCAAGTCGGGCAGAACTGCTAGAAGCGATTGAAAAAGTTGGCTTGGACTTGATTCAAGTTCATGGTCAGGTAGGGGATGGTTTGCTTGAGAATTTGCCTTGTGCCAGTATTCAGGCTGTGCAAGTAGATGGAAATGGTCATGTGCCAAATTCTCAGGCAGATTATCTACTCTTTGATGCCCCTGTTGCTGGGAGTGGCCAGACCTTTGACTGGGGTCAACTGGATACGACAGGACTAGCTCAGCCCTTCTTTATCGCAGGTGGGCTTAATGAAGATAATGTAGTAAAAGCAATTCAACACTTTACTCCCTATGCAGTAGATGTATCAAGCGGAGTGGAGACAGATGGACAAAAAGATCATGAAAAGATCAGAAGATTTATAGAGAGGGTAAAGCATGGCATATCAAGAACCAAATAAAGATGGATTTTACGGAAAATTCGGCGGACGTTTCGTCCCAGAAACATTGATGACAGCAGTTTTGGAGTTGGAAAAAGCCTACCGTGAAAGTCAGGCAGACCCCAGTTTCCAAGAGGAATTAAACCAACTCTTGCGCCAGTATGTAGGTCGTGAAACGCCTCTTTACTACGCAAAAAACTTGACCCAACATATCGGCGGAGCCAAGATTTACCTCAAACGGGAAGACCTTAACCATACAGGGGCCCACAAGATTAACAATGCCTTGGGACAAGTTTTGCTTGCTAAACGCATGGGTAAAAAGAAAATTATCGCAGAAACAGGTGCTGGTCAGCACGGTGTAGCAACCGCAACAGCTGCGGCACTCTTCAACATGGAATGTACCATCTATATGGGTGAAGAGGATGTTAAACGTCAAGCCCTTAATGTGTTCCGAATGGAGCTTTTGGGAGCTAAGGTTGAGGCCGTGACAGATGGTTCGCGCGTGCTTAAGGATGCGGTCAATGCAGCCCTTCGTTCATGGGTGACAAATATCGATGATACCCACTATATCCTTGGTTCTGCCTTGGGGCCTCATCCTTTCCCAGAAATTGTTCGTGATTTTCAAAGTGTCATCGGGCGAGAGGCTAAACAACAGTACCGTGACTTGACCGGCCAAGATTTACCAGATGCCCTAGTAGCTTGTGTTGGTGGTGGTTCTAATGCTATCGGACTCTTCCATCCCTTTGTAGAAGATGAGTCAGTAGCCATGTATGGTGCTGAAGCAGCTGGACTTGGTGTAGATACAGAGCATCACGCAGCGACCTTGACCAAGGGACGTCCAGGTGTTCTCCATGGTTCTCTTATGGATGTGCTCCAAGATGCGCATGGTCAAATTCTTGAAGCCTTCTCTATCTCAGCAGGTTTGGACTATCCTGGTATCGGTCCAGAACATTCTCACTACCACGATATTAAACGTGCCAGCTATGTTCCTGTGACAGACGATGAAGCCTTGGAAGGATTCCAACTCTTGTCTCGTGTGGAAGGGATTATCCCAGCCTTGGAATCTAGCCATGCTATCGCTTTTGCAGTGAAGTTGGCCAAAGAACTTGGACCAGACAAGTCTATGATTGTCTGCCTATCTGGACGTGGGGACAAGGATGTGGTTCAAGTTAAAGACCGCTTGGAAGCAGATGCAGCAAAGAAGGGAGAAGCGCATGCCTAAGACTTTAACAGAAAAATTGAATGCTATAAAAGCAGCTGGAAAAGGAATTTTCGTTCCCTATATCATGGCTGGAGACCACGAGAAAGGTTTGGATGGACTAGGAGAAACAATCCACTTTCTAGAAGATTTGGGTGTTTCTGCTATTGAAGTGGGCATTCCCTTTTCAGACCCAGTTGCAGATGGACCTGTGATCGAAGAAGCAGGCTTGCGCAGTCTAGCCCATGGGACTTCTACCCAGACTTTGGTTGAAACCTTGAAAACCATTGAAACAGAGATTCCGCTGGTCATTATGACCTACTTTAACCCCCTTTTTCAGTACGGTGTGGAGAAATTTGTCAAAGATCTGACAGATACAGCCGTTAAGGGATTGATTATCCCAGACCTGCCTCATGAACATACCAATTTTGTGGATCCTTTTTTGGCAGACACAGATATGGCTTTAATTCCCCTAGTTAGTTTAACAACAGGACTTGAACGTCAGAAAGAGTTGATCAAGGGAGCAGAAGGCTTTGTCTATGCCGTTGCCATCAATGGGGTGACAGGGAAATCAGGAAATTACCATGCAGACTTGGACAAGCACTTGGAACAATTGCATCAAGTAGCAGACATCCCAGTCTTGACAGGTTTTGGCGTATCTAGTCAGGATGATGTGGAACGTTTTAATGCAGTGTCAGATGGCGTTATCGTTGGTTCGAAAATTGTAAAAGCTCTCCACCAAGGAGAGCCGATTCAGGACTTTATCAAACAAGCAGTAGCTTACCAAAAATAATCAAACAAGCAGCAAGTAAGAGGAAAGGCACAAAAGGAAGTCTTTCCTTTTTCTTTTGCAGGAGAAAAGCTAGGATCCCCGTCGCAGAAGCAAACTGAATCAAGATGAGCAACTCTGTCGCGCTAAAGACGAGAGCACAAGAAGCCAGAAAGAGAAAATCCCCTGAGCCCATGCGGATATCGATAAAATGAGCCAAAATTCCAAGGATAAGAAAGAAGACCATGACCAGATTCCAACCACAGAAAGCCAGGAGGATTAGGTGGAACGTCAGCCAGACTAGTAAGGGATATTCCTGATGGCGAAAGTCGTAGATACCTAAGGTCAAGCCAGCAGTGATTAGGATGACTTGACCCAAGGAAAGCCAGCCCCATGACCAAGCCAGAAAGAGGACACCCAAGCCCAATTCAAAGAGGGCATACCAGAATGGATAGCGAGCCTTGCAGTAGCGACAGCGAAAGCGACCAATTACTTGAGAGATAATCGGAATCAAATCTAAGGGACGCAAGCGAGTCTGACAGGAATCGCAGTGACTAGCTGGTCGAATAATGGATTGCTCAGGAAAACGGTCAATGACCAAACCTAAGAAAGAAGCGAGAATGCTCCCGACAAGAAAAAAATAAAGATCAATCATACTTATCTATTCGTAAAAAATAGAAGAAGTAGTATAATGGAGAAACATAGATAAGATGGTGAGGCAAAGATGACGATTCGTTTTGAAGAAAAGGTAAGTATAGAAAATGCTCAACTTGTATGCCAATGGTCCAACTCCCTTGGCAAATCCTTTCAAGAACAATGGATGGGAACAATGATTCCTTTTCCCTTGACCATTCAAGTCTTGCAAGATTTGGAAGGAATTTTTTCAATCTTTGATGGACAAGAGTTTGTGGGGCTTATCCAGAAAATCAGGCTAGAAGACAGGAATCTTCATATCGGGAGATTTTTTATCAATCCCCAGAAACAGGGGCAAGGCTTAGGTAGCCAGGCTTTAAGGAAATTTGTTAGTTTGGTCTTTGAAAATGAAAACATAGATACTATTTCTCTAAATGTCTACGAGGCAAATCAAACAGCTCACAAGCTTTACCAAAAAGAAGGATTTGAAATCGTTCAAATGGTTGAAGTACCTATACGAAAATACATAATGAAAAAGGGTAGGTAGCAGTCACTTGAGTCAGAGTCCCAAGGATTTTCAAGGATAAGGCAGTTACCTTTCAAAGTTGGAAACAAAATTTCTATGATTTCTTAGATAGAGGAGATAAACATGTCGAGATGTAGAAAAATACGAATCTTGCTCGCTTCTGTACTTGCCTTAGTTGTTGGTATCAATCTTTATTTTCAGTATCAAAGCCACCAAGAACGGTTCCAACTAAAGGCTTCCTTTGAAGAACAGGACAATATAGCTGTCTTACAACATTTAATGGATTCAGGAAAATATGCGTCTGACATGCGAAAAGCAGGTTATATTGTTCCCCCTGACGGTGCCATCCGCTTGGATGGAGGAATTGACTCCATAGGGATAAAAGGAGACATCGATTTGAAAATGTTGAATCCTAGTAGGGATGAAGTCTCGGTTTTATTTGAAACAATGGTAAATGAGGAACAAATAAATGCCTACTATATTTTAGACAATCAATTAACCCTAAAACGTAGTTACTATTCTCATATTAGTAATCAGAAAAAAGAAAGTGTGAACATTTCTCAAGCCGAAGAAGAACGCCTGTTAAAGATTATTCGAAAAGAGTTGAAAGCTTTTCTAAATAAGATGTATCAGACTTTGTATGGTTGAGGTTACTAGTGAGAAATGAACGCGAGACCTTGTTCAGGATGTGAACGATTATAAGAAAGGGGGGACAAGAATGTTTACAGAATTGCTCTTTATTGTCTCTTCTGTGTTACTTTTACTTTTGTTTAAAAGTAGGCGCTCACGAATCTTTATAGGAGTCTTGTATAGTTTGCTGCTAGTTTGGTTTATCTTTTCAGTTTTGAACTATGGCAAATACACTCTTCAAGCAGGTCAATCCGTCAATTTAAGAGTAAATCCCAGAACACAAGATTTGGAATACTATTCAATCTTCATCTTGAAGAAAAACGATTCAAGCAGAATTAAATCAACTGGCTCTGGTGTTTGGAGTGAGAGAAACAGCGATGTTTACTATGAAGTAGAGGGACAAAAAATTATAAAAAACCATGGTTTGGACGAGGAGGACGAAGAACTTCCAAACAGCCAACCAGATATTTATTTAGTAAAAGATGGAGTTGTTGTGAGTTACCAAGGTGAAAAAGTGTTTGATGCCACCTATAACAAGCCCTACACGATTACCATTACCAACGTAGACAACCAACCAGCCCAATTTGAAGCTCAGGTGGTGGATAAATAAGCACGTCTAGTAGTGTGCAACCTTTTAAATTTTCTTTCTTTAAAAGGGAGATATTATTTTAAACAAGCAAAAAAAGCCCTGAAACCAGAGCTTTTCCTGTTGACAATACCTTTTAGCGAAAATTGGGAAGCGTGTTTAGAATCCGATCTACAAAAAAAGAGGACATTTGCGATCCTCTTTTTGACTACTATAGATAAAAAGGTCAATTAACGTTTAGGCTTATTTTTCGTCTTTGTGAAGCATGTTTTTAACACCTTCAATAGCACCTTCAACAGCATCTTTAGCATCTTCAGCAACCTCTTTTACTTTAGAAACAACTTTTTCAGCTGTTCCTTCTTTTTCCATTTTTTCATCGCCGATCATTTTGCCGACACCTTCTTTAATGGAACCTTTTGCTTGGTTAAATTTTTCTTCTGTTGACATGATTCTGCCTCCTTTAAATTGATTAATTTAGACCAGATGAATTAGTGTACGCGAGCTTTTTCATTTGTTTCGCCCTTAACGGCTTCAACACCTTCGCCTACTTTTTCTTGAACAGTAGCGACACCTGAACCGATACCAGATTTTACTTTTTCAAATTGTTCTGAAGCAAATTCTCCTGTTGAAGAAGCCACGTCAGTTACTCGGTCTTGAAGGCTAACTGAATCTGCTTCATGCTGTTCCTTCGTTTTGATGTCAACAACATTCACATTGACTTCAACAACTTCTAGATCAGTCATTTTTGTAACTTGTGATACGACAACATCTTTGATTTCTTTGTACAAAGCAGGGACATTCTTTTGGTATTCAACAACAACGTTCAAGTCAACTGCGACTTGTTCTTTCCCAACTTCAACATTGACACCATGAGTGACATTATCTGTATTGATAATTTTTTCTGTTAGATTAGAGAAGAATCCTCCATCAACATCCAAAAGTCCAGGTACTTTTTCAAGTGAAAGACCAATGATTTTTTGGATTACTTTATCTTCATAAGTGAGTTCCCCTTTAACATCTTGTTTAACATCTTGAGAAACAACAGCAACATCTTTTTTTTCTACATTTTTATCTACGTTTGACATACGAGACTCCTTTATTTATTTAAATATTTTTCCTTAACATAGTATCCAGCAAATGCTCCTAAGGCTCCACAAATTAGTACAAATAGTGTTTTGAAAAAGCCAAAGGATAAGATAAAGCAAGCGAGAATGACACCTACTAGACCTGCAATAATTGGATACTGATATTTTTTAAACCATTCCATTTTTACTTCCTTACTTTACACGACTAACAGTCTTTTTGGTCGTTTTTCGAGGTTCATATTCTTTAACTTTAACTTCAAGTTTTACCTCACGTTCAATACCAAAGAACTGCTTTAATCCATGAGTTATTTCATTCTGAATGACTAGACATCGGTTTGAGATGTTGTCTGAAGGAAGAATTTTCCCTTCTACAGTAACGAAACATTTATTTTTGCGGCTATTTACATGGACCGTTGGTTCTTTGATCAACTGATGATCAATGACCAAACATCGAACAAAGCCTTCGATAGCTGAGTTTTTTAGTTTTAATGTATCTTCTTGAGTTTCTAATTGAATCTCTAGATATTGTTTAGGATAAAAGAGTATCACTAACATTGAAATTAAAACTAAAACAGAAAGGACAAGTGTCCCCCAAAAGACATATCTAGCAATCAGGAATTCAGCGTAGAGTTCTCTCCAACTGAATAAGTGGATTCCTAAATCACTGACCTGATGATAATCTATGAGAATAGGAAGGAAAATAGTCAAGATTAAGATACAGAAAATAAGTAACAATATTTTCTTTGATTTTGACATATTAAATCCTTTCAATTGAAAAGCTTTAAACCATAATTTTGCCCGTCTAGAGTATTCAAAATTATGGTTTATCACTTTTAATTTCTTATTAGGTAGAGCTTATTTTCTACCAAATAGATATGAAACTACGGCAACAACAATTACTGCACCTACGATTGATGGAATAATAGCCATTCCAGCCAATGAAGGTCCCCAGCTTCCTAGAAGTGATTGACCTACAGACGAACCGACAAGACCTGCAATGATATTCGCAATCAATCCCATTGAACCACCTTTTTTAGTGATTGCACCTGCGATGAGACCAATAAGACCTCCAACAATAATGGACCACAACATAGTGTATCCTCCTTTTCTATTTCTAAATCAAAGAATCATTTTCAGAAAATTAATTTCTTTGATATCATTTATTATATAACATTTAAATATGGAAAGGTAATAATTTGTCTTGAATTACGTATTATAAAAATACACCGAAGGTACAAATAAATAAGAAAATACTGGTGCTGCTGAGTTTCTAAGTGATTATACTAGTCTTTTGATGACAAGCAAAAGTCGTTGTAAAAGGATAAATGCACTCTATATGGTATAATTGTGCATGAAGATTGATAGGCAATCGTTTAGTTTATTATAAAGAGAGAAAAGCTGTTCATGAGAGATTTATTATCGAAAAAAAGTCACAGACAATTAGAATTATTAGAATTACTATTTGAAAACAAACGCTGGTTTCATATTTCAGAACTAGCAGATTTATTGCACTGTGCAGAACGATCTGTAAAAGATGACTTATCCCATGTCAGATCTTCTTTTCCTGACTTGCTATTTCATTCCTCGACAAATGGTATCCGTATCATTAATACTGACGATAGTGATATTGAAATGGTCTATCATCATTTTTTTAAGCATTCAACTAACTTTTCAATATTAGAATTTATCTTCTTTAATGAAGGATGTGATAAACAGAATATTTGCAAAGAGTTTTATATCAGTTCTTCCTCTCTTTACCGTATCATCAGTCATATTAATAAAATTATTAAGAAGCAATATCGTTTTGAAATTAGCCTCAATCCAGTTCGAATCACTGGAAATGAAATCGATATCCGTTACTTTTTTGCCCAGTATTTTTCAGAGAAATATTATTTCCTTGAATGGCCTTTTGAAAATTTTTCTCAAGAACCCTTGTCTCAATTATTGGAATTAGTCTATAAAGCAACTTCTTTCCCGATGAATTTATCAACTCACAGAATGTTAAAATTGCTTCTGGTTACAAATTTATATCGCATAAAGTTTGGACATTTCCTGGAAGTAGAGAGAGATTCTTTTAATAATCAATTGTTGGAATCGTTCATGCAGGCAGAAGAAATCGAAGAGATTGTAGCGAGCTTTGATTCTGAATATCATATCTCTCTAAATAAAGAAGTGATCGGTCAACTGTTTGCATCCTATTTTCAAAAAATGTTTTTCTTAGATGAAGAAGTATTTCTGAACCATGCAAAAACAGACAGCTATGTAAAAAAATCGTATCAGTTATTGGGCAATCTAGTAGACCAGGTATCAAGAGAGTATAATCTCCAAGTAGACAATAGAGACAATCTGATTTGGCATCTGCACAATACAGCACATCTGCATCGCCAGGAATTATCGACAGAGTTTATCCTATTTGATCAAAAAGGCAATACAATCAAAAACTTTCAAAATATTTTCCCTCGATTTGTTTCAGAGGTGAAGGAAGGGATTGAACACTATCTAGAGGCTTTGGATATGGATCGTAATTCAATGAAAGTCAATCACTTGACCTATACTTTTATTACCCATAGCAAACACTTGGTGCTAAATCTTTTACAAAATCAACCTAAATTAAAGGTTTTGGTCATGAGTAATTTTGATCAGTATCATGCAAAATCAGTAGCCGAGACACTTGCTTACTATTGCAGTAACAATTTTGAACTGGAGGTCTGGAGTGAATTAGAGTTGTCCATTGATGCTCTAAAAGAATCACCTTACGACATCATTATTTCTAATTTTATAATTCCTCCTATTGAAAATAAGAGACTGATCTATTCCAATAATGTCAATACAGTCGCTCTCATCTCTTTGCTTAACGCAATGATGTTTATTCGATTAGACGAGTAACTAAGAATAACAAAAAACGCTAGATAGCGTTTTTTGTTTTATAAGGAAAGAATTTCATCTATATTAGACTCAGAATAACCTAAAAATCTTGTCATTTCTTAGTTCAAAACAAACAAAAAAGCCTTGAGATCAAGGCTTTTTCCTGTTGTTTATATGCCCCCTGCATGGATTTGTAAGAACTTTTCATATTGAAAATAAACAAAAATGTTGAAATATAGCTGATTTTAGGGAAATACTTTTAGGTGTTTTCAATGTCAGGATTTAAAAATGGGGCAAAAGTGGGGCAAAAACGAATGACTCGTATTTTGTTTGAAAACCTATAATACCTAATGATTATGCTATTCTAGATATATAGTTTTGTTATAAATAAATGTCAGTGCGAGATCAAATTGGAGGATAAAATGGAAAAACAAATTAATGAAAAAAAAGCCTTGGTTCCCAAAGCTTTTTTTATGTTATAAACTCATTAAAATAACTCCCAGTTAGATTTGGAATATTTTTTATTCTGTGTCATATAAAAATAAATAAAATGAATGGTTATAGCTAGAGCTAAAATGGTTGTTATACTCACTACTATTATAGGATTAGAAGCAAAGATTAAAGAGAGAATCAAGGCAGCCAGATAGAGTGTCGCTTGGACACAGTAGTAACTTTTCGAATAGCGTAGATAGTGTTTGTTATGGGGCCCATTTACTAGGACAGCAGCTTGAAAGAGGCCAAATCCGATATAAGAGAAGCTGGTTGCAAAGAGACGATTAGCTTCAGGATTCAGAAGAAAACTCATCGATACAGTCATCATCATAAGCCCAATGAAAATAGGATAGTGACTGTAAATTAGAAATAGCCCCTTTTGATTAGATTTTTCATCAATAGCATGGTCGAATTGACCAAAATAAAACAAGAACAGAGAAATCATAATAATGAAATAAAGAACCGAATAAATCGAGAAATTCTCGATTGTAAAGAAGTTAGCTAGCTCCGTAATCATCTCTCCAAACATAATAATGACAAGAAGGGAGATGCGCTCGATTAAATGGGGGAGATTTACCTGGTAATGCTTATCTTTATTAAGCAAGATACTTGGCATAATAAATGTTAGCAGAATACTAGCAAATAAGATATAGACTCTAAGGTAAATAGGAAGAAGAGCTGCTAAATAGACTCCTAAACTTCCTAGACCTGTTATCCATAGAAAACCTTTGATACTTTCCCGATTAACATCATCGGTTGATTTTCTAAAAAATTCAACCAAATATTGAAAAAATAAGGTAAGGGTTAATGTACCAATAGCCCAACAGAGATAATGAAAATATTGTTGCCAATCAGGTCCAATCATATTGGCTATAAAGAGTAAAATTCCCATTTTGATAAACATGATTACTATGTTAAATAAAGAGTTCTTTCCATAGCGATTGGTATAATCGGTTTGAATCATCCAGGAATCGATGAGAACCAAAGAAGCAATGAAAAAATCAAGGAAAGAATTCCAAGTCAAAATACCGTTATGAAGATGGTCAATTAAAGTAGTTACTTTTGAAATTGCAAAAACAAAAACTAAGTCATAAAAAAGTTCTGAAAATTCTACACGTTTATGTTTAATAAGAGTTGTCATCTTAAGACCTTTCTATTTTAGAAGTACAATTTATTATAACAGAAAATGGTAATGAGAGAAAAGGATATGCTTAAATAACTTTATGTGGCGCGAATTGTCAAAACCTTGGAGCACATTTACCTCACGTACCAGCTTACAGGCGGAGTGTTTGATGATTGATAATGAAGAATAAGATTATACAATAGAAAAGCGAGGATATCCTCGCTTTTTTTATTTAATCTAATAGCTCCTTATTTTCAATTAAGAGCTCTAGTGGAGATTTATCTCTTGCTTCAATAAAACCAGGTTCATATTGGGTATGAAGTGTTCTTTTCTGAGAAGTTAGATCAATATACAACTCTTTACCATCTTCTGTGTATAGTTGGTTGCCTCTTGTTAGGTAAAGTAAATCCTCTAAGTACTGTCCATCAGTATGTAGGAAATGCTCGATGTATTTGACAGCTTTTAAGATTTCACTTACTTTATCAGAGTATTCATTAGATTCAAGAACACTCTTTTCTAACTCAATCTCTTTACTAGTTCCAAATAGTTGGGTTGGAGTTGCATTAAAATATTCTGCTATCTTATCCAAATTTGCAAAGGTAGGATAGCTTTTTTGTTTTTCGTAGAGGAGCAAAAGAATTTTTTTACACACAAAATATATCTTGAGCATCTGTTGATGGGACATAAGTAGGGAGGACACAAAAAAAAGCCCTGATTCCAAGGCTTTTCCTGTTGTATTTAGATGCCCCCTGCATGAATTTGTATGAAATTTTCATATTGAAAGTAATCAAAAATATTGAAATATAGATGATTTTCGGAAGGTACTTTTAGGTATTTTCAATGTCATGATTTAAAAATGGGGCAAAAGTGGGGCAAAAACGAATGACTCACATTTGGTTAGAAAACCTATAATACCTATATATGTTGACCCTCGTAGCCAGACGAACCATAACTCTATAAGCTTTGATTCAGGAGACCAGTGTACCTATGATAAATCATCAGTGCCTATTATTAGAGAATATAGAAAAGTCATGTAAATTAGCTACAAATTTACATGACTAACATAAAAAGCGAACAAACAGAAGTTTAAGTGCCAGAAAACTCCGTTTGGTCGCTTTTTTATTAATTTAAACCATTTATTTAAATAGCTTAATAGTAAAGATTTTCAAAAATCGAAATCTTTTTACCTCAGTCTCTTCAGTCTGTTAATTTTTTTTCGAAAATTTCTCTTTAATATTAGCTTTCAATTTATCAAATTTTTCACGACGAGCTTCTTTTTTATCCGCAATTAAGCGAGCTTTAGCTTGATGCTCTAAATCTTCTTGAATTTTGAGAGCTGACTCTATCTCTGCCGCAACAGTAGCGACATCCCATCTAGCAATGTCAACCTGATACTTTTCAAAAATAGCATTTAAAACAGATTCATCATTTTCTTGTACAAGTGCAATAATAGCTACTTCGCCATTAGTCAACTTTTTACTAACGGTTGTAATTAATGCCGAATTGATCAATTCTTTGTCTGAACCAACGGAGGCGCCAATTGCTCCACCAGTAGCAAAACCAAAGAGAACACCTAGTGGTCCACCTAAAATTCCGATTAAACTACCAATTAATCCGCCTTCGAAATAATCATCTCCTAGGGAATTCATCAAATCAAAGCTATCTTTGACGTTAACAACACCATTTTCAGCTTTTACAATTGAAGCCTGAGCTAATTTGGTATTTTCAGTTTGAACAAACTGTTTTAATTCTGAAAAGGCCTGAAAGGCTTCACTTTCAATATGAAAAATTGAGACAACAACATTTTCCATGGGCTTACACTCCTTTATTACTTTATAGAGATAGAATAAAATCTCCTATATTGTTTAATAGTACAAAATACTGCTATACAAGGCGAATTATAGCATACAATAATCTTTTATACAATATACAATATATTACAAAAAGATTAAATTTTTATTTAAAAACTTATATTCTATAAATTAGGCAATTTTAAAATTTTGATTAAAAAGAAAGATTTAGATAGAGCTGTTGGTAGACTTAGGAAATTTTAAGAACATGCATTAGTTAAATTAAATGGTTCTTTTCAATTAAGTTTTAACTTCTATCTGGTAAGTAAAAGGAAAAATAATACCCGTGGTGCTAGTTAAACTCAAAATACAAGAAAAGCCTAAAAGGACTATACTGTAAGTGACAAAACAAAACAGGAGGATAGTCCAAATGAGCCACTTACATTAGTCCTGTGAAATACAGAACTAAATCCTTCACTTAAATTACTTGTCTAACTTTTTGGGGTCAGTACAAACAGTGCTTTTTTTGTTGAAATCGCAAAGAATCTAAGCTTTCTTTTTGCAGATAACATTCGCTCTTTTATTTTCGGTATGATTGAGTCGATGCCCCGTTCTCGACCGGTTATTATTGCAACTTATCGAATGCTAGAGCACTATGCCATCACTTTTTGGAAGAATACTTGGAGCAATTCTACGCAGAATGGAATGCGAAAAAGTGATAATTAAAGAGACGAAAAAGCTGAGAATATGATTTCCCAGCTTTTTTGAATGCGATAGAAATAGCAACTAGACTATTTACGAAAGACCTCAATAATGTAGGTGAAGCCAGTAACTAAAAATGCAAAGGCAATGACATAAACGACAAAGACACCTGTAGCCACTGGATTGAACAGAATCACTAGACCTAGTAAAAATGCAAGCAAGGCTACCCACGTGATATTGCTACCAATAACAGGGAAAATCAATCCTAAACGATTGCCTTTAAAGAAAGCAATAATGGCTTCTACAATTAACCAAATTCCTACAATGGTCGGAATGACGACCGGCAGGGTCACAAAGCCATAAGCAACGAGGTAAAGAGCTAAGAGAAGACTAACAAATCCTTGGAAAAGATAAACAGGTGAGCGAAGCTCTTTTGGTGCAGAGAAATAGCCTAAAATAGCTGCTATAGAAGAAACCAGTAAACCAAATGCAATCCACCAGCTGTAAGCAACAAGATTAGCTACTGGGTTTGTAAATAGGAAAAGTCCTAAAAGGACAAAAACAACTCCTGCAAGGAATAGCAGTAAACGATTTGAAAATTTCATTTCAATACCCCCTATATAGTATAGTATAGTTTGATAATTAGACTATTGTACTTATTTTTATAGAAAATGTCAATAAAATAAATAAACAATTTGGAAGTTTCAGTCTGATTCATGAAAAGAAAATCAGTTTTTATCATTTTGAAAATAAAAAGAGAAGATAAAATTTGTCTTCTCTACATGAAAATATTGTATGGCATCAAAGCAAAAGTAACTGGCTTTACACTATTTGTTAAGATGTAATTTGATTCAAAAAGAAAAGATAGATTTAAATGTAGGGCAAATCAGTTATAGACAAACAAAAAAGCCTTGATTTTCAAGGCTTTTTCCTGTTGATTTAGATGCCCCCTGCAGGGCTCGAACCTGCGACCCATAGATTAAGAGTCTACTGCTCTACCAACTGAGCTAAGAAGGCAAATAAAAAGCTGTATTGGTGCCGAAACTTCACGGTTTGTATTGAACCCGCGCAATTAAGCAGGTGGGCAACTCGCTCTAACTGAAGCTGTTTCCGTGTGAGACGGCCTACATGCTGTTAGAAGACTTTTGTTTCCCTAATAATACAAAAAATAGTCGGTCAACACTTAAGTGTGAAGTCGTACACCACAGCGTTTCTATGTTTATATGATACCACTTTTTCAAAAAAAATCAAGAGGAAAATGCAATTATTTGAAAAGGATTTCACAAATCCCGTAATTTATCAATGGTTTCCTTGCGTTGAGCCAGGGCCCGTTCGTATTTTCCACTATCTTCTGGAGAAAAGTAGTGATGGTCACGGATTTTTTCTGGTAGGTATTCTTGCTTGACCCAGTGACCAGGATAATTATGTGGATAGAGATAATTTTGGGCGTTACCTAGTTCCTTGCTACCGCTATAATGTCCATCTCGCAAGTGACGTGGAATCGGCAGATGTCCCGATGTTTTAAGGTCAGACAAGGCCTTATCCATAGCCACATATGCTGAGTTAGACTTAGGTGAAAGTGCCAGATCAATGACGACATTAGCAATGAGGATGCGGGCTTCTGGGAAACCAATCCTTTGTGCAGCATCTAGAGCAGTTACGGTATGGATTTGAGCCTCAGGATTGGCCAAGCCGATATCTTCATAAGCAATCACAGTTAAACGACGAGCGAGGCTAGGCAGATCTCCAGCTTCAATCAAGCGGGCTGCGTAGTGGAGACTGGCATCCACATCCGAGCCGCGGATGGATTTTTGCAGGGCAGAAAGGGCATCATAGTGACCGTCCCCATCCTTGTCCATGGTAATGTAACTCCTCTGTAAGCTATTTTCCATGATATCAAGAGTGATATGGCGGATGCCCTTGTCATTCTCGGGGGTAGAGAGAACAGCCAGATCCAGAGAGTTAAAGGCAGAACGGAGGTCACCATTAGTAGATGTTGCGATAAAATCAAGGGTCTCATCATCCAACTCCACTGGGAAGTCAAAACCTCGTTCAGGATTAGTGAGAGCAATCTGAATCGCTCCTTTGACATCTTGATTGGACAAGGGTTCCAATTCAAAAATCTGAACACGGCTGCGAATAGCAGGAGTGACAGAAAAGAAGGGATTTTCAGTCGTTGCGCCAATCATGATAACCAGACCACTTTCCAAAAGTGGCAGAAGAAAGTCTTGCTTGGTCTTATCAAGACGATGAATCTCGTCCAGTAACAGAACTAATCCTCCAGAGAATTTAGCTTCTTCTGCGATTTCTTGCAGTCGCTTTTTACTATCCACTGTCGCGTTAAAGGTCCGAAAGGCATACTTGGTCGTTCCAGCGATGGCTGAGGCGATACTGGTCTTGCCGATTCCTGGAGGTCCGTAGAGAATCATGGAGGATAGGCGGTTGGCCTCCACCATGCGACGGATGATTTTTCCAGGTCCGACCAGATGCTCCTGACCGATTACCTGGTCGATGGTTTTAGGGCGCATGCGAAGCGCGAGATTGTCTGGCATAGCAGTCCTTTCTAACATGGATTTTCTGATGTATATGTGGTAAGATGGTAGTATCTATTTTAGCATATTTCCGAGCAATCGGGGCGATTAAAGAATCGCATAGAAAGAGGACAAAATGGCAACATACGGATTTTTAGATGTTTTACAGGAAGAGTTGGACAAGAACTTTCCCTTTGACTATGAGATTAGCTGGGATAAGCGCAACCACGCGGTTGAAGTGAGTTTTCTTCTAGAAGCGCAAAATGCTGCTGGTGTAGAGATGGTGGATGAGGACGGAGAAGTTTCGTCAGACGACATTCTCTTTGAAGAAGCGGTACTCTTTTACAACCCTGCTAAGTCAACTGTCAATGAGGAAGACTATTTGACAGTTATACCTTATCTGCCAAAGAAAGGATTTTCTCGTGAATTTTTAAACTATTTTGCTCTATTCCTCAAAGACACTGCAGAGGTTGGGCTGGATACGCTCATGGACTTTTTGGAAGACTCAGAAGCAGAAGAGTTCGTCATGGAATGGAACCAAGAAGTCTTTGAAGAGGGGAAAGTCGGCTTGGAAGAGGGAGGGTTTTATCCTTATCCGAGATACTAGAGACTAGGGAAGAAAGTATATGAAGAAAATAGTCTTGTCTTGTATTTCTGGTCTGTCCTTTGTTTTTTTGATGCTAGGATTTGCTTTTGGGACAATTGCCTTTAAAGAGTTAGACTTTTCGTTTGTCTTTGTTCCAGGCTACCTATTTACTTTTTTCAGTATTTATCTGATATTTATCCTTCATGAGCTGGGTCATGCAGTCTGCGGTTACCTGACAGGCTATCGACTAGTGGCTTTTGGACTAGGGAATTTTCTTTTGACCAAAAAGTCAGGCAAGTTTTCTCTTAGTCGAACAGCTGTTCTGAAAAACGTTGGTGCTCAGTATATTGGTTTGAAGGAAGATGAAAGCGATCGAAGAATCATCCTGATGCTTGCAGGAGGCTTGATGGTTCATCTTGGTTTGATGTTATTGGCGATATTGTATGGAGTTTTGACAAGAAGCTGGTATTTTGCGACTACTTGGATTTGTCTAAATCTATCTTTTCTTCTCATCAATGCAAAGCCAGTTGGGATTACCGATGGAGCGAAAATCTGGGAATTGCTACAACACCCTGAAAATACCAAATACGCCTACTCAGTGTTGAGGCATTCTGCCCAGACCTTGCTAGCTCCTCAAGAATATGATTTGAAAGACTTTATCATTCCTGTTGCTGAGGATGCGAAAGGGAGTTTTGCAGAAAGCATTCAGATTTTTCAGGGACTGGTTTTAATATTCGATAATCAGATAGAGGCTGCCAAAAAACACTTTCAGTCTTTATTAGATAGAACTGATAATCCGATGTCTCAAACTCTTTCTCAATTATACCTTCTTCAAATTGCCTTGCTGGAAGGAGATCATGAGAAAGCGGAGCAATATGCAAGTATTCGAAGCGTTAAATCCTTTTTGTCTCTAAAAATGACAGATACGCAGATAATGCAAGCCTGGTATCAATTTCTGGTAAAGAAAGATATGGATCAGACTGAAAAGGCTATAAAAATTGCTAGACAAAACCTGGGAACTAGCCGCTTGGTGCGAGATGAGAAACGTTATTATGAAAACTGGTTAGAGGAGTTGGAGAAGGCATTAGCCGAAGAGGTCTAATATGGAAATAGAACTTTCTGATTTCACTGGTTGCAAAATTGCCCTCTTTTGTGAGGATAGGATTTTAACTATCTTACGCGATGATAAGCCCAGCATCCCTTGGCCCAATATGTGGGAGTTACCAGGTGGTGGCCGTGAAGGGGATGAAAGTCCTTTCGAGTGCGTGGCGCGTGAAATTTACGAAGAACTAGGAATTCATCTGACTGAGGACTGTCTGCTTTGGAGTAAGGTGTACCCAAGTATGCTTTTTGAGGGGAAGGAATCCATCTTTCTAGTTGGCAAGTTAAGGCAGGAACAGTTTGATAGTATCGTCTTTGGTGATGAAGGACAGGGCTACAAGTTGATGAGCATTGAGGAGTTTCTTGGCTCAGATAAGGTTGTACCTCAGTTGCAGGATAGAGTGAGGGATTATTTGGAGGAAATGAAGTGGTTTATATAATTGGAACAACGACGTTAAATAAAAAAGTTAAACGCAGACTAGAAACTGGGCAATACTCTAAGGAAGAAGCTACATTCATCTATATGGAATATTTAAAGTTAAAAAAACAAAGGGAAGGTGGCACTAAAGTAGCAGGGATTTCTATGGCCCTTATCTGGGGGTTGCTGTATGTTCTGTCTTTACAAGGTGAGAATAATCAAACACTTTCATTTTCAGAATATTTTTTGTTTTTGATACTGTTTGAAGGAATTGTTCTATTTGTTTATTATCTTACGTTTGGTATTTTTAAACAGCAGATTCATAGCGCAATGAAAGAACACTATACAGATGTGATTGAAGAATTTAAGAAAAATAAGGAAGATTCAAAATGGAAATATGGCAAGAGTTAAAAGTTACAGTGAAGCGTGAGGGGGAGGAGCTGGTCTCTAATCTCTTGATTGAGCTAGGAGCGCAAGGTGTTGCGATCGAGGACAGTATGGACTATGTGGGAAATGTGGATCGATTTGGTGAGATATTCCCTGAAGTCGAGCAGCAAGAAGAAATCGTGGTGACAGCCTACTATCCTGATACGGTTGATGTGGCAGTGGTTGAGGCGGATTTGCAGGCTCGTCTAGCAGAATTGACAGACTTTATGGATTTGGGTGAGGTCAAGACGGGGACGACTGCCTTGGCTGAGGAAGACTGGGCAGACAACTGGAAGAAATATTACGAGCCCGCCCGCATCACTCATGACTTGACCATTGTGCCGTCTTGGACGGACTATGAGGCGACTACGGGAGAAAAGATTATCAAGCTAGATCCTGGTATGGCCTTCGGGACAGGAACCCATCCGACGACCAAGATGAGTCTCTTTGCCTTGGAGCAGGTTCTTCGTGGTGGCGAAACAGTGATCGATGTGGGAACTGGTTCAGGGGTTCTCTCTATTGCCAGCTCGCTGCTTGGTGCTAAGGAAATCTTTGCCTATGACCTCGATGACGTGGCGGTTCGAGTCGCTCAGGAGAATATTGAGCTCAATCCAGGTATGGAAAACATCCATGTAGCGCCAGGCGATTTGCTTAAGGGTGTTGAGATTGAGGCAGATGTCATCGTGGCCAATATCTTGGCGGATATCCTCATTCATCTGACGGACGATGCTTATCGTTTGGTCAAGGACGAAGGCTACCTGATCATGAGTGGCATTATCAAGGACAAGTGGGACATGGTGCGAGAGTCAGCTGAGTCGGCTGGATTTTTCCTCGAAACTCACATGATTCAAGGGGAATGGAATGCTTGTGTCTTTAAGAAAACCAAGGATATTTCAGGTGTGATTGGAGGCTAGCATGCAGCAGTATTTTGTCAAGGGTAATGCTACCTCGCCAGTCACCATTGAGGACAAGGAAACCAGCAAGCATATGTTTCAGGTTATGCGCTTGAAAGAAGGTGATGAGATTACTTTGGTCTTTGATGATGGAATTAAGCGCTTGGCGCGCGTGTTGGATGTGGAAACTCGTCAGTTTGAGTTGGTTCAAGAATTGGCTGACAATGTGGAACTACCTGTCCAAGTGACCATCGCATCCGGCTTTCCCAAGGGAGATAAGCTGGAATTCATCACTCAAAAAGTGACCGAACTGGGTGCTAGCCAAATCTGGGCCTTTCCAGCTGATTGGTCGGTCGCCAAGTGGGATGGCAAGAAATTGGGCAAAAAGGTTGAAAAACTAGAAAAAATCGCCCTTGGAGCAGCCGAGCAAAGCAAACGAAATCTGGTGCCGAGTGTCAAACTTTTTGAGAAAAAAGCAGATTTTCTAGCCCAGCTGGACCAGTTTGACTCAATTGTGGTGGCTTATGAAGAATCAGCAAAAGAGGGAGAAGCCGCTGCGCTTCTGCAAGCAGTCACTGGTCTTGAAAAAGGAGCCAAATTACTCTTTATCTTTGGCCCAGAAGGCGGTCTCTCACCAGCAGAAATCGAAAGTTTTGAAACTAAAGGAGCCGTCTTGGCAGGCCTTGGTCCTCGGATTTTGCGAGCAGAAACAGCACCGCTTTACGCCTTATCAGCCCTTAGCGTATTATTAGAATTAGAGAAATAAGAGGAAGAAAATGGAACAAAAACACCGTTCAGAATTTCCCGAAA
Organism: Streptococcus oralis; assembly: GCF_965111685.1. Lineage (GTDB taxonomy): Bacteria > Bacillota > Bacilli > Lactobacillales > Streptococcaceae > Streptococcus > Streptococcus oralis_B. The sequence goes on from NZ_OZ217340.1 coordinate 481,686, forward strand.
AGGAACTTTGGGATTTAACAGCCCTATACCAAGACCGTGAGGATTTCTTGCGAGCAATCGAAAAGACTCGCGAAGATATCACCCAATTTAGCCGTGACTACAAGGGCAATCTTCACACTTTTGAGGATTTTGAGAAGGCCTTTGCGGAATTGGAGCAAATCTATATCCAGATGAGCCATATCGGCAATTATGCTTTTATGCCTCAGACGACAGACTATAGCAATGAAGAATTTGCCAATATCGCCCAAGCTGGAATGGAATTTGAAACAGATGCCAGTGTAGCCTTGACCTTCTTTGACGACGCCTTGGTGGCAGCAGACGAGGAAGTCTTGGACCGTTTGGGTGAATTGCCTCACTTGACGGCAGCTATTCGTCAGGCCAAAATCAAAAAAGCCCACTATCTTGGGGCAGATGTGGAGAAGGCCTTGACCAATCTCGGTGAAGTTTTCTATAGTCCACAGGATATCTACACTAAGATGCGAGCTGGGGACTTTGAAATGGCTGACTTTGAAGCCCATGGAAAAACCTACAAAAATAGCTTTGTGACCTATGAAAATTTCTACCAAAACCACGAGGACGCTGAGGTTCGTGAGAAATCCTTCCGTTCCTTCTCAGATGGACTACGTAAGCACCAAAATACAGCTGCAGCAACTTATCTAGCTCAAGTCAAGTCGGAAAAACTCTTGGCTGATATGAAGGGCTATGACTCAGTTTTTGACTATCTTCTGGCTGAGCAAGAAGTGGACCGTGCCATGTTTGATCGTCAGATCGACCTCATTATGCAAGAATTTGCGCCAGTTGCTCAGAGGTACCTCAAGCATGTTGCCAAGGTCAATGGTCTTGAAAAGATGACCTTCGCAGACTGGAAATTGGACTTGGATAGCGCCCTTAATCCTGAAGTGACTATTGACGATGCCTATGATTTGGTCATGAAGTCAGTAGAACCTTTGGGACAAGAATATTGTCAGGAAATTGCTCGCTATCAAGAAGAACGTTGGGTGGACTTCGCTGCCAATAGTGGCAAGGATTCTGGGGGATATGCAACGGATCCATATCGTGTGCATCCTTATGTCCTTATGAGCTGGACAGGTCGTTTGAGTGATGTCTATACCTTGATTCATGAAATCGGGCATTCTGGTCAATTTATCTTTTCTGACAATCATCAGAGTTACTTCAATGCCCACATGTCGACCTATTATGTTGAAGCGCCGTCAACCTTCAATGAATTGCTTCTCAGTGACTACTTGGAGCACCAGTCTGACGATCCGCGTCAAAAACGTTTTGCCCTTGCTCACCGCTTGACAGACACCTACTTCCATAATTTCATCACCCACCTCTTGGAAGCAGCCTTCCAGCGTAAGGTTTATACATTGATTGAAGAGGGCGAAACCTTCGGAGCAAGCAAACTTAACAGCATTATGAAGGAAGTTTTGACGGATTTCTGGGGAGATGCCATTAAAATTGACGATGATGCGGCTTTGACTTGGATGCGTCAAGCTCACTACTATATGGGCTTGTATAGTTACACCTACTCAGCTGGACTAGTCATCTCGACAGCGGGTTACCTTCATCTGAAACATTCAGAAACTGGAGCCGAAGACTGGCTCAATCTCCTCAAATCAGGTGGTAGCAAGACACCACTTGAATCAGCCATGATTATCGGAGCCGATATCTCCACGGACAAACCACTCCGTGATACCATCAAGTTCTTGTCAGACACAGTTGACCAGATTATCGCATACAGTTCTGAATTGGGCGAGTAAAGATTGGACAGAGTTTTAGGAGAATAATATGAATAGAATCAAAAAATGGCTAGAGCAAGACCCCAAAAGAATGCATTTTATCAAAATTGGTCTAGTTTTGTTGGGAATCATTTTATTGATTGCTTTGCCCACTCTCTATCTTGTATTGAGCGGAGTTGGTATTTGGTATTTTGTAAAGAAATCGCCAGATATTCGAAAAAGAAATTTAATGATCGGGCTTTTCATTGTCAGTTTTGTTGCAGTTGCTCTTCAAACTCCGACAGTCACAAAGAAAATCTCATCTTCTCAATCAGAAACTAAACAGACTGCGACATCTACTACCTCGACAGCTTCAACCACGAATACTTCATCTAGTATAGAGGAAGCAAAACGAATCGAAGAAGAGAAAAAAGCTAAAGAAAAAGCAGAAGAAGAGAGAATTGCCAAAGAAAAAGCTGCAAAGGAGTTGCAAGAAAAAGGTGAAACCTTAGTCAAACAATTGGAAGAAAGTCAAGATTCGAGTCAAGTGAAGTCTGCTAAAGAAACAGTTAATCAGATTGAAAATAATGAAAAAAAGACAGAGTTGCTTGATAGAATAGGTGCAGTTGAGTCATTAATTTCTCAAAAGGAAGAAGAAAAAAGAATTGCACGTGAAGCTGAAACAAAAGCTCAACAGCAAGATAGAATTGTCTATGTTGCAAACAATGGAAAATCAAAAGTTTATTGGTATAGTAAGGATAGAATGCCTTCAAAAACTAATAAATCCAACGTTGTTGAGATGACAGAAGCAGATGCGATTGCAGCAGGAAAAACTCCATCAAAAAAAGAATAAGAAAGAAAGTCATCTGCGGATGGCTTTTTGATAAGTTACTAGAAATGTAGAGGTATTGACCATGTATCAAGAGTTACTCAGAAAAATAGCAGAAGAAAAACCAAGTTATCATCAGGAAGAAATTCAGTGGCTGCTTGATCATTTGGGAGATCCTTCTCCAGAAATTCGAGACGAACTTGTTTTTACGAGTTTAGCTAGAGGTATTCAAGAAGAGTTGTTTACCCTTGATCAGTTTCAGTTTATCTCAGAAGAAGTCTCATCTGATGAAGGTCTATACAAAGAGATTGATAGTAGAGGGGGTTCAACTCTTAAACGTTCTTTTAGGGCGCTTATTTATGCAAATCTATTGTCTGCGGATGGTAACGAGCACTCTATTTTCTATAAAGGATTAAAAGCTGATGTAAGAAATGCTATGCTATCTCAAGGTTTGTATTACCTCAAAAAAGAAAAGGATACAACAGGTTTTTCAAGTCAGTATGGTTGGGTTCACGCTTTTGCTCATGGAGCGGATCTCTTGACGGAAGTAGTATGTCATCCAGATTTTCCTAAAAATAGAGCTCATGAAGTTTTTGATGTACTTGACCAACTATTTAAAAGAATTACCATCCGTTTTACAAATGACGAGGATTGGCGTCTAGCGAGAGTACTTTATGAACCCATTTTGCAAGGGAAATTAGAGCAAGAACAAGTAGCTTCTTGGATAAAAACTGTTGACTTTCCGATAGAAGAGAGGGAAGATTTTTATAAATTTTCCAACTTCAGATCCTGTCTGTTGGAAGCCTATATCCAACTTGACCAGAGAAATAGTTTAAAAGATGGCTTAAAAGAAGTCATTCAATCTTTTCAATACTAGAGATTAGCTAGTCATTTTATGATTTTCAAAGAACTTTCCAGTCACTTTTCTTGAAACTCTTTCCTTCTTTTGATAGACTAATACATAGTTTGAAAAAAAGGAGATTTATCATGAAAAAATTTGTTGCTGAATTAATCGGTACATTTATGCTTGTGTTCATCGGAACAGGAGCCGTTGTTTTTGGAAATGGTCTTAATGGCCTTGGACACCTTGGAATTGCTTTTGCCTTTGGTTTGGCAATTGTGGTTGCAGCTTTCTCAATTGGAACTGTTTCAGGTGCTCACTTGAACCCAGCGGTTTCAATCGCTATGTTTGTAAACAAACGTTTGTCATCTTCAGAACTTGTAAACTACATCCTTGGACAAGTAGTTGGAGCTTTCCTTGCGTCAGCTACAGTATTCTTCCTCTTGTCTAACTCAGGCATGTCGACTGCTAGTCTTGGTGAAAATGCCTTGGCAAACGGTGTCACTGTCTTTGGTGGATTCTTGTTTGAAGTCATCGCAACTTTCTTGTTTGTCTTGGTTATCATGACTGTAACATCAGCAAGCAAAGGTAATGGTGCAATCGCTGGTTTGGTGATTGGTTTGTCATTGACAGCCTTAATCCTTGTAGGCTTGAACATCACTGGACTTTCAGTTAACCCAGCTCGTAGCTTGGCACCAGCTGTCTTTGTAGGTGGCGTGGCCCTTCAACAAGTATGGATTTTCATCCTTGCCCCAATCGTTGGTGGTATTCTTGCTGCTCTTGTTGCGAAAAACTTCCTTGGAACAGAAGAATAATTGAAATTAAAAAAGCCTTGCTCCTCAGTTTGAGGAACAGGGCTTTTTCGTATGATACTCTTCGAAAATCTCTTCAAACCACGTCAGCTTCGCCTTGCCGTAGATATGGTTACTGACTTCGTCAGTTCTATCCACAACCTCAAAACAGTATTTTGAGCTGACTTCGTCAGTCTTATCTATAACCTCAAAGTAGTGCTTTGAGCAAACTGCGGCTAGCTTCCTAGTCTGCTCTTTGATTTTCATTGAGTATGAGTTTAGCGGTTGTCAATTTTCTCTGGATAAAGGTCGTGTTGGAAGAGGCGTTGTTCTGCTAAGCCTTCATACTTAGTTCCAGGTCTACCGTAGTTGTAGTAAGGGTCGATTGAGATGCCACCGCGTGGAGTGAATTTTCCCCATACCTCCAAATAGCGAGGGTCTAGTAGATTGACCAAATCTTTCCCGATAGTGTTGATACAGTTTTCGTGAAAATCCCCATGGTTTCGATAGCTAAAGAGGTAGAGTTTGAGGGATTTTGACTCGACACAGAGCTTGTCAGGAATGTAGGAAATATAAATGGTCGCAAAGTCTGGTTGAGCAGTGATAGGGCACAGCGAGGTAAATTCAGGACAGTTGAATTTGATGAAATAGTCATTTTCCACATGACGATTGTCAAAAGATTCGAGGACTTCTGGTTGATAGTCAAAAATGTAGTTGGTTTCTTTGTTGCCTAGTAGGCTTAGGTTTTTCATTTCTTCTTGTTGTGACATGATTTTTTCTTTCTAATTTAAACACCACGTTGGTTATCGTAGAGGAGGGTGTGCAGTTGAGGGAGGACGCGGACATTGCCCCAGCTATCATCAGTGGCGATGCGTTCCCAGAGTTCTTTGAGGCGGTCCAGTTGGTCTTGGACAATATTGCCTGTAGCCTTGGGCTCAGGATTTCCTGCTGATAAGAAGAGGACATCTGGTTGGTAGCGTTCTTGAATCCCTTTAGCAAAGGCCAAATCGGCATCATCAAAGACAGGGATTTTAAAGGTGACCTTGTCTGGATCTAGTTGGGAAACGATAAAGTCTAAGGTTTCGAAGTTGACTTCCATCTTGGATGAAGGAGGCTTGGGGCTCAGAGTGACCTGGTCGATGTCTTTTAACCAATTTTGCCAGCGAGAACCTTGAGTCTCAACAGCCAGAGTGACACCACGTTCTTTGAGCTTGGTGACCAGTTGAGCCATGTTAGCTGCTAGGATAGCAGGATTTCCCCCAGATAGGGTAACGTAGTCGTAGCTTCCTAGTTTGTCTAAGGCAGCAATGACTTCGTCAGCGGTCATGCGAGTTGGTTTTTCAGAACCATCCCAAGTAAAGGCAGAGTCGCACCAGTCGCAGTGGTAGTCGCAACCAGCAGTGCGGACAAACATGGTTTTCTGCCCAATAGCACGGCCTTCACCTTGAAAGGTTGGGCCGAAAATTTCCAGAACTGGTAGTTTGAGGACACGTTCCCTAGTCATCTAACCACTCCCGTCTAAACTCCGCAAAGGCAGTCGGAGTTTCATAGAGGCGAACGTATTCCAAACGGAGACCGCGCTCGTCAGGCAACTCTTGACTCATGGTTTGGAAAATCCAGTAAACCATATTTTCAGCAGTCGTGTTCATATAAGGCAGAGTTTCATTGAGATAGCGATGATCCAAATGGGGCTCTAAGTAGTTCTTGTAGATGGCTTTGATATCTCCGAAATCGTAGGTCATGCCCCGTTCATCTAAAAATCCACTGACAGCGATTTGTAAATGATAAGTGTGGCCGTGCAGGGACTTGCATTTTCCCTCATAGTGAAATAGGTGGTGGGCAGCATCAAAGGTAAATTCTTTTGATACCAAGGTTCTGTGAGGATTGTAGACCAGAGACTCGCCAGTTTCTTGTTTGATTTCTTTGGGTGCAAAAAACATTAGCCCTCTCCTTTCTGTGAGAGATAAACATCTAAACCATGTTGACGTAAGTGACAAGCTGGGCAATCCCCACAGCCACTTCCGATAATCCCATTGTAGCAGGTCAAAGTCTTTTCACGAACATAGTCAAAGGCACCGAGTCGGTCGGCTAACTCCCAAGTTTCAGCCTTGTCTAGCCACATGAGAGGTGTTTGGATAACAAAGTCGTAATCCATGGCAAGGTTAAGCGTAACATTAAGGGATTTGACAAAGACATCCCGGCAGTCAGGGTAGCCTGAAAAATCTGTCTCGCAGACACCTGTCACGATATCTTTAATACCACGTTGCTTGGCTAGAACTGCCGCAAAGGATAGAAAGAGGTGGTTGCGACCATCAACAAAGGTATTGGGAACCTCTCCCTCTTTTTGCTCAATCTCCAAATCAGAGGTTAAGGCATTTTCAGTGATTTGTCCCAGAAGAGACATATCTAAGATGTGATGACGAATGCCTTGTTCCTTAGCGATTTCTCTAGCAACTTGAATTTCGAGATGATGACGTTGGCCGTAGGCAAAGGTGACGGCTTCGACTGTTTCATAGTGTTCTTTAGCCCAAAAGAGGCAGGTTGTGGAATCTTGACCGCCGCTAAAGACGACCAAGGCTGAATGACGTTTCATAGTACTCCTTCTAAAATGGGAAATGTTCAGAGCACGCAAAAAGCTCCCTTGAGGGGAGCTAAAAAATACCAAGTAGAGGTTTTTTTTAGCGATGGCATGTCCCAAACATCGTAATATTCTACCTACAGTCTAGCATATTTTTTGAAAAATGGCAAAGGGCAAGAAAAAAGAGACCAAATAAAGTACTTGGTCTCTCGTGTGATTAGCTCAATTCAGCAACGATGGCCTTGATTTGTTCTGCAGTGTGTACTCCAGCAACTTGTTTTACCACTTGGCCATCTTTCTTGAAGAGAAGGGTTGGGATAGACATGATTCCAAAAGCACGAGCTGTGTTTGGGTTTTCATCAACGTCCATTTTAACGATTTTCAAGACATCTTCTGAAAGTTCTTCAGACAATTTATCCAAGATTGGACCTTGCATACGACATGGACCACACCAAGTTGCCCAGAAGTCTACCAAGACCAAACCGTCTTTTGTTTCTTGTTCAAATGTTGCATCTGTAATTGCTTTTGCCATTGTATTTCTCCTTTTTTAATTATATTGGCTTAAATCTTGTTTCATGAGATAGAAGAAGACATCTCCATAAGTCCCATGGTAGTCCAAATCATGACCATTGTAGGTTAATTTTTGGACAGTATAGTAATCCGCGACACCGATGAGGCAGGCATGTTGAGAACGTTCAAAGTCTTGGTAAGACTCGAAAGTCATGGTTCTCTCTTGCTTGCTGGCGTCTAGGTAGGTAATTTCGATCATATAAAACTCCTTTGTTGTTCGATCTTGACTTTATTGTACTCCTTGAAAAGAGGAATGTCAAGAAAAATGATTGCGCACGCAACTTTTTTAAAAAACCTGATTAAGAAATGAAGTCAAGACTCGTTTCTAGTCTTTCTTCGACGGCCTTTTGCAGGTAAGCTAGAGTTGTCTGACCCTCGTCAGTCAGGCAGATAAAACTAGCCCGTCTATCCTGATCGCAACACCGGCGACTAAGCAAACCGCAGTTTTTCTCTTCCAGACGAGCCACCATTCGAGAAACAGCGCTTGGGCTCAGATGGAGTTTATCGGGTAAATCAATCTGGCGTAGAGATTTTTCTTGGGCCAAATCCAGATAGTAGAGCAAGTAAAACTCCTTCAAGGTCAACCTTTGTTCACTCTGCTGTGCAATAGTTTCTTCTAACAAGGCTTCCATTTCCTTTTGACGGCGGTTGTAGTCAAACCACTTTTCCAAATAGGTCATTGCTTTCTCCTTTCTTTTCAAAGTAAAAATCACAAAGTCATTACTGATTATCTTTGCAACACAAGATGATTGCGCATGCAATGATTATACTACTTTTATCTAATCCTTGCAAGAAAGAAGAATTTCAATATTTCCTTGAAATTTTCCGAAAAAAGAGTAAACTGGTATGCAAGAAGTCTATTTCGTGGAGTTTAGGATGAAATTATATGTTCAATTAATGATTCTCTTTGTGATTTCTCTAATCGGAGAGGGAATTTCTAGTTTCTTTCATCTGCCCATCCCAGGCAGTATTATCGGGTTGCTGATTCTCTTTCTAGCCCTACAATTCAAGTGGTTGAGAACCAGGCATGTCAACATGGTCGGGAATTTCTTGCTGGCCAATATGACCATTCTCTTTTTGCCGCCAGCAGTGGGAATCATGGAAAAGTTTGATGTGATTGCTCCTTATCTCTTGCCCATCGTCTTGATTGTCTTTTTTGCGGCTGTCATTAACATTATCCTCATAGCCCTAGTGGTTCAGTTTATCAAGAGACGATTTGAGGGAGATTATGAGAAAGGAGATGCCAAATGAGCGAATTTGTATCCAATCCTCTATTTGGGATTGCATTATCTATCCTAGCTTATCTAGTGGGAATGCTGATTTACAGACGTTTTCCCCATCCTTTGACAACACCCTTGCTGTTGTCGGCTATTTTTGTCATTATTTTCCTTAAGGCGACGGGGATTTCTTATCAAGATTACTACCAAGGTGGTGTCTATCTGAATAACTTGATTGTCCCATCGACCGTGGCTCTAGGAATTCCGCTTTATAAGAGTTTTCACCTGATGAAGCATCATGCTCGGAGTATTCTCTTTGGTAGTCTGTTAGCAGTAATTGTCAATACTTGCTTTACTGCCATAGTAGCGAAAATATTTGGTATGGACTTTTTCCTAGCCATTTCTCTCTTTCCCAAGTCAGTGACAACCGCCATGGCAGTGGGGATCACAGAAAAATTGCAAGGCTTGACGACCGTGACCTTGGTGGTTGTAGTAGCAACTGGGATTTTGACCAGTGTTATTGGACCAACCATTTTGAAGTGGTTGAAGATTGATGATCCAGTGGCTGTAGGGCTTTCTCTTGGAGGGACAGGTCATGCTGTCGGAACGGGAACAGCCTTTCGATACGGTTCTGTAGCAGGAGCCATGGGTGGCTTGGCTATCGGTATCACTGGTATTCTTTATGTCTTTGTCAGTCCCATTGTAGCCAGTTTGATATTGAGTTAAAGAAAAACCCAGCTTTCTAGCTGGGCATTTTTTATTGCAAGTTAACCTTGTTTTTCAAGATATAGTAGGTTCCGAGATAGTAGATAGCTGATAAAAAGAGATCGCGCAAGATTTCTGTACCAGCTATCACGTTAAAGTCATTATCAACTCTGAAGAAGAAAGTGATATAACCAATAACGATGTAAATAACGATATAGGCTAGAATCCCCATAGCTGTTCGATACTCATTAAAGAGTTGTCCGATAGAGATGGAAAGGTAAATGGATAAAATCCATGCGATCGAACCTACAAACAGTGATAGGGCATACAACCAGCCGTAGCTGAGGTAAGGGGAAATGAAGTTATAGAGGGCAGTGAAGTCTTTTTCTATTGGTGTTAAGAAGAAGATAATCAATATACTCAAGATAAAGACGATATAGCTTAAGATAGACCAGACAAGACCACCTAAAAGTTTTGCGATGATGATTTGGTGCTCAGAGACAGGCAAGGTTAGGGTTAAATACCCTTGGCGGTCATAAACGCTACCCTTGAATCTTCGGATGATTAAAAAGATTGTTGCAATCCAAAGAGTGACACTGAGTCCTCCAAAGACTAGTACTAAAAAGAAGATGAAATAAGCAGCATTGTTAGGATTGTAACTCTGGCTAAGGCTGCTAATAAAAGCTCCAATAAAAACTGAAATTGCAAGTACAGCACCGTAGAGTGCCAGATACCATTTATTGACATTTTTAAATTCATAACGAACTAGATTCCAAAACATAATAATCTCCTTTGCTTAGGCTTTAAATTCCTGGCGGAAGAGCTGGTCAATTGATTCACCTGACTCGTAACGAATATCATCAACATTTCCTTGGAGGACAACTTTTCCGTCTTTGAGGAAGATGATCTCATCTAAGATTGGCTCAATATCTGAAATCAAGTGGGTTGAAATCAGCACCGTAGAGGTCGGTGAGTAGTTATTGATGATGGTATTGAGGATATAATCACGGGCCGCCGGATCCACACCTCCGATTGGTTCGTCAAGAACGTAGAGGCGGGCTTCACGGCTCATAACCAGGATGAGTTGGACCTTTTCCTTGTTCCCTTTTGATAGTTTCTTGAGGCGACTGTTTTCATCAATACCGAGATCGGCTAAAAGGTGTTGGGCTCTTTCGAGATTGAAATCCTGATAGAAGGTTTTAAAATAGGTTAGAGCATCCTTGACCTTCATCTCTTCATTGAGATAAGTTGTGTCAGGAAGATAGGAGACGATAGCCTTGGTAGCAGGACTTGGATCCTGTCCGTTAATGAGGACACGTCCTTTATTTGGTTGAAGGAGGCCATTGATCAGTTTGATCAAGGTTGTTTTTCCGGATCCATTTGGTCCAAGGAGCCCGACAATCTTTCCGGCTGAGATCTCTAGTGAGATATTGTCAAGTGCCGCAGTTGCTCCATATGATTTTGTTACATTTTCAAGTGCTAGTAGTGTCATAGTCTTAAACTCCTTTAATATAGTCGCTTAATACATTTGGCAGTTCTTCTTTTTTGTAGCCAAATTGAAGCATGCAAGAGACGAATTGTTGCAGTTGCTCCTCGGAAAGTTGTTTGCGGGACTGAAGGATGAGATCCAAATCCTCGGTGACAAAACGACCAGTTGTCCGCTTGCTGTATACAAATCCTTCACGTTCAAGGTCAGACAAGGCGCGCTGAATGGTATTGGGATTGACTCCAGCCTCGCTCGCCAAATCTCTCACGGTAGGGAGCTGTTGGTTGGGTTCCAGTTCATGGGAAACAATCTGTAGTTTGATTTTTTCCATAATCTGTAAATAAATCGGTTTTGTATTATCAAATGACCAGGACATCATAGTCTCCTTTCTTTGTCTTTTTTGTTCTAATCAAATAATACAATAAAACAAAAAAACTTGTCAAGTAAAAATAAGAATTGTTTTGGGAATTGCTCAAAAAATGGTATAATGAAAAGAAAACGACAAGGAGGGAAATGCATGCGTTGTCCAAAATGTGGGGCTACCAAGTCTAGTGTTGTTGATAGTCGACAAGCCGAAGAAGGAAATACCATCCGTCGAAGACGTGAGTGCGACGAGTGTCAGCATCGTTTTACAACCTATGAACGAGTAGAAGAAAGAACGCTGGTTGTCGTCAAAAAAGACGGTACGCGAGAGCAGTTTTCGAGAGATAAAATCTTTAATGGGATTATCCGCTCAGCCCAGAAACGCCCTGTTTCGAGTGATGAAATCGGCATGGTGGTCAATCGCATCGAGCAAAAACTCCGTAGTCGCAGTGAGAATGAGATCCAAAGTGAGTATATTGGGTCTTTAGTCATGGAAGAATTGGCAGAGCTTGATGAGATTACCTATGTTCGTTTTGCCAGTGTTTACCGTAGCTTTAAGGATGTGAGTGAGTTGGAGAGTCTGCTCCAGCAGATCACCCAGTCCTCAAAAAAGAAAAAGGAAAAATAGATGAAGCCAAATGACCGTTTTTCTTTTCTAAAGAATAATCGGGTGTCGCAAGATACCTCTTCTCTGGTGCAGTGCTACCTCCCGATTATCGGTCAGGAGGCACTGAGCCTCTATCTATACGCCATTACCTTTTGGGATGGTGGGCAAAAGGAACACCTCTTTTCCCACATCCTCAACCACTTAAACTTTGGCATGCCGACCTTGCTTCAAGCCTTTAAAGTCTTGTCTGCCTTGGATTTGTTGACCCTTTATCAAAAGGGGGAGGTCTATGAATTACAGCTTCATTCTCCCCTTTCCAGTCAGGAATTTCTAAGTCATTCTGTCTATAGCAGATTATTAGAGAAAAAGATTGGGGATACAGCTGTTTCTGCTATGAAGCAGGCTCCAAGTGAGGGAGAAGCACTCTCTGTTTCTTTGAGCCAAGTCTTTCCAACCCTGATCGAAGAAGTGACCCCAAGCGAGTCTAAAAGCAAGTTAAAAAACGATTTTGATTTGGACCATTTCCAGCGGCTGATGGCTCGAGATGGCTTGCGTTTTGAAGACGAGCAAACGGATGTTTTGGAATTGTTTGCCATCGCAGATGAAAAAAAATGGACCTGGTTTGAAACCTATCAATTAGCTAAGGCGACAGCGGTGGCTCATGTTATTTCAGTCAAACGCATGCGTGAAAAGATAGCACAAAAACCTGCGTCTTCTAATTTTAGTCCCAAAGAAATGACCATTATCAGGGAAGCTAAAAATAAAACTCCCCTAGAATTTTTAGCCGAAATCAAGCAAACACGTAAGGGAAACATCACCCAAAGTGAAAGAGAACTCCTTCACCAGATGGCGTCTTTAGGCTTGTTGGACGAAGTCATCAATATCGTCTTGCTTTTAACCTTTAACAAGGTTGATTCGGCTAATGTCAATGAAAAATATGCCATGAAGGTCGCAAATGACTATGCTTACCAAAAAATTCGAACAGCAGAAGAAGCTGTACTTCGGATTCGAGAGCGTCAGCAAAAAGGCCAGGAAGACAAAAAATCAAAAGCTAGCTCAACTAAGACAAATGTTCCCAAGTGGAGCAATCCAGAATACAAAAATCAAACCAGTGAGGAAACTCGCCTGGAACTAGAACGCAAAAAACAAGAAATGTTAGCCCGATTAGAAGAAGGAGGAGACTAGATGGAAAGTGTTGGTGATGTAATCAAACGTCAGACAAGTCGTTTCCAGTATCAGGACTTGGTCCAGCAGATCATGAAGGACCCCGATGTAGCGGCTTTTATCCAGAAAGAATCCCTCAGCCAAGAGGAGTTGAATCGTAGCATCTCCAAGTTCAACCAATATATCACAGAACGGGACAAGTTTCTTCGTGGGGATGCGGACTATATAGCGCGTGGCTACAAGCCCATCTTGGTTATGAATCACGGATATGCGGATGTGTCTTATGAAGAAACACCAGAACTAATCGCGGCAGAAAAAGAGGCTGCAATTAAGAATCGTCTTAAGTTGATCAATCTACCAGCCAGTCTCAAGAAAGCGAAGTTGGCTCAGATTGACCTGGATGATCTAGGACGCTTGCCAATTTTTGAGAGACTCTATTCCTTTGTTGACCTTTACCCGAGCATCCGAAAGGGCCTCTATCTTTACGGAGATTTTGGTGTCGGTAAGAGTTTCATGATGGCGGCCCTGGCTCACGACCTATCTGAAAAACGTGGTGCTTCAACAACCATTCTCCACTATCCAAGTTTTGTCATTGATGTAAAAAATGCTATCGGTGAAGGATCTGTAAAGACCTTGGTTGATGAGATCAAGTTAGCAGAAGTCTTGGTCTTGGATGATATTGGTGCAGAACAGTCGACCCCTTGGGTGCGTGATGAGATTCTCCAAGTTATTCTCCAGTATCGTATGCAGGAAGATTTGCCGACCTTCTTTACTTCCAACTTTAATTTCCAAGATTTGGAAAAACATTTTGCCAAAGGAAAGAATGGAAATGATGAGACTTGGGAAGCTAGACGGGTTATGGAACGAATCCGTTATTTGGCTGAGGAGACAAGACTAGAAGGAGAAAATCGCCGATGACAGAAACCATTAAACTGATGAAAGCTCATACTTCAGTTCGTCGCTTTAAGGAGCAAGAGATTCCTCAAGAGCATTTAAATGAAATCTTGACTGCTGCTCAAATGGCGTCGTCTTGGAAAAATTTCCAATCCTACTCTGTGATTCTTGTACGCAGTCAAGAGAAGAAAGACGCTTTATATGAATTGGTTCCTCAGGAAGCCATTCGCCAGTCAGCTGCTTTCCTGCTTTTTGTCGGTGATTTGAACCGAGCTGAAAAGGGAGCAAGCCTTCATACGGACACTTTCCAACCTCAAGGAGTGGAAGGCCTCCTTATCACGTCTGTAGACGCAGCACTTGCTGGGCAAAATACCTTGCTTGCGGCTGAGAGTCTGGGATATGGTGGTGTTATCATCGGTTTGGTCCGTTACAAGTCGGAAGAAGTGGCAGAGCTTTTTAACTTGCCTGACTATACCTACCCTGTTTTTGGGATTGCCCTCGGTGTGCCAAATCAACAACATGATGTCAAACCAAGACTGCCTTTGAACCAAGTGGTATTTGAAGAAGAATACCAAGAACAGCCAGTTGAAGCGATTTTGGACTATGACCAAGTACAAGCAGACTATGCTGGTGCGCGTGCGACGACCTCTTGGAGTCAGCGTTTGGCAGAGCAGTTTGGCCAAGCCGAACCTAGTTCAACTCGGAAGAATCTAGAACAGAAAAAGTTATTTTAGAAAGTGAGAAAACATGGCCTTACCAACTATTGCCATTGTGGGACGTCCCAATGTTGGGAAATCAACCCTATTTAATCGGATCGCTGGTGAGCGGATCTCAATCGTAGAAGATGTCGAGGGTGTGACACGTGACCGTATCTATGCAACGGGTGAGTGGCTCAACCGTTCCTTTAGTATGATTGATACAGGAGGGATTGACGACGTCGATGCTCCCTTCATGGAGCAAATCAAACACCAGGCAGAAATCGCTATGGAAGAAGCTGATGTCATCGTTTTTGTGGTGTCTGGGAAAGAAGGGATTACAGATGCGGACGAGTACGTAGCTCGTAAACTTTATAAGACCCATAAACCTGTTATCCTTGCCGTTAACAAGGTTGACAACCCAGAAATGCGAAATGATATTTTTGATTTCTATGCGCTAGGATTGGGCGAACCGCTGCCAATTTCGTCTGTCCACGGTATTGGTACGGGTGATGTGCTGGATGCCATTGTGGAAAATCTACCACACGAAGTCGAAGAAGAAAATCCAGATGTCATTAAATTCAGCTTAATTGGCCGTCCTAACGTTGGAAAATCAAGTTTGATTAACGCTATTTTGGGAGAAGACCGCGTGATTGCTAGTCCAGTAGCTGGAACAACGCGTGATGCCATTGATACCCACTTTACAGATGCTGATGGACAAGAGTTCACCATGATTGATACAGCTGGTATGCGTAAGTCTGGTAAAGTCTATGAAAATACGGAGAAATATTCTGTTATGCGTGCCATGCGTGCCATTGACCGTTCTGACGTGGTCTTGATGGTCCTCAATGCCGAAGAAGGTATCCGTGAGTACGACAAGCGTATCGCAGGTTTTGCCCACGAAGCCGGTAAAGGGATGATTATCGTGGTCAATAAGTGGGATACTCTTGAGAAAGACAACCACACCATGAAAAAATGGGAAGAGGATATCCGTGAGCAGTTCCAATACCTGCCATACGCACCGATTGTCTTTGTGTCTGCTCTGACCAAGCAACGTCTTCACAAATTGCCTGAGATGATCAAGCAAATCAGTGAAAGTCAAAACACTCGGATTCCATCAGCTGTCTTAAACGATGTCATCATGGATGCCATTGCTATCAATCCAACACCGACAGACAAAGGAAAACGCCTCAAGATTTTCTACGCAACCCAAGTGGCAACCAAGCCACCAACCTTTGTCATCTTTGTCAATGAAGAAGAACTCATGCACTTCTCTTACCTGCGTTTCTTAGAAAATCAAATTCGCAAGGCCTTTGTCTTTGAAGGAACCCCGATTCACTTGATTGCAAGAAAACGTAAGTAAGCCTTGCTTATTTTTCAATAAGAATAACTGAAAAGAAGACTAGTCTGTCTTCTTTTTTCTATAAAGTAGGTGAAAAAAATCCTGTCAAATCGAAGGAAAAATCTGTCATCAAAATTCAATCATTTTCCTAGCTTTTGTAATCTATTTGTAATGAAAATGCACTTTCTTTGTAAAAATCAAAATGCTATAATTCCTTAAATCAATTTTCCTTTATCAGGGAGGGAGGTTATTATGAAAAAAAGCAGATTATTTAAACATAGTTTGTTAGTTCGCTTGCTTGGATTGCTGATGGTCTTTCTCTTCTTGTCAGCATTCACAGCACCTGAAAAACCAGAGTACGGGATCTATGACCCGGATCATTATTTAACGGATGAGACTATAAGTCAGATACGAGAATTGAATAATGTCAATAGTAAAAAATCAGAAAAATTCCAAATGGGCGTTTACGTTGTGAAAAGCCTGGATGGAGAAACAATCGAAACTGTAGCTAACGAAACAGCTAGAGCTTGGAAGATTGGCTACTCGGGCGACAACAACGGAGCCTTGATTGTGGTAGCGGTTCAAGATAGAAAATCACGGATTGAAACCAGTAATAATGTGGCCAGTAAGATCACGGACTATCAGACTCACAGGTTCTTGACAACAGCACGCCCTTACTTTAAAAATGGTGACTATAACAAGGGTGTTCTCTCAATAGTCAATAATCTCAACTACATCTTCTATAGTGGATCGAGTACACCTTCTTCCAGTTCTAAAAGTAGTTATGACTATGCTACTAATTCTAGTCGTCTAAGAGAAATTGAAAAGTATACCGCTGGGAGTCAATCTTCGAAACGGCATCGAAAAAGCAGTTCGAGTGACGGAGTTATCGGATTTGGAATTCTCATTTACTTCATCGTTATGATCATCGGATTTATATCTGGAGGTCGTGGTGGCGGTTCACACGGCGATGATTCTGGCGGTGGCTGGTGGAGCGGTGACTCATCAGATTCAGGATCCTCTTGGTCTGACTCGGGCTCCGACTCATCTGGTGGCTGGGACGGCGGTGGCTTTGATGGCGGTGGTTCGTCTGATGACTGGTGAGTGATTGTATATTGATCAAACCAATTTCTCCATGCTGTAAGGTGACTCCTTTGCAAGAGTTCACTGCTTCATTAAAAATAAAAACAAAGTTTGGGAAATTGATTTAAAATCTGAGTATTTTCTCAGAAAAGTTGATAAAAGAAAGTGTTAAGGTTTTGATATGAAACAAAATAAAGTAATTCTCTCTATAGTGGCGATTTTCTTTGGACTACTAGTTTTGGGAAGTTGTTCGGCTGTAACGACCTATAATGGTCTGGTTGGTGAACAGACTAAAGTGGAGCAGGCTCAGGCCGATGTCTCGACAGCCCTCCAACGTCGTTCGGACTTGATTGGTAACTTGGTGGAGTCCGTTAAAGGACAAATGAATCATGAAACCGAAGTCTTTACCAAGATTGCGGATGCTAGAGCTAAAATCGGTAGTAGCTCAGTAACTTCGGAAGAAAACCAAAAGGCTCAGGGAGAATTGAGCTCTGCTCTTTCCCGCTTGATTTCCTTGACGGAGAATTATCCAGAACTCAAGAGCAATCAAAATGTTGAGCAACTAATGGTCGAACTTTCAGGAAGTGAAAATCGTATCTTTGTAGCACGCAAGGATTATAATAAAGTCGCAGCCGAGTACAATCAAAAGTTGAGAAGTTTTCCAACCGTGCTTTTTGCGAATATGATGAACTTTAAAGAAGCTGAAACCTTCAAGGAAACAGAAGAAGCCAAGACAGTTCCTAAGGTCGATTTTGGAACATCTTCATCCAGTCAATAAAGTGAATCAGCCTATGAATAAAGGAATTTCTCTAGTATGACTAGTGATTTCAAACCGAACCTGGAAAGCTTTTTCCAGGTTTTTTTGGTATAATAAAAGGGAAGAGACAGTGACTCAAATGGAGGTTTGCTATGGAGAAAACAAAAGCCTTTCTTGAAGCGCACTACAAGAGATATATCCTTACGATTTGTCTTCTCTGGTTCCTCATGTTTTTTCTTCCTTGGGATTGGCAAATAGGAGGAGTTTCAGTATATTATTTCGTTATGAGAAAACTCTTTGTGGTTTTTGGTGTTTTATCTATCCTATACTCCGTGCTGATTAAAAAATTCAGTCTTCTCATCTTTGGAATTATCTTTTGCTTGGCCTTCTGGATCAATCTCTTTTGGTATTTTGGGATATTGCCTGTATTCTTGGGAAATTAAACATTAAAAAATAAAGGACTAGACTAGCTTCTAGTCCTTTTTTCTTTCTTGTTAAAATAGTTGGAGATATGAAAATAATTTTGTTGACGGGCTGTCTGTATGATATAATAAGTCCCGTAAAATGAAGATTAAGGGATTTGAAAAATGGCTAAAAAAGTAAAAGATTATTATGACTTGGCTTATGCTAGGGATTTGAGTCGACGGTTGAAAGAAGCGTCCCCTGCATTTGATGAGCGAAAGTTTAGGTTGTTGGTAGAAAAAGACTTGGAAGAGTTGGAGTTTAGCCAGCGTCAAGAACTCTTGGCTAAAAGTATCAAAGATTGCCTTCCCCTATCCTATGAGGGCTCTCTCAAGGTTTTTGAGAAAATTTTGGGTCCTGAGTTAGAGGGTGGTTTAGGTATGTTCTCAGAAGGATATTGGCTTTGGCCAATCGGAAAATATGTAGAGCTATATGGGGACAAGGAATTTGAATTGAGCGCGGCCTTTAGTAAGGAACTAACCAAGCGATTTACTGGAGAATTTTCTATGAGACCTTTGCTGGCTCGCTATCCTAAGGCTACAATGACTTTGCTATTAGAATGGAGTCGGGATGAAAATTTGCGTGTTCGTAGACTTGCCAGCGAATGCATGCGTATCCGTCTGCCTTGGGCTAAGAGACAAACCGTGGTGTTAGATTATCTTGAGGATTTCATCACGATTCTGACCAATCTGAAGGATGATGGAGACAAGTCCATTCAAAAAAGCGTAGCCAACAATCTAAATGATTTATACAAGGAAGCACCTGATATGTTTGAAAGGATACTTCAAACTTGGCAAAAGGAGAAGCTAAGTCCAAGTTGTGCCTGGATCATCAAGCACGCCTCACGAACAAAAAACAAAAAAATAGCAACAGAAGATTTATGTAAAAAAAGCTGAATTTTGACTGGTCTTTTCCGTTGTAAATTAAGGATTCTTTCTTGAAAAATAATAGTAAATATGCTAAAATGAAAAGAACATTCTAAAATATTCAGAATAAAAAGTAAGGAAAATCATGGCTAATATTTTAAAAACGATTATTGAAAATGATAAAGGAGAACTTCGTCGTCTGGAA
This sequence comes from Streptococcus oralis, assembly GCF_965111685.1. Classification (GTDB taxonomy): domain Bacteria; phylum Bacillota; class Bacilli; order Lactobacillales; family Streptococcaceae; genus Streptococcus; species Streptococcus oralis_B. Next base: position 500,862 of record NZ_OZ217340.1, read on the forward strand.
AAGATGGCTGATAAGGTTCTTAACTATGAGAGCCAAATGGCTGCGATGTCAGACGATGAGCTAAAAGCAAAAACTGACGAATTTAAAGAACGTTACAACAAGGGTGAATCACTTGATTCATTGCTATATGAGGCTTTTGCAGTAGTTCGTGAAGCTGCAAAACGTGTCCTTGGGCTCTTCCCTTATAAGGTTCAGGTCATGGGTGGGATTGTTCTTCACCATGGTGACGTTCCAGAGATGCGTACGGGTGAAGGGAAGACCTTGACAGCGACCATGCCAGTGTACCTCAATGCCCTTGCAGGTAAAGGAGTTCACGTAGTTACAGTCAACGAATACCTAACAGAACGTGACGCGACTGAAATGGGTGAATTGTACTCATGGCTCGGTCTGTCAGTAGGGATTAACTTGGCAGCTAAATCTCCAATGGAGAAAAAAGAGGCTTACCTTTGTGATATTACCTATTCAACCAACTCAGAGATTGGTTTCGACTACCTTCGTGATAACATGGTCGTTCGTGCAGAAAACATGGTGCAACGTCCACTCAATTATGCCTTGGTCGATGAGGTTGACTCAATTTTGATCGACGAAGCTCGTACACCATTGATAGTTTCAGGCGCCAATGCAGTTGAAACAAGCCAACTCTACCATATGGCGGACCACTTCGTGAAATCTTTGGACAAGGACGACTATATCATTGACGTTCAGTCTAAGACGATCGGTTTGTCAGACTCTGGTATTGACAAGGCAGAAAGCTACTTCAAACTAGAAAATCTCTACGACATTGAAAATGTAGCTCTTACTCACTTTATCGACAATGCCCTCCGTGCCAATTATATCATGATTCTTGATATCGACTATGTGGTTAGTGAAGAGCAGGAAATTTTGATCGTCGACCAATTTACAGGTCGTACCATGGAAGGTCGTCGTTACTCTGATGGTTTGCACCAAGCGATTGAAGCAAAAGAAGGTGTGCCAATCCAAGACGAGACCAAGACTTCAGCTTCTATTACCTACCAAAACCTCTTCCGTATGTATAAGAAATTGGCAGGTATGACAGGTACTGGTAAAACAGAAGAAGAAGAATTCCGCGAAATTTACAACATTCGTGTTATCCCAATCCCAACCAACCGTCCAATTCAACGTATCGACCACTCAGACCTTCTCTATGCAAGTCTTGATGCGAAATTTAAGGCTGTAGTTGAAGATGTAAAAGCTCGTTACCAAAAAGGTCAGCCGGTCTTGGTAGGTACAGTTGCCGTTGAAACAAGTGATTTCCTTTCTAAGAAATTGGTAGCAGCAGGTGTTCCTCACGAAGTCTTGAATGCGAAGAACCACTACAGAGAAGCGCAAATCATCATGAACGCTGGTCAACGTGGCGCAATTACCATCGCAACCAACATGGCCGGTCGTGGTACCGATATCAAGCTTGGTGAAGGGGTTCGTGAACTTGGTGGACTTTGCGTCATTGGTACAGAACGTCACGAAAGTCGCCGTATTGATAACCAGCTTCGTGGACGTTCAGGACGTCAAGGAGACCCAGGTGAGTCACAATTCTACTTGTCTCTTGAAGATGATTTGATGAAACGTTTCGGTTCAGAACGTTTGAAAGGTGTCTTTGAACGTCTCAACATGTCTGATGAAGCTATCGAATCTCGCATGTTGACGCGTCAGGTTGAAGCAGCTCAAAAACGTGTCGAAGGAAACAACTACGACACTCGTAAACAAGTCCTTCAATACGATGACGTTATGCGTGAACAACGTGAGATCATCTATGCACAACGTTATGATGTCATTACAGCAGACCGTGACTTGGCACCAGAGATCCATGCTATGATTCGTCGAACCATTGGACGTATCGTGGATGCACATGCTCGTTCTAAGGAAGATGAAAAATTGGAAGCAATCTTGAACTTTGCTAAGTATAACTTGCTTCCAGAAGATTCAATTAGCCGTTCAGATCTTGCAGGTCTGTCAGACCAAGCTATTAAAGATGAACTTTACCAACGTGCCTTGAAAGTCTATGATAGCCAAGTTGCTAAGCTTCGTGACGAAGATGCAGTGAAAGAATTCCAAAAAGTCTTGATTCTACGTGTTGTAGACAACAAGTGGACAGATCATATCGATGCCCTTGACCAGTTGCGAAATGCTGTTGGTCTTCGTGGATATGCCCAAAACAATCCTGTTGTAGAATATCAGGCAGAAGGTTTCCGCATGTTTAACGACATGATTGGATCGATTGAATTCGATGTGACCCGCTTGATGATGAAAGCACAAATCCATGAACAAGAACGTCCGCAAACTGAACACAATATCAGTACAACTGCGACTCGTAATATCGCAGCGCAGCAGGCAAGCCTTCCAGAAGATTTGGACTTGAGCCAAATCGGACGAAACGACCAATGCCCATGTGGATCAGGTAAGAAATTCAAGAACTGTCATGGTAAGCGACAATAATATGAGATAAGATACAGGCGGATACCTGGTAAAAATCATTTTTTGCTTGGTGTCCGTTTGCTTTATAAGGAGATGAATCATGGTATTTAAAGCTAAGAGTCCTAAAATTAACATTGAAGAAGTTCGCGCCTTGTCTAAATTAGAGGGAGCGGCTCTTGCGAGAAAAAATCAGCGTGATCAGGAATTGGAAGCCATCATCCGTGGGGAAGACCAGCGTATTCTCTTGGTGATTGGACCATGTTCATCTGATAATGAAGAGGCGGTTCTCGAGTATGCCAAGCGTCTATCTGCTTTGCAAGAAGAGGTCAAAGACCGTATTTTTATGGTCATGCGTGTCTATACAGCTAAACCTCGTACCAATGGAGATGGCTATAAGGGCTTGATTCATCAACCGAATGCGACAGAAGCTCCTAGCTTGATCAATGGAATCAAGGCTGTTCGTCAGCTACACTACCGTGTGATTACCGAGACGGGAATGACAACAGCTGATGAGATGCTTTATCCTGAAAATCTTCCGCTGGTGGATGATTTGATTTCTTATATGGCTGTTGGAGCTCGTTCTGTAGAGGATCAACAGCACCGTTTTGTAGCGAGCGGAGCAGATTTCTCAACAGGATTTAAAAATCCAACATCTGGAAATCTCAATGTTATGTTTAACGGGATTTATGCAGCGCAAAATAAACAGAGTTTCCTTTTTCTCGGTAAAGAGGTGGAAACAACAGGGAATCCATTGTCCCACGCCATTCTTCGCGGAGCCTTGAATGAATACGGGAAAAATATTCCTAACTACTACTATGACAATTTGATGGATACCATTGCCCAGTATGAACAGATGGGCTTGGAAAATCCCTTTATCATCATTGATACCAATCATGACAATTCAGGCAAGCAGTACATGGATCAAATCCGTATCGTTCGTCAGACCTTGATTAACCGTGACTGGAATGAGAAAATCAAGAAATACGTTCGTGGTTTTATGATTGAATCCTATCTAGAAGATGGACGTCAAAATGAACCAGAAGTTTTTGGTAAGTCCATTACAGATCCGTGTCTCGGATGGGACAACACAGAAGCGCTTGTTCGCGAAATTTACCAAACGCTAGGAGAGTAAGATGGCATTTATCGAAAAAGGTCAAGAAATTGATATCGAAGCAATCAAGGCTGCGACCCAGTTGTCACCTGAACCCTTGCGAAAGAAAGAAGCCCGCGATAGAGAGTTGGCTGCCATCATCTCGGGTGAGGACGACCGAATCCTTTTGGTGATGGGACCGTGTTCTTCAGATAATGAAGAAGCTGTGCTCGAATATGCTCGCCGCTTAGCAGACTTACAGAAAAAAGTTGCGGATAAAATTTTTATCGTGATGCGTGTCTATACGGCTAAACCTCGTACCAATGGAGATGGCTATAAGGGTTTGGTTCATCAGCCGGATACTTCTAAAGCTCCAAGCTTGATTAATGGCATCCAAGCTGTTCGTCAGCTACACTACCGTGTGATTACCGAGACGGGCTTGACGACAGCTGATGAGATGCTTTATCCGTCAAATCTCGTTTTGATTGATGATCTAGTCAGCTACCATGCTGTAGGGGCTCGTTCAGTGGAAGACCAGGAACACCGTTTTGTAGCGTCTGGGATTGATGCTCCAGTTGGGATGAAAAATCCAACATCTGGAAATCTCGGGGTCATGTTTAATGCTATCTATGCAGCTCAAAATAAGCAAACTTTCCTTTACCACGGTCAAGAAGTGGAGACTTCAGGAAATCCTTTGGCCCACGTTATCCTTCGTGGCGCCATGAACGAATATGGTAAAAATGAACCCAATTTCTACTATGAAACCCTCTTAAATGCCATCAATCGTTATGAGACCATGGGACTTGAAAATCCCTTTATTATCATCGATACCAATCATGACAATTCTGGCAAGCAGTATATGGAACAAATTCGCATTGTTCGTCAAGCCTTGCTGAATCGTGACTGGAATGAAAAGATTAAAAAGACGGTTCGAGGCTTTATGATTGAATCTTACCTAGCAGACGGTCGCCAAAATCAACCAGAGGTCTTTGGCTGCTCCATAACCGACCCTTGTCTAGGCTGGGAAAATACAGTAACCTTGGTAGAAGAAATTTATACTACCTTAACAAAATAAGTGAAAAGGATGGAGTTGGGGGAATCTCAGCTCCTTTTATGAGTATGATAGTTGGACACGGAATTGACATCGAAGAATTGGCTTCGATAGAAAACGCAGTTACACGACGTGAGGACTTTGCCAAGCGCGTGCTGACAACTAAGGAAATGGAGCGATTTACCAGTCTCAAAGGGCGCAGACAAATCGAATATTTGGCTGGTCGCTGGTCGGCTAAGGAAGCCTTTTCCAAGGCTATGGGAACTGGTATTGGCAAGCTCGGTTTTCAGGATTTGGAAGTCTTGAACAATGAACGAGGAGCTCCCTATTTTAGTCAGGCGCCATTTTCAGGAAAAATTTGGCTGTCAATCAGCCATACAGATCAGTTTGTGACAGCCAGTGTCATTTTGGAGGAAAATCATGAAAGCTAGTCCACATAGACCGACCAAGGCTCTGATATATCTGGGAGCTATTCGACAAAATATTCAGCAAATGGGGGCTCATATCCCTGAAGGAACGCTCAAGTGGGCAGTGGTCAAGGCCAATGCATACGGGCATGGGGCAGTAGCTGTTGCCAAGGCCATTCAGGCTGATGTTGATGGTTTTTGTGTTTCCAATATTGATGAGGCTATTGAACTTCGTCAGGCTGGAGTTAGCAAGAAAATCCTTATCTTGGGAGTTTCTGAAACAGAAGCTGTTGCTCTAGCTAAAGAATACGACATCACTTTGACGGTGGCTGGACTGGAGTGGATTCAAGCATTGTTAGCGACTGGGGCTGATCTAGCAGGCTTAACAGTTCACCTCAAGATTGACTCAGGGATGGGTCGGATTGGTTTTCGAGAGGCCAGTGAGGCTGAGCAGGCTCAAGCCTTGCTCAAGCAACATGGTGCTCGTGTTGAGGGGATTTTTACCCACTTTGCTACTGCAGATGAAGAATCAGATACCTATTTTAATAACCAGTTAGAACGATTTAAAGCTATTTTGGCAAGTATGAAGGAAGTCCCAGAGCTGGTTCATGCCAGCAATTCGGCAACGACCCTCTGGCATGCAGAGACTATTTTCAATGCAGTGCGTATGGGAGACGCTATGTATGGCCTGAATCCAAGTGGAGAGGTCTTGGCCTTACCTTATGACTTGACTCCAGCCTTGACCTTGGAATCTGCCCTGGTTCATGTCAAGACAGTTCCAGCTGGAGCTTGCATGGGCTATGGAGCAACTTATCAGGCGGATAGCGAACAAGTCATTGCGACGGTACCAATCGGCTATGCGGATGGTTGGACACGAGACATGCAGAATTTCTCCGTCTTGGTAGATGGACAAGCTTGCCCAATCGTCGGCAGGGTTTCGATGGACCAAATCACCATTCGATTGCCTAAGGTTTACCCGCTAGGAACAAAAGTAACCCTGATCGGCTCCGACGGAGATAAGGAAATCACAGCTACTCAGGTAGCAGTCTACCGTGGCAGCATTAACTATGAGGTGGTTTGTCTTCTCAGCGATCGCATTCCGAGAGAGTATTATTAAAACAAAGAAAGGAGTGGAGCATGAATCTACATCAACCCTTGCATGTATTGCCTGGTGTGGGACCGAAGTCAGCCGAGAAATACGCAAAACTAGGAATTGAAAACTTGCAAGACCTCTTGCTCTACTTTCCTTTCCGTTATGAAGATTTCAAGACCAAGCAGGTTCTAGAGCTGGAAGACGGCGAAAAGGCTGTTCTTTCTGGTCAGGTAGTAACTCCTGCCAGTGTCCAGTATTATGGTTTTAAGCGCAATCGCCTGCACTTTAGCCTCAAGCAGGGAGAAGTCGTTTTTGCCGTGAACTTCTTTAACCAGCCCTATCTGGCTGATAAGATAGAGTTGGGAGCAACACTTGCTGTCTTTGGGAAATGGGATCGCGCCAAGACTAGTCTGACTGGGATGAAGGTTCTGGCTCAGGTGGAAGATGACCTCCAGCCGGTCTATCGTCTGGCTCAAGGAATCAGTCAGGCAGGACTGGTCAAGGTTATCAAGACAGCCTTTGATCAGGGACTGGACCTCTTGATAGAGGAAAATCTTCCCCAGTCTTTGTTGAACAAATACAAACTCATGTCCCGTTGTCAGGCAGTTCGTGCTATGCATTTTCCAAAGGATTTGGCAGAATATAAGCAGGCCCTTCGCCGTATCAAGTTTGAGGAACTCTTTTATTTTCAGATGCAGTTGCAGACACTCAAGTCTGAAAATAGAGTTCAAGGAAGTGGTCTGGTTCTGGATTGGTCTCAGGAAAAAGTGACTGCCGTTAAAGAAAATCTTCCTTTTGCCCTGACTCAAGCTCAAGAAAAGAGTCTGCAGGAGATTTTGACCGACATGAAGTCGGACCACCACATGAATCGTCTCCTGCAAGGAGATGTGGGGAGCGGGAAAACGGTAGTCGCTGGCTTGGCCATGTTTGCTGCAGTGACGGCTGGCTACCAAGCGGCCCTCATGGTACCGACCGAAATCCTAGCAGAGCAACACTTTGAGAGTTTACAGAATCTCTTTCCAGACTTGAAACTCTCTCTCTTGACAGGATCCTTAAAAGTTGCAGAAAAAAGAGAAGTTTTAGAGACTATTGCCAAGGGTGAGGCTGATTTGATTATCGGAACACACGCTCTGATACAAGATGGGGTGGATTATGCTCGTCTTGGCTTGATTATCATCGATGAGCAGCATCGTTTTGGTGTGGGGCAAAGGCGGATTTTACGGGAAAAAGGGGACAATCCTGACGTTCTCATGATGACGGCGACGCCCATTCCACGAACCTTGGCTATCACAGCCTTTGGCGATATGGATGTTTCCATTATTGATCAGATGCCAGCAGGTCGGAAACCCATTGTGACACGTTGGATCAAGCATGAACAACTACCTCAGGTGCTGACTTGGTTAGAGGGGGAAATCCAAAAAGGTTCTCAAGCCTATGTCATCTCTCCCTTGATTGAAGAATCAGAAGCTTTGGATCTGAAAAATGCCATTGCCTTATCAGAGGAGTTGACGGCTCATTTTGCAGGAAAGGCAGAGGTTGCTCTGCTACATGGTAAGATGAAGAGTGATGAAAAAGACCAGATCATGCAGGATTTTAAAGAGAGAAAAACGGATATTCTGGTTTCGACAACGGTTATCGAGGTTGGGGTCAATGTTCCCAATGCGACTGTCATGATTATCATGGATGCCGATCGCTTCGGCCTCAGCCAGCTTCACCAGCTCAGAGGTCGTGTGGGTCGGGGGGACAAGCAGTCCTATGCGGTTCTAGTTGCCAATCCCAAGACCGAGTCAGGGAAAGACCGTATGCGCATCATGACAGAAACCACCAATGGATTTGTCCTTGCGGAGGAAGATTTGAAAATGCGTGGTTCGGGTGAGATTTTTGGAACCAGACAGTCAGGACTTCCAGAGTTTCAAGTGGCTGATATTATCGAAGATTTTCCAATTTTAGAAGAAGCCAGGAAGGTTGCCAGCTACATTAGTTCAATAGAAGGATGGCGAGATAATCCGGAGTGGCGCATGATTGCTCTCCACCTAGAAAAGAGAGAACATCTAGATTAAGCCTTTTCTAAGAAATCTATAAGCTAGCTTTTAGGTTTGGATCTTATACTAGAGTCATCAAAAAGAAACGAGGACTCTCATATGACGATTAAAGTAACCTACCAAAAGAAATTCCAAACCGTCAAACTAGAGAAAGGAGCTAGCACCTATTGATACACAAAGAGCGGAAACGCTCTTTTTATTTTGATAAAATGGTCGGCTATAAATCAAACTTAGTCGAGTGATAAAAAGATATTAGTCTCCAAGCCTATTTACTCTTTGACTGAAGCTTGATATAATTGCCTCATCTGAGTAAGGAGGAGTGAAAAGAATGTTAGAAACAAGAACGATTGCTATCCAAGATAGGTATGGAGAACGATTTCAGCATTGTTGGGGATGTGGTCCTAAGAATGATTTAGGCTTACATTTAAAAACCTATCCAAGTATAGATGGAAAGAGTTGTATTAGTCGGATAAAGCTTGAAAATGCTTATACTGGTGGAGTTCCATCAAATGTCTTTGGAGGAATGATAGCCACTATTTTTGATTGCCATGGCACGGCCTCAGCAGCTTGGTTTGCCCATCATCAAAAAGGGTTGGAACTGACGGAATCTACTGTGATAGGACGTTTTATTACAGCTCGCTTGGAAATTGATTACCTTAGTCCTAGTCCAATTGAAGATGAAATTGTGGTCACTTCTACATTGGAGGAATTAGGAGAAAGGAAAGCAATTATTTCTATGGAGATGACAGTGGCTACTAAAGTCCGTGCCAAAGCCAAGATGGTAGCAGTTGCTGTGAAGGATCATATGTAAAACGGAAGGTTAGAAGTTTAAGATTTTAAAACTACTTTCAGACGATAGGTTTGAGGAAAGAGAATCTAAAATCACTTTCTGTTTACCGTTCTTTCTTGCATTGCTTTCCTAGATATGCTAGAGTTATGATAGCGATTACAAAACTAAAGGAGCATACTATGAAAAATCCAGCTTTGTTAGAAGAAATCAAGACTTATAAAGGAAGGGATGAGGTTCCAGAAGACTTTGATGCTTTCTGGGATGAAGAGGTCAAAAAAGTTTCAGTCCTTCCTGCCTACCAGTTGGAGGAAAGGGATTTTCATATTCCTGAAGTCAAGTGTTATGAGCTGACCTTTGAAGGAACGAATGAAGGCAAGGTCTATGCACGAATCGTCCTTCCAAAGACTGAGGAGAAGGTTCCTCTAATCTTCCATTTCCATGGGTACATGGGACGTGGTTGGGATTGGGCTGACATGCTAGCCTATACTGTGGCTGGTTACGGTGTTGTTTCTATGGATGTCCGAGGCCAGTCAGGTTATTCGCAAGATGGCTTGCGCTCTCCTTTGGGAAATACCGTTAAGGGACACATCATCCGTGGTGCTGTTGAAGGTCGAGACCAGCTCTTTTATAAGGATGTCTATCTGGATATTTACCAGTTGATCGAAATTGTTGCTAGTCTGCCACAGGTAGATGAGGAAAGACTTTCTAGCTATGGTGCCTCACAAGGCGGTGCTTTAGCCCTGGTTGCAGCAGCGCTCAATCCTCGGATTCAGCGAACAGTTGCCATCTATCCCTTCTTGTCCGACTTTAGACGAGTGCTTGAGATTGGCAATACCAGTGAAGCCTATGATGAACTTTTCCGATATTTCAAGTTTCACGATCCCTTCCATGAAACAGAGGAGGAAATCATGGCGACTCTTGCCTATATCGATGTGAAAAATCTTGCCCATCGTATTAAAGGTGAGGTCAAGATGATTACGGGCTTGGACGACGATGTTTGCTATCCTATTACTCAGTTTGCAATTTACAACCGTCTGACCTGCGACAAGGCCTATCGCATCATGCCAGAGTATGCTCACGAAGCCATGAATGTTTTTGTCAATGACCAAGTCTACAACTGGCTCTGTGGTAGTGAGATTCCTTTTAAGTACGTAAGATAGTGAATGAGAGAGCCCAGGAGCTCTCTTTTTATATTAGATTATTGGAAATAATATAAAATCTTCTTTTTAATTTTTATTAAATCTGATTTAAAAATAGAGAGTAACCTATTTGTAATTGGGATAATTTTTGTAAGGAAATATAAAACACTTAAATCGTTTTACAAAGAAGTCAAAATCATAAGAAGTCTGAAACTACTTTCAGGATAGTCTGTTCTATAAAATAGTTTTGAAACTGAAATCTATTCTACCACAAGCTATTGAAAGCGCTTAACAAATAATATATAATAAGCCCATAAGAACAAGAAAGGGAGGAAAGAGGATGCCACAGATCAGCAAAGAAGCCTTGATTGAACAAATCAAAGATGGAATCATTGTCTCTTGCCAGGCACTTCCTCACGAACCGCTTTATACAGAAGCGGGAGGAGTCATTCCCTTGCTAGTCAAAGCGGCTGAGCAAGGTGGAGCAGTCGGTATCCGAGCAAACAGTGTTCGCGATATCAAGGAGATTAAGGAGGTTACGAAACTCCCGATTATCGGGATTATCAAACGTGACTATCCGCCACAGGAGCCTTTCATTACAGCTACGATGAGAGAAGTGGATGAACTGGCTGAACTAGATATTGAGGTCATTGCTCTGGATTGTACCAAACGTGAACGTTACGATGGTTTGGAAATCCAAGACTTTATCCGACAAGTCAAAGAAAAATATCCGCATCAACTCTTGATGGCTGATACCAGCACGTTTGAAGAAGGAATTGCAGCGGTTGAAGCAGGTGTTGATTTTGTTGGAACAACCCTATCAGGTTATACCTCTTATAGTCCGAAGGTAGATGGTCCAGACTTTGAACTGATCAAAAAACTCTGCGATGCCGGCGTGGATGTCATCGCTGAAGGGAAGATTCATACACCAGAACAAGCTAAGCAAATCCTTGAATATGGGGTGCGAGGTATCGTTGTTGGTGGAGCGATTACTAGACCAAAAGAGATTACGGAACGCTTTGTTGCCGGTCTTAAATAACACAATCTCAAAACAGAGGAGAGTGGTTGATGCGTCGAACAAAATGAAAACGTATACAAATATAAACTTGCTCATTATCCAATATGGATACGCTTATTAATTAGGAGAATACAAATGAAATTTAGAAAACTAGCTTGTACAGTACTTGCGGGTGCTGCGATTCTTGGTCTTGCTGCTTGTGGTAACTCTGGTGGAAGCAAAGATGCTGGAAGTTCTAGTAGCGATAGCGGAAAAACAGAAATCACTTGGTGGGCATTCCCAGTCTTCACTCAAGAAAAAACGGGTGACGGTGTTGGAACTTATGAAAAATCAATCATCGAAGCGTTTGAAAAAGCAAATCCAGATGTAAAAGTGAAATTGGAAACCATCGACTTCAAGTCAGGTCCTGAAAAGATCACAACAGCCATCGAAGCAGGGACAGCGCCAGACGTACTCTTTGACGCACCAGAGCGTATCATCCAATACGGTAAAAATGGTAAATTGGCTGAGTTGAACGACCTTTTCACAGACGAATTCGTCAAAGACGTCAACAACGAAAACATCGTACAAGCAAGTAAGGCTGGCGACAAAGCTTACATGTATCCAATCAGTTCAGCTCCATTCTACATGGCTATGAACAAGAAAATGTTAGAAGACGCTGGAGTTGCAAACCTTGTAAAAGAAGGTTGGACAACTGATGACTTTGAAAAAGTTTTGAAAGCGCTTAAAGATAAAGGCTATACACCAGGTTCATTGTTCAGTTCTGGTCAAGGGGGAGACCAAGGAACACGTGCCTTCATCGCAAACCTTTATGGCGGTTCTGTAACAGATGAAAAAGTAACGAAATATACAACCGACGATCCTAAATTTGTTAAAGGTCTTGAAAAAGCTGCTAGCTGGATTAAAGACGGTTTGTTGAACAATGGTTCACAATTTGACGGTGGAGCAGACATCCAAAACTTTGCTAACGGTCAAACTTCATACACAATCCTTTGGGCTCCAGCTCAAAACGGTATACAAGCGAAACTCTTGGAAGCAAGTAAGGTAGAAGTGGTAGAAGTACCATTCCCATCAGACTCTGGTAAACCATCTCTTGAATACCTTGTAAACGGATTTGCAGTATTCAACAACAAAGACGACAAGAAAGTCGCAGCTGCTAAGAAATTCGTTCAATTCATCGCAGATGACAAAGAATGGGGTCCTAAAGACGTTGTTCGTACAGGTGCCTTCCCAGTTCGTACTTCATTTGGCAAACTTTATGAAGACAAACGTATGGAAACAATCAGCAGCTGGACTAAATACTACTCACCATACTACAACACTATCGATGGATTTGCTGAAATGAGAACACTTTGGTTCCCAATGTTGCAATCTGTATCAAATGGTGACGAAAAACCAGCGGATGCTTTGAAAGCCTTCACTGAAAAAGCTAACGAAACAATCAAAAAAGCTACAAAACAATAAGCACTAAGTCAGATTGATTCCCCCCTTTTCCCTGTGCACTATGGTGTAAGAAAAGGGGGATTTTTGTTTGAAATGGTAGGAACTGTCACGAAATTAAAATGAAGTTCTTACATAAGCGAATCTTAAAAAATTTCATTTTGGTTTTAAAACAGTTCAAGAAAATCAAAAACTATTCTATTTGAAAGAGAGGTGCCGACTGTGAAAGTCAATAAAATTCGTATGCGGGAAACAGTGATTTCCTACGCTTTCCTAGCACCAGTGTTATTCTTCTTTGTAATCTTTGTCTTGGCTCCTATGATTATGGGATTCATTACAAGTTTCTTTAACTACTCCATGACGAAATTTGAGTTTGTGGGCTTGGACAACTACATTCGCATGTTTAAAGACCCTGTCTTTATGAAGTCTTTGATCAATACCGTTATCCTGGTTATCGGATCTGTTCCGATTGTGGTTCTCTTCTCGCTCTTTGTAGCATCTCAAACCTATCATCAAAATGCGATTGCCCGTTCTTTCTATCGTTTCGTCTTCTTCCTTCCTGTAGTTACAGGTAGTGTTGCCGTAACGGTTGTATGGAAATGGATCTATGACCCACTATCAGGGATTCTTAACTTTGTCCTTAAGTCAAGCCATGTCATCAGCCAAAACATTTCTTGGCTGGGTGACAAAAACTGGGCTTTGCTAGCGATTATGATCATCCTTTTGACAACATCTGTTGGTCAACCGATTATCCTCTATATCGCTGCCATGGGGAATATTGACAACTCACTTGTTGAAGCGGCGCGTGTTGACGGTGCGACTGAGTTCCAAGTGTTCTGGAAGATCAAATGGCCTAGCCTTCTTCCAACAACTCTTTACATCGCGATTATTACGACTATCAACTCATTCCAATGTTTCGCCTTGATTCAGCTCTTGACTTCTGGTGGTCCAAACTACTCAACAAGTACCTTGATGTACTACCTTTACGAAAAAGCCTTCCAATTGACAGAGTATGGCTATGCAAACACTATCGGTGTCTTCTTGGCAGTGATGATTGCCATTGTCAGCTTTGCTCAATTCAAGATCCTCGGAAACGACGTAGAATACTAAAGAAAGGAGACAGCTATGCAATCTACACAAAAGAAACCCTTAACAGCTTTTACTGTTATTTCAACGATTATCTTGCTCTTGTTGACCGTACTGTTCATCTTTCCATTCTACTGGATCTTGACAGGGGCCTTCAAATCACAGCCTGATACCATTATGATTCCGCCACAGTGGTTTCCTAAAATGCCAACCATGGAGAACTTCCAACAACTCATGGTGCAAAACCCTGCTATGCAGTGGATGTGGAACTCTGTATTTATCTCACTGGTAACCATGTTCCTAGTTTGTGCAACCTCTTCTCTAGCAGGTTATGTCTTGGCTAAAAAACGTTTCTATGGTCAGCGCATCCTCTTTGCAGTCTTTATCGCTGCCATGGCTCTTCCAAAACAAGTTGTCCTTGTTCCATTGGTACGTATCGTCAACTTCATGGGAATTCACGATACTCTTTGGGCAGTTATCCTGCCTTTGATTGGATGGCCATTCGGGGTCTTCCTCATGAAACAGTTCAGTGAAAATATTCCAACAGAATTGCTTGAATCAGCCAAAATCGACGGTTGTGGTGAAATTCGTACTTTCTGGAGCGTAGCCTTCCCTATTGTGAAGCCAGGATTTGCAGCCCTTGCAATCTTTACCTTCATCAATACTTGGAACGACTACTTCATGCAGTTGGTTATGTTGACTTCACGTCAAAACTTGACTATCTCACTTGGGGTTGCGACCATGCAGGCCGAAATGGCAACCAACTATGGTTTGATCATGGCTGGTGCGGCTCTTGCAGCCGTGCCAATCGTAACCGTCTTCCTTGTCTTCCAAAAATCCTTCACTCAAGGGATTACTATGGGAGCGGTTAAAGGATAATACTCTGCGAAAATCGAATTCAGACAATGTCAGCATCACCTTGCCATACTTAAGTATGGCCTGCGATTAGCTTCCTAGTTTGTTCTTCGATTTTCATTGAGTATAAGAGAATACAGAGTTATAAGTGTCTACAAAATGGAGAGTATACAGTTACTTCGTGAAGTTTTGTCAGACACTTATAAACTTAAGAGTGAACTCTTTTCATATACTAGTTAGAGTAGGTTCGTTTTATGGTGACTATTTCCCGCTTTTAGTGGTATCTAAGATAAGCATCTTACGCTTATCTTAGACGGAATTTTTGAGACTGACGATGAAAGAGCAAAAGGCTCAAAAATTAGGAATGAAATACCGAAGGAATTTGCTTCCGTCCGCACTATTACAGGGAAATAGAGAAAGGATAATTCGAAACTTTAAAATAGTAACTATCAGAAACGAAGGGAACAGTATGATTTTTGACGATTTGAAAAACATCGCCTTTTACAAGGGAATCCATCCCAATCTAGACAAGGCTATCGACTATCTCTACCAACACCGTAAGGATTCTTTGGAACTCGGTAAGTATGAGATTGACGGGGACAAGGTCTTTCTAGTTGTGCAGGAAAATGTCCTCAATCAAGCTGAAAATGATCAATTTGAGCATCATAAGAACTATGCAGATTTGCATTTGCTGGTAGACGGGCATGAATATTCGAGCTATGGTTCACGTATCAAAGACGAGGCGGTAGCATTCGATGAAGCGAGTGACATTGGCTTTGTCCATTGTCATGAACACTACCCACTCTTGTTGGGCTACCACAATTTTGCGATTTTCTTCCCAGGAGAACCTCACCAGCCAAATGGCTACGCAGGGATGGAAGAAAAAGTTCGCAAATATCTCTTTAAAATTTTGATTGATTAAAAGAATCAGGAGGAGCAAACATGGCACAAAAAGGAGTAAGCCTAATCAAGGCAGCATTTGACACAGATAACTTTCTCATGCGTTTCAGTGAGAAGGTCTTGGATATCGTGACAGCCAATCTTCTTTTTGTCGTCTCTTGTTTGCCCATTGTGACGATTGGAGTGGCGAAAATCAGCCTCTATGAGACTATGTTCGAGATTAAGAGAAGCAGGCGGGTACCAGTCTTTAGAACTTTTATAAGGGCCTTCAAGCAAAATCTGAAACTGGGTTTCCAGTTAGGTTTGCTGGAGTTGGGTATAGTTTTGCTAAGCCTTTTAGACCTCTATCTTTTCTGGGGCCAAACAGCTTTACCTTTCCAGATTGTGAAAGCTATTTGTTTGGGGATTCTCATCTTCCTCACTCTGGTGATGTTGGCTAGTTATCCCATCGCTGCGCGCTATGATTTGTCTTGGAAAGAAGTGCTGCAAAAAGGGCTTATCTTGGCAAGTTTTAACTTTCCATGGTTCTTCCTCATGTTAGCTATTCTCTTTCTCATAGTGATGGTTCTTTATCTATCCGCCTTCACTCTCCTTTTGGGTGGGTCAGCTTTTATCCTCTTTGGTTTTGGTTTGCTAGTCTTTCTCCAAGCAGGTTTGATGGAGAAAATCTTCGCCAAATACCAGTAGGATGGCTTGTTCCTGAAACTACTTTCAATCGTTACAGTTTCTAAAATACAAGTAGAAACTAAAATCTAAGTGTATACAAGATATTGAAAGCGATTTTCACAAGGTGTATACTAAACTTGTAAAAAATAGAACTGCTATCAGCAGAAAAAAGAAATCTTAGGAGAAAATCTATGTCAGATTTGAAAAAATACGAAGGTGTCATTCCAGCCTTCTACGCATGTTATGATGATCAAGGAGAAGTCAGTCCAGAGCGTACGCGCGCCTTGGTCCAATACTTCATTGATAAGGGAGTTCAAGGTCTCTATGTCAACGGTTCTTCTGGTGAATGTATCTACCAAAGTGTGGCAGATCGCAAGTTGATTTTGGAAGAAGTCATGGCAGTTGCCAAGGGCAAATTGACTATCATCGCTCACGTAGCTTGCAACAATACCAAAGACAGTATGGAACTTGCTCGCCACGCAGAAAGTTTGGGTGTAGATGCCATTGCAACGATTCCACCGATTTACTTCCGCTTGCCTGAGTACTCAGTTGCCAAATACTGGAACGATATCAGTGCTGCAGCTCCAAACACAGATTACGTGATTTATAACATTCCTCAATTGGCAGGTGTTGCTTTGACTCCAAGCCTTTACACTGAAATGTTGAAGAATCCACGTGTTATCGGTGTTAAGAACTCTTCTATGCCAGTTCAAGATATCCAAACCTTTGTCAGCCTTGGTGGAGAAGACCACATCGTATTCAATGGTCCAGATGAACAGTTCCTAGGTGGACGACTCATGGGTGCCAAAGCTGGTATCGGTGGTACTTATGGTGCTATGCCAGAACTCTTCTTGAAACTTAATGAGTTGATTGCTGAGAAAGACTTGGAAACAGCGCGTGAATTGCAATACGCTATCAATGCAATCATTGGTAAACTCACTTCTGCACATGGAAATATGTACGGTGTGATTAAGGAAGTCTTGAAGATCAATGAAGGCTTGAACATTGGTTCAGTTCGTTCGCCATTGACGCCAGTAACCGAAGAAGATCGCCCAGTTGTAGAAGCAGCAGCACAATTGATTCGTGAAACCAAGGAGCGCTTCCTCTAATCCATAAGGAGGTATTTATGACACACTACGTTGCAATTGATATCGGTGGAACCAACATCAAATATGGTTTGATCGACCAAGAAGGCCAACTTGTTGAATCGCATGAAATGCCAACTGAGGCGCATAAGGGTGGACCCCATATCTCACAAAAGACAAAAGATATCGTAGCCAGCTATTTAGAAAAAGGCCCAGTAGCAGGTGTTGCCATTTCTTCGGCGGGAATGGTCGATCCTGATAAAGGTGAGATTTTCTATGCCGGCCCACAAATTCCGAATTATGCAGGGACCCAGTTCAAGAAGGAAATCGAGACGAGTTTTGCGATTCCTTGTGAAATTGAAAATGATGTCAACTGTGCAGGTCTTGCTGAGGCAGTTTCTGGTTCAGGTAAGGGAGCGAGTGTCACTCTTTGCTTGACCATTGGAACCGGTATCGGTGGTTGCTTGATTATGGATGGGAAAGTCTTCCATGGATTTAGCAACTCAGCCTGCGAAGTCGGTTATATGCATATGCAGGATGGAGCTTTCCAAGACTTGGCTTCTACGACAGCCTTGGTAGAATATGTGGCAGCAGCTCACGGTGATCCAGTTGACCAGTGGAATGGCCGACGTATTTTCAAGGAAGCTACTGAAGGAAACAAGATTTGTATGGCTGGTATTGACCGCATGGTAGACTATCTAGGAAAAGGTCTGGCAAATATTTGCTACGTTGCCAATCCAGAAGTGGTTATTCTTGGTGGCGGGATCATGGGGCAAGAGGCTATCCTCAAACCGAAGATCCGCACAGCCTTGAAGGCGGCCTTGGTGCCAAGCCTAGCTGAAAAAACACGATTAGAATTTGCCCATCACCAAAATACAGCAGGGATGTTGGGAGCCTATTATCATTTTAAAACAAAACAATCCTAGTTTGGAACTATAGAATTAAGCAGAACACTGAATCACTACTCGAGTGAAAACTGTTTTACTTAATTCTTTTTTTATTGAAAAATTTAAGCCAAAGGAGGTAATCGTGAGAAACTAGGAGAAAATAACCGACTTGCATGAGAAGTTAAGGCGAGAGCAATTCTATCATCCATTTAATTGATAATTAGCTTGAGTAAATGGGAAAATGTGGAAAAATGATATAATGAGGTGGGCGAAAATTGGTAAATTAGAATTTGTAGAGGTGAAAAAAATGTAATGGCAACTGATTCACCTGAAATCGAAATCATATAAAATTACGAGGAGATTGTAAGATGAATGATTATATAAAATTAAATGAAGATAGATGGAATAATGTAAAAAATGACTACACTGAGCCACTGACACATGAAGAACTAGAAGAAGCTAGAAAGTATCCAATTTCTGTTGCCTTAACTGTTGGGAAAAAAGTTCCGATAGAATGGTTTGAAAAAGCAAACGGGAAAAAGATATTAGGGTTAGCTTGTGGTGGTGGACAGCAGGGTCCCGTTTTTGCTGCAAAAGGTTATGATGTCACCATCATGGATTTTTCTAAATCACAATTAGAAAGAGATGAAATGGTTGCTAAAAGAGAAGGTTTAAAAATCAATACCGTTCAAGGCGATATGACAAAACCATTTCCATTTGAAGATGAAACTTTTGATATTATTTTTAATCCGGTTTCAAATGTGTACATAGAGGATTTAGAAAACATGTATAAAGAAGCCTCTCGCGTATTGAAAAAGGGTGGACTCTTAATGGTCGGATTTATGAATCCCTGGATCTACATGTATGATGCTGACACTGTATGGGACAAACCCGATGAGGAATTACTGTTAAAGTTTTCAATCCCTTTTAATTCAAGAGAGCTTGAAGAGGAAGGCAAAATCACCATCAATCCAGAATATGGATATGAATTTAGCCATACCTTAGAAAGTCAGATTAGAGGACAACTAAAAAACGGCCTCGCTATGATCGATTTTTATGAATCGTGTGACAAAAGACATCGATTATCACGGTATGGAAATGACTACATCGCTACACTCTGCATTAAACTATGATCTTATAGAACGTACTTCTGAAGAATAGCTCGTTTTATTTTACGATTAGAATTTGTCCATCACCAAAACACAGCAGGTGTGTTGGGAGCCTATTATCATTTTATACTCAATGAAAATCAAAGAGCAAAGTGAAGCTGACGTGGTTTGAAGAGATTTTCGAAGAGTATTAAAACAAAATAATCCTAGTTTGGTTTAACCAAACTAGGATTTTCTAACACGTTTTTGTCTACGATAGCCGTTGAGCTTTTTGTTTTCCCAATAACTATTAAAGATTTTTTCTTTGCTATCGCGATTGATTTCTAAAAAGTAGGCATAAATCAAATCTATTAAAATGAGCATAGGGAGTTGAGCGGAAATACGCTGGATGTAAGAAGATTGACTGTGGCTTGCGACAAGGACCGTTTCGGTATAGGCATGACTGTTTTTGTTTGGAGCGCTGGTAAATAAAATGGTCTTGGCCCCCATTTCCTTGGCGTCCAGCAAACTATCGAGGACGGATTGGGTAGTGCCTGAGAGAGAAAAGCCAAGTACCAGACAATTTTCATCCATGATACTAGTCGTCCAAGCAAAGCCATCCTGATCGGTCAAAGCTTCACAGACAACACCTAGACGCATAAAGCGCAGTTTCATCTCGCGGGCAATCAGACCAGAACTTCCCGTCCCAAAAAAGTAAACTCGTTCTGCGTCATCGATTAATTGGGCGACGCGTTCCAGTTGTTCTTCGTCAATCAAATCCTGAGTTTGTTCTCGCATGATACTGTAGCTTCGCAAAACACGTTTGGTCAAAGGACTGTGTTTGTGCGAATGAGTGTCCGGTTTACTAGCCTGATGCTGGTATTGAAAGACGAACTCTCGGTAGCCTGTAAAACCACACTTTTTGGCAAAGCGGGTCAAGGCTGCTTGGGAGATATGTAATTTCTGGGTAACTTGCTGAGAAGAGAGATCATCTTGGATCGTTTCAGCTTGCAAAAAATAGCGAGCGATTTCTTGCTCGAGCTCGGTTAATTCTTCAAAATGGAGATCGATTATGGTTGCGATATCTGGCTTGTTCATGAGGCTCCTTTTTATGAGTCAAAGTCTTAAAAATTAACGCTTTCCTAATTATTACTATCATTATATCATAGAAAATAGGATAACCAAATAAAAAGGCATTTTCAGTTAAAAGTCAAAAAATGCTTCGACTTTTCCAAGAGTTTCTCCGTAAAATATGGTACAATGAAATGTACTGAGCTTTACCTATTTACTCTATTATTTTAGGGGAAATAAAGGTGGAAATCGGGAATTTTTCTAGAAAAGAGTCTTAGTTGTATGAGAAAATTTAATAGCCATTCGATTCCGATTCGGCTTAATTTACTATTTGCGATTGTCATTCTGCTCTTTATGGCCATTATTGGTCGATTGTTATACATGCAGGTGCTCAATAAAGATTTCTATGAAACAAAATTGGCTTCAGCCAGCCAAACAAGGGTAACAACCAGTTCAGCTCGTGGACAGATCTATGATGCAACAGGGAAACCCTTGGTAGAAAACACTGTTAAGCAGGTTGTTTCTTTCACACGAAACAATAAAATGACGGCGGCTGAATTGAAGGAGACAGCCAAGAAACTTCTCACATATGTAAATGTAACCTCCCCTGATCTGACAGATCGACAGATTGCAGACTACTACTTGGCGGACCAGGATATTTACAAAAAAACAGTCGAATCCTTGCCAAGCGATAAACGCCTAGATTCTGATGGGAATCGTTTATCAGAAGCGACACTTTACAATAATGCGGTTGAAAGTATTGACGTGAGTCAGCTCAATTATACAGATGACCAGAAAAAGGAAATCTATCTCTTTAGTCAGCTCAATGCCGTTGAAAATTTTGCGACGGGCACTATTTCTACAGATGCTTTAGATGATACCCAAGTTGCTCTCGTTGCATCAGCGTCTAAGGAATTACCAGGTATCAGTATTTCAACCTCATGGGATCGTAAAGTACTGGATACCTCTTTATCGACGATTGTCGGTAGCGTTTCAAATGAGAAGTCAGGACTTCCAGCAGAGGAAGTTGATGCTTATCTCAAAAAAGGGTATTCTCTCAATGACCGAGTGGGGACTTCCTATCTTGAAAAGCAATATGAAGATGTTCTTCAAGGCAAACGCTCCGTCAAGGAAATCCACCTCGACAAACACGGAAATATGGAAAGTGTGGAAAATGTCGAAGAAGGAAGCAAAGGAAACAATATCAAGTTAACGGTTGACCTAGCTTTCCAGAATGGTGTGGACGACCTACTCAAGAGCTACTTCAACTCAGAGTTGGGTAACGGTGGAGCCAAATATTCTGAAGGGGTTTACGCCGTAGCCCTTAATCCTAAAACCGGAGCAGTTTTGGCCATGTCAGGTGTCAAGCATGATGTCGAATCCGGAAAATTAAGTTCAGATTCGCTTGGAACGATAACCAACGTCTTTGTGCCAGGTTCTGTCGTTAAGGCGGCGACCATCAGCTCTGGTTGGGAAAACGGAGTCTTGTCAGGTAATCAAACCTTGACAGACCAACCGATTGTTTTCCAAGGTTCGGCCCCTATCAATTCATGGTATACCTTGTCCTATGGCTCTTTCCCTATCACAGCAGTTGAGGCTCTAGAGTACTCTTCTAATGCCTATATGGTTCAAACTGCTCTAGGAATCATGGGACAGACCTACACACCAAACATGGTGGCCGCAACGGGACAGTTAGAGACTGCAATGGGCAAATTGAGATCAACCTTTGGGGAATACGGACTCGGAGCTTCAACAGGGATTGACCTTCCAGATGAATCCACAGGATTTACGCCAAAAGAATTTGATTTGGGGAACTATATCAATAATTCCTTTGGTCAGTTTGATAACTACACACCTATGCAGTTAGCTCAGTATGTCGCAACCATTGCAAACAATGGTGTGCGTTTAGCTCCTCACATCGTTGAAGGGGTTTATGGAAACAATGACCAAGGTGGCTTAGGTAGTCTGGTTCAAGAAACAGCCACTAAGGAACTGAACAAGGTCAATATTTCAGAATCAGATATGGCTATCTTGCAGCAAGGTTTCTATCAAGTTTCGCATGGAACGAGTGCTCTGACAACTGGTCGTGCCTTTTCAAATGGCGCAGCCGTATCCATCAGCGGGAAAACGGGTACTGCCGAAAGTTACGTTAATGGTGGTCAAAAAGCCAACAATACCAACGCAGTCGCCTATGCACCGACCGAAAATCCTCAAATCGCAGTTGCAGTCGTCTTTCCTCATAACACCAACCTAACAAACGGTGTCGGACCTTCGATTGCACGCGATATTATCAATCTTTATCACCAACACCATCCAATGAATTAGAAAGGGACTTATGCTGTATCCAACACCTATTGCCAAGCTGATTGATAGCTATTCAAAGTTACCAGGTATCGGGATTAAAACGGCTACCCGCCTAGCCTTCTATACCATTGGAATGTCTGATGACGATGTCAATGAATTTGCCAAAAATCTCCTGTCCGCTAAACGGGAATTGACCTATTGTTCCATCTGTGGCCGTTTAACGGATGATGATCCTTGCTCTATCTGTACGGATCCGACTCGAGACCAGACAACGATCTTGGTGTTAGAGGATAGTCGCGATGTGGCTGCTATGGAAAACATCCAAGAATACCACGGACTCTATCATGTCTTGCACGGCCTCATTTCTCCGATGAATGGTATCAGCCCAGACGATATCAACCTCAAGAGTCTCATGACCCGTCTCATGGATAGTGAGGTTTCAGAGGTGATTGTGGCAACCAATGCGACGGCAGATGGGGAAGCGACATCTATGTACCTTTCTCGTCTCCTCAAGCCAGCTGGTATCAAGGTCACTCGCCTAGCACGAGGACTAGCCGTGGGAGCAGATATCGAGTATGCGGACGAAGTCACACTCTTACGAGCCATTGAAAATCGGACAGAGTTGTAGGAGTAGACAATTTACGAACTAAATTTATTCATAAGAAAATTAAGGAGACCGACTTTGATGTTATTGGTCTCCTTTTATGTTTCTTGAATTCTAGTACCATGTTCAAGTTTCAAAAAAGAAGCAAATATGATATACTAAAGAACGAGTATTCTATTAGAATTAGGACAAGTAATATGAAACAAACGATTATTCTTTTATACGGTGGACGTAGTGCAGAGCGTGAAGTCTCTGTCCTTTCAGCTGAAAGTGTTATGCGTGCGGTCAACTACGACCGTTTCACAGTCAAGACTTTCTTCATCAGCCAGTCAGGTGACTTTATCAAAACGCAAGAATTTAGCCAGACTCCAGGTCAAGAAGATCGTCTCATGACCAATGCGACTATTGACTGGGACAAGAAAATAGCGCCAAGTTCCATCTATGAAGAAGGTGCAGTGGTCTTTCCAGTTCTTCATGGCCCAATGGGAGAGGATGGCTCTGTTCAAGGATTCCTTGAAGTTTTGAAAATGCCCTATGTCGGCTGCAATATCTTGTCATCAAGCCTTGCCATGGACAAAATTACGACTAAGCGTGTTTTAGAATCAGTAGGGATTGATCAAGTTCCTTATGTGGCTATCGTTGAAGGCGATGATGTGACTGCTAAAATCGCTGAAGTTGAAGAAAAATTGACTTATCCAGTTTTCACGAAGCCGTCAAACATGGGTTCAAGTGTCGGTATTTCTAAGTCTGAAAATCAAGAAGAACTCCGCCAAGCTTTGGAGCTTGCCTTCCAATATGACAGCCGTGTCTTGGTAGAGCAAGGGGTGAATGCGCGTGAAATTGAGGTTGGTCTCTTGGGCAACTACGATGTGAAGAGCACTTTGCCAGGTGAAGTGGTCAAGGATGTTGCCTTCTATGACTACGATGCCAAGTATATCGATAACAAGATTACCATGGACATCCCAGCCAAGATTAGTGATGATGTGGTAGCTGTCATGCGTCATAATGCAGAAACTGCCTTCCGTGCGATCGGTGGCCTCGGTCTGTCTCGTTGTGATTTCTTCTATACAGATAAGGGCGAGATTTTCCTAAACGAGCTTAACACCATGCCAGGTTTTACTCAGTGGTCTATGTATCCACTACTTTGGGACAATATGGGAATCAGCTACCCAGAACTAATCGAGCATTTGGTTGACCTTGCTAAGCAAAGTTTTGACAAGCGCGAAGCGCATTTGCTATAAAAATGAAAGAGAGGGTAGAAGCCAGAACTATCACTGCATGGTGACTAGAGTTCTTGGACTTCAACCCTTTTTAAAGGAGTAGAAATGAAATTAACAATCCATGAAGTTGCCCAAGCTGTTGGAGCTAAAAATGACGTTAGTCTTTTTGCGGATGCTCAGTTAGAAAAGGCTGAGTTTGACAGTCGTTTGATTGGGACAGGAGATTTGTTTGTGCCACTTAAAGGTGCGCGTGATGGTCATGACTTTATCGAAACAGCATTTGAAAATGGTGCAGTAGTAACCTTGTCTGAGAAAGAGGTTGCAAATCATCCCTACATTCTAGTAGACGATGTCTTGACTGCCTTTCAAACCCTCGCAGCCTACTATCTTGAAAAAACAGCGATTGATGTCTTTGCTGTTACAGGTTCAAATGGTAAGACAACGACCAAGGATATGCTGGCGCATTTACTGTCAACAACCTACAAGACCTACAAAACTCAGGGCAATTACAATAACGAGATTGGTCT
Organism: Streptococcus oralis; assembly: GCF_965111685.1. Classification (GTDB taxonomy): domain Bacteria; phylum Bacillota; class Bacilli; order Lactobacillales; family Streptococcaceae; genus Streptococcus; species Streptococcus oralis_B. Next base: position 525,658 of record NZ_OZ217340.1, read on the forward strand.
TCCTTATACTGTTCTTCATATGCTTGATGATACTGAAAAGTTGGTCTTGGAGATGGGGCAGGATCACTTGGGAGATATTCATCTCTTGTCTGAATTGGCTCATCCAAAAACAGCTATAGTGACCTTGGTTGGAGAGGCTCATTTGGCCTTTTTCAAAGACCGTTCGGAGATTGCTAAGGGGAAAATGCAAATTGCAGATGGTATGGAACCTGGTTCCTTGCTCTTGGCACCAGCTGACCCTATAGTAGAGGACTACTTGCCAACTGATAAAAAGGTGGTTCGTTTTGGGCAAGGAGCAGAGCTGGAAATTACAGACTTGATTGAGCGCAAGGATAGTCTGACCTTTAAGGCGAATTTCTTGGGACAAGCCCTCGATTTGCCAGTGACAGGTAAGTACAATGCCACCAATGCTATGATTGCTGCTTATGTGGCTCTTCAAGAAGGAGTGTCAGAGGAGCAAATTCATCAGGCCTTCCAAAATCTTGAATTGACGCGTAACCGTACCGAGTGGAAGAAAGCAGCCAATGGAGCAGATATCCTATCAGATGTGTACAATGCCAATCCCACTGCTATGAAGTTGATTTTGGAGACATTCTCTGCAATTCCAGCCAACAAAGGGGGCAAGAAAATCGCTGTCTTGGCAGACATGAAGGAACTCGGCGATCAGTCTGTTCAACTCCATAACCAGATGATTTTGAGTCTCTCACCAGATGTGCTGGATACCGTGATTTTCTATGGAGAAGATATTGCGGAATTGGCTCAACTTGCCAGTCAAATGTTCCCAATCGGCCACGTTTATTACTTCAAAAAAACAGCCGATGAGGACCAATTTGAAGACCTAGTCAAGCAGGTTAAGGAAAGCCTTGGAGCCAATGACCAAATTTTGCTCAAAGGCTCGAACTCCATGAATCTAGCCAAGTTGGTAGAAAGTTTAGAAAATGAATGCAAATGATTTTGCCAAGTATCTGCAAAGAATGCTAGCCATTACGGATACTGGATTAACCTTTACAAAAGATCCGTTTGACCGTGAGCGCTACGAAGACTTGCGAAGTCTGTTATCTGAAATGTTGAATCAGGTATCAGACCTCGATGCAGAAGAAGTGGCAGAAGTCATGAAACCGACTTCCGCTTATGCAACTCCTCTGATGGATGTCCGTGCTTGGATTGTTGAGGATAAAAAAGTTTGTTTAGTTAGAGGAAAAGGAGAGGATAGTTGGGCTTTGCCAGGTGGTTTTGGTGAAGTTGGCTATTCTCCAACCGAAAATATTCTTAAAGAAATTGAAGAAGAAACCGGCTTTACAGCAAAAGCTGAAAGGTTACTTGCAGTTTTTGACACCAATCGTTTCCAACTACAGAGCAAACAATATGCAAAGTTTGTGTTTGAATGTAAGCTTCTTGATGGACAATTTCAAGAGAATCAAGAAATTGCTGAGCTTCAATTTTTTGCCATTGACCAATTGCCAGTCTTATCTGAAAAACGCATCACCAAGGAGCAAATGGAGATTCTTTGGCAGGTTTATAAAGGACAAAGAGACCAATATGTTGATTAGTTTATGCTAGAGAAGTTGACAAATCAAAAAAGGGTATCTGCAAGGTGCATTTCTGCAATACAAATGATATAATAGGTTGCGAATTTAAGACGCAAGTATTCTATGCATGGCATGGAATCAAGTTTTTCAAAAAATTTAAAAGCTGGGGAAAGTGAATTTTTTACTGCCTCTAGCTAGATGAACGAGGAATAGAATATGAATTTGTGGGATAAATTATTTACCACACAGATATCAGAACCGCCCCAGTTTGAACTCCACTGGTACATTGGTTTGTTATGTTTACTGGCGCTTACTTTCTATGCTTCTTATCGTTTTCGCGATAAAGTGGCTTACCAGCGTTTTATTCAGATCCTTCAGTCTGTTCAACTGATTGTTCTGTATAGCTGGTATTGGGGCAATCTCATGCCTCTGTCAGAAAGTTTGCCCTTCTATCATTGCCGTATCGCCATGTTTGTGATGCTCTTGATTCCAGGGACATCCAAGTACAAACAATACTTTGCCCTTTTAGGAACTTTTGGAGCAACAGCGGCACTGGCTTACCCACTCTTTGATCCCTACCCATTTCCACACGTGACCATTTTGTCTTTCATTATCGGACATGTTGCCCTTTTAGGAAATGCGCTTCTATACTTGTTTAGAAACTATGAGGCTTCCCTTCTCGATTTGAAGAATGTGGCGGTGATTACCTTTGCCTTAAATGGCTTGATATGGGTTGTCAACTTAGTTGTAGGTGGGGATTATGGATTTTTGAGTAAACCACCAATTGTTGGAAACTTCGGCCAGCCCTTAAATTATCTCATTGTTTCGACTGTTATCGTGATAGCAATTCGCTTAACAGGGAAATTAGTAGAAAATTTTTTACAACAAAAATCGGAAGAATTTATTCAAGAGAAGATCTAAAATGATCTTCTCTTTTTTGGATTTTTAAGAAACAAAAAGAAAATTGTTAACGATAACATTGAAATTTCTCTTAGAAGAAGAATTTTTCTAGAATTTTCTCAAAAAACATGCAGGAAAATTATGAAAAACTAAGCACGATTAGATTTTTTGTGTTATAATATTCTTTGAATAGCTATGCCCAAACATAGTTATTAAATAGAAGTGAGAAACTTGGAAGACAGAGAGGATGCGATGTAATGACTAGAGATGGTTTTTTTACAGGCTTAGATATCGGAACTAGCTCGATTAAAGTGCTAGTAGCTGAG